>DASTRQ010000001.1:0-22833 GCA_035761145.1 Gemmatimonadales bacterium
CGCCTCTTCTTCATCAACGACGTGCCTTGGGCCTGGAGCCTAGCGAGGCGTGATCGAGCGCCGCCGCGGGCACTCCGGCACGACGGCCCGCCCAGCCTCTCCAGACCCCAGGCTCCAGGCGCGTCCGGTCACGCCCCCGCCCCGCTGCTGGCCGCCAGCGTCCGCTTCACCTCTTCCACCTTGAAGCTCTCGATGCGGTCGCCGACCTTGAGGTCGTTGAAGTTCTCGACGCCGATGCCGCACTCGAGGCCGTCCTTGACCTCGCGCACGTCGTCCTTGAAGCGCTTGAGGCTGGAGAGGCCGCCGGTGTAGACCACCGCGCCGTCGCGGAGCACGCGCACCTTGTTGCCGCGCTGGATGACGCCGTTGCGCACGATGCAGCCGGCGATGGTGCCCACCTTGCTGACCTTGAAGATCTGCAGCACCTCGGCCTCGCCGAGGACCACTTCCTTCTCCTCGGGCTTGAGGAGCCCCTCGAGCGCGGCGCGCACGTCGTCCACCGCCTCGTAGATGATGCGGTAGGTGCGCACGTCCACGTTCTCGCGCTCGGCGGTGGCGCGGGCGTTGCTGTCGGGCCGCACGTGGAAGCCGATGACGATGGCGCCCGACGTCTTGGCGAGCAGCACGTCGCTCTCGGTGATGGCGCCGACGCCGCGGTGCACCACCTCGACCCGCACCTCGTCGGTGCCGAGCTGGGCCAGCGCGTCGGCGAGCGCCTCGGCGGGGCCGCCCTGGTCGGCCTTGATGATGAGCCGCAGCGACGAGACCTGCCCCTGCGCCAGCTGGCGGGAGAAGTCCTCGAGGCTCGAGCCGCGCTGGGTGCGCCGGCTCTGCGCCTCGCGCTCCAGCCGCTGGCGCTTCTGGGCGATCTCGCGCGCGCTCACGGCGTCGGCCACGACGCTGAACGAGTCGCCGGCCGAGGGGACCCCCTCATAGCCCAGGATCTGCACCGGGATGGAGGGGCCGGCCTGCTTGACCGGCTTGCCGCGCTCGTCGAACATCGCGCGGACGCGGCCGCTGAACTTGCCGCTGATGAAGTCGTCGCCCACGCGCAGCGTGCCGCGCTGCACCAGGATCGTGGCCAGCGGGCCCTTGCCCGGGTCGAGCGTGGCCTCGATGACGCTCCCCGTGGCGGCGCCGTCGGGGTTGGCCTTGAGGTCCAGGATCTCGGCCTGCAGGAGCAGCTGCTCCATCAGCTGGTCGATGTTGGTGCCCTTCTTGGCGCTGATCTCGGCCGAGAGCACCTGCCCGCCGAACTGCTCGAGGATGACGTTGTGGCTCAGCAGCTCCTGCTTGACCTTCTCCGGGTTGGCGCCGGGGAGGTCGATCTTGTTGATGGCCACGATGATCGGCACGCCGGCGTTCCTGGCGTGGCTGATCGCCTCGATCGTCTGCGGCATCACCGAGTCGTCCGCGGCCACGACCAGCACCACGATGTCGGTGACCTGCGCGCCGCGGGCGCGCATCGCCGTGAAGGCCTGGTGGCCCGGCGTGTCGAGGAAGGTGATCGCCGTGCCGTCGCCCAGCGTGACGTGGTACGCGCCGATGTGCTGGGTGATGCCCCCCGCCTCGCCGGCGACCACGTTGGCCTTGCGGATGTGGTCCAGGAGGCTCGTCTTGCCGTGGTCCACGTGGCCCATGATGGTGACCACCGGGGGCCGCGGCCGGAGGTCCTCCGGCGCGTCGGTCGGCGCGGCGGCCTCGACCTCCGCCTGGTACTCCTCCTCCTTCACCGCCTCGAACCCGAACGCGCTCGCGATGAGCTCGATCTGGTCGAAGTCGAGGCGCTGGTTCACCGTCACCATCAGCCCCAGCTCCTTGAACGCGAACTGGACGATCTGGGTGGCGGAGATCTTCATCAGGTCCGCGAGCTCGCTCACCGAGACGAACTCGTTGACGCGGACCCGCGTCTTCTCGCGCTGGCGCTCCTCGGCCGCGAGCCCTTCCTGCAGCTGGGTGTAGGTCGGGCCGTCGCTGCGGCGCCCCTTCTTCCCCGGGGTGCCGCGCATCCCGTGGAGCGTCTTGAGGATGTTGGCCTGCACCGCCTCGGCGTCGGCCTTGCGCCCCTTCTTGCCGCGCCCGCGGTCGCCGTAGGCGTCGCCCTTCTTGCTGCCGGGACGGCCGCCGGGGCCCTTCTTCTCCCCCGCGGCGGGGGTCGTGGCGCCCCCCGAACTGCTGAAGACGGGACGCGGGCCGCGGCCCGGGCCTCCCGGTCCCCGCGCCGCCCCCGGCGCCGGGCGCTGGATGCGCGGCGGGATGAACGGCTGCTTGGTGGGAGCGCCTCCCGCGGCCGCGGGCGGCGCGGCGGGACGGGGCGGGATCCGCCCCGGGGCCGGCGGCGCCGGGCGGTCGGTGAGCTCGGGCGGCAGCGGGGCGGGGCGCGGCGGCTCCGGCGCGGCGCGCTCGGTCTCCGCGGCCGGCGCGGCGGTGGCCTCGGGCGCCTCGGCCTCCGCCTCGGCGGCGGGAGGGAGGTCCTTGAAGAGGAGCTTGGCCCGCTCCTCGAGCGAGGGGGGGAGCGGCTTCTTCTCCTCGGCGCTCGGCGCGATCGGCTCGAAGAAGGCCACCTTCTCGGCCTCTTCCTTGGCGCGCTCGGCCTCGGCGGCGGCCTCGGCCTGCGCCACCTCGGCGGCGGTGCGGCGCCGGCGCACCGGCTTCGCGGTCTCGGCGGCGGGGGCCGCCTCGGCGGCCTTCGCGGCCTTGCGGCGCCCCTTCTTCGGCGCCTCCTCGACGGCGGGCTTCCGCTTCTCCCGCTCCCACCGCACCCGCACGGCCGCCACCTGGTCGGGCTCGAGCGCCGACATGTGGGTCCGCACGAAGATCCCCATCTCCTTGAGCAGCCCCATCAGCTGCTCGGCGGAGATGCCGAATTCGGCCGCCAGTTCGTGAACGCGAGTCTTGCCCAAGCGCTGCCTCCCTCAAGCCCCGGACGCCGCCGCCCGGACGAGACCGTCCGTGAGCGCGGCATCCTTCACTCCGACCGCCTGTACCGGCGGCCGGCCCAACCGATCACCCAGCGTCGCCGCGTCGGGCCCGGCGAGGACCGGGATCCCCTGCGCCGTGGCGAGCCGCGTCACCTTCTCCTCGGCGCGGGGGCCCGCGTCGCGCGCGAGCACCACGCACCGCACCTGCCGGCCCTGCAGGGCCGCGCGGACCCCGTCCACCCCGACCACCAGGTGGCCGGCCCTGAGCCCCAGGCCCAGCAGGCCCAGGAGCCCCGCGCCCGCCGGGGTCCTACCGCTCGTCATTCCCTTCCTCGGCCTCGGTGATCGAGGAGAGGAAGGCGAGCAGCTCGTCGGCGTACGTCGCGCTCATCCCCGGGATGGCGAGGATCGCGTCGCGGTCCAGGTCGAGCACGTCGTCGAGCATCGTGAAGCCGCCGCTCGCGAGGATCGCGGTGATCTCGGGCTTGAGGCCCTCGATCTCGGCCAGCGGCACGCGCATCGCCGCCTCCTCGGGGGGGAGCGGGGCGAACAGCGGCCCCTCGCCCCCGCGCTCGAGCCATTCGCGGCTCGAGTACAGGTCGATCTTCCAGCCGGTGAGCTCGCTGGCGAGCCGCACGTTCTGTCCGTTGCGCCCGATGGCCAGCGAGAGCTGGTCCTCGTCCACGACGGCCTGGATCGTCTTGGTCTCGGGGTCGCTGAACACCTTGGCCACGCGGGCCGGCGCCAGCGCCAGGCGCGAGAAGCGCTCCGGGTCGGGGCTCCACGGCACGATGTCGATCCGCTCGCCGCCCAGCTCGTTCACCACCGCCTGCACGCGCGAGCCCTTGAGCCCCACGCAGGCGCCCACCGGGTCGATGGCGTCGTCCTTGGAGATGACGGCCAGCTTGGTGCGGCTCCCCACCTCGCGCGCCATCGCGCGCACCTCGACGATCCCCTGCGCCATCTCGGGCACCTCGAGCGCGAAGAGCGCCCGCACGAAGAGCGGGTCGGCGCGCGAGAGGATCAGGCGCGGGCCCTTGGGCGTCTCCTCGAGCTTCTTGAGCACCGCGCGGATCGTGTCGCCCTGGTGGAACTTCTCGCGGTGGTTCTGCTCGCGGTACGGGATGATCGCCTCGGCCTCGCGGAACTTGGCCAGCATCAGCACCAGCTTGCCCCGCTCGATCTGCTGGATCTCCCCCGAGAGCAGCTCGCCCACCTTGTCGGCGAACTCGTCGCGGATGCGGTTGCGCTCCCCCTCGCGCACGCGCTGGATGATGCGCTGCTTGGCCGCCTGCACCGCGCCCCGCCCGAAGGCGGCGAAGGGCACCTCCTCCTCCAGCACGTCCCCCACCTCGAACTCGGGGTCCTCGTAGCGCGCCTCCTCGAGGGAGATCTGCCACGAGTCGTCCTCCACCGCCTCGACCACGGTGCGCATCCGCATCACCTGCATCGTCCCCGTCATCTCGTCGAGCGTCAGCTCGAACTTGACGTTGGGGCCGTAGCGCTTGGCCAGCGCGGCGTGGATCCCGTCCTTGATCAGGTCGAGCAGCTCCGCCCGGTCCAGCTGCTTGCTGGTGGTGAGCTCGCGAAGGGCCGAGAGCATCTCGGCGCTGGCATTGGTGGTGCTCATGGGGTGTCCCCTTCAGGGCGAGAGGCCATCGGCCATCCGCCATCGGCCATCAGCCGTCTTGACGCAGCTGGGAGCCTGTTGAGTTGTGAACTGCGTCGTCGTCAACTGCCATCGGCCATCGGCCAGCAGCCATCGGCCAGCAGCCAATAGCCCCTACTTCTTCTTCCCCGGCTTTCCGGGCTTCGCGGGCGCCTCGAACCTGGGCGCCAGGCGCGCTTCCCGCATCCCGGCCAGGTCGAGCGTCAGCACCTGGTCCGTGTCCTCGAGCCGGAGGACCACCTCGTCCTCGCGCGCCTGGTGCGCCTCGCGCGCCTCGATGGTGCCGTAGCGCGACCCGCTGAAGCTCGCGTGCCGCACCTTGGCGCGGCGCCCCACGAAGCGGGCCCAGTCCGCCGCGTGGCGCAGCGGCCGGTCGCTCCCGGGGCTCGAGACCTCGAGGGTGTACTCGGGCCCCACGAGCCCCCGCCCTTCGAGTGCCGCTTCGAGGGCGCGACTCGCGCGGACGCAGTCGTCGGTCGTGACCTTGATCCCGGCGACAGCCCCCGGGAGGTCCATCCGAATCTGGAGAAGGGGGCGCTGCGGAGAGCCGACCCGACGCAACTCCACCAGCTCGAAGCCGAGCCCGGCGAGCACCTCGTTGACGGCCGATTCCAGCGGATCCACCACGTCACCATCCGGGGGAGAAACAAAAAGGCGGGGGGACCGCCCCCACCTCACCGTACCACACCCCCGGTCCCGGGGTAGGCCGTAAACCTAGTGCCGGGCCGCATTTGGGTCAACTGTGAGCCTCACCCCCTGTCCCTCTCCAGCCTCACCCCCTGTCCCCCTCTCCGCATACGCGGAGAGGGGGGACGTACGAGGGGCCTGATACGAGTTCCCCCTCCCCTCGTTTGAGGGGAGGGGGACAGGGGGTGAGGAGTCGAACGCCGCTACACCGCCCCCAAATACGCCACCATCCTCCCCCCATCCCCGCCCCGGTGGCTGTACCACGCCTCCCCGTGCCGGCTGCAGTGGCTCGAGATGCTGAGTTCCTTGATCCCGAGCGCCTCGGCCTGGTCGGCCAGGACCCCGCGCACGTCGAGGCACCCCTTCCCCTCCGGCCCCTCGGGGCGCGGGTACCCCACCGCCTCGAAGACCTCGGGCCCCACCTCATAGCAGTCGCGGCAGATGCTCACCCCAAGATGGCACACGATCCCCGCCTCGGCGGGGTCGCCGGGGATCCCGGTGGCGGCCACGAGGAGCGACTGCACCCCGCGCTCCAGGATCCCCGCCGCCGTGCCGCGCCAGCCGGCGTGGAGCAGCGCCACCGCACCGGTGCTCGGGTGGAGGAGGTACACCGGCGTACAGTCGGCCACGGTGACGCAGAGCATCGTCCCCCGCTCCGCGGCCACGTGGCCATCCACGCCGTCGAGCACCCGCCATTCGGTGGCGGGAGTCTGCACCTGCAGCTGGCTCAAGCGCTTCACCTGGCTCTTCCGTGGCCGGCGCCGGCTCGCGGTCGAAGGGGGGAGGTGGATCTCCACCCGCGCGCCGTGGACCTGGTTGCCCAGCACGTAGAGCGAGAATCCCGGCTCGTGCCGCCGGAACTCCCGCCACCGCGTCATCACCTGCTCCACCGGGTCGGTGGTCCAGAGGCCCAGGTCGTATGGTTTCCGGGTGATCCCCGCCACCACGCCGTACTTCTCCCGCCACCCCGGGATCTCCGCCCGGGGTACGGGGCCGTCAAGGAGCGCTTCGCTGATCGTCCGCTGCATTCAGGGGTGTTCAGGAGACACGGAGGACACCGAGGGGCACGGAGAGGCACGGAGAACTGCCCTTGTGGTCGTACGAGGAGCTCCGTCCCGGGACCACACAACTGGCAGTACTCCGTGGATCTCCGCGTCCCTCCGCGTGCTCCGTGTCTCCCCTCGGTTCAATCCTCGCGCCGGATGTCGGCGCCGAGGGCCTGGAGCCGGGCCACGATGTCCTCGTACCCCCGCTCGATCTGCCCCGCGTTGTTGATGACGCTCTTCCCCTCGGCGCAGAGGGCCGCGAGGAGCATCGCCATCCCGGCGCGGATGTCGGGGCTCTCCACCACCCCGCCCCGCAGCCGGCTCGGCCCGTTGATCACGGCGCGGTGCGGGTCGCACAGCACGATCTGCGCCCCCATCCCGATCAGCTTGTCCACGAAGAACATCCGGCTCTCGAACATCTTCTCGTGGATGAGCACCATCCCCGTGCACTGCGTGGCCGCCACGAGGGCGATGCTCATCGCGTCGGCCGGGAAGGCGGGCCAGGGCCCGTCCTCGAGCTTGGGCACGTGCCCACCCAGGTCGGGACGCACGCGGCGCTCCTGCCCCGACTCCACCTTGAGCTGGGGACCCTGCAGGATGGGGCGGATGCCGAGCCGGTCAAAGCCCATCAGCGTGGCGCGGAGGTCGTCGCCGCGCACCGGGTCGATGATCAGCTCGCTGTCGGTCACCGCCGCGAGGCCGATATAGCTCGCGATCTCGATATGGTCGGGGCCGATGGTGTATTCCCCGCCCTTGAGCGGCAGGCCGCCCTCGATGGTGTACGTGTTGCTCCCGATCCCGTCGATCCTGGCGCCGAGCGCCACGAGGAAGCGCGCCGTGTCCTGCACGTGCGGCTCGGAGGCGGCGTTGCGGAGGGTCACCCGCCCCTTGGCGCAGACGGCGGCCATCAGGGCGTTCTCGGTGCCGGTGACGGAGGGCTCGTCGAGGAAGATGTCGGCGCCGCTGAGGCGCTTGCCGGTCACCTTATAGTCGGCGCCCACCTCCACCTCGGCCCCCATCTCCTCGAACGCCTGGAAGTGCGTATCCACCCGGCGCCGGCCGATCACGTCACCGCCGGGGGGCGGGAGGGTCACGGTCCCGAAGCGGCCCAGGAGGGGGCCGGCGAGGAGGATCGAGGCGCGGATCTTGGCCGAGAGGTGGGGGTCCAGGATCTTCGGCTTGACGTTCCGCGGATCGAGGCTCACCGTATTGGGAGCGGTCCACTCCACGCTGGCCCCCAGGTCCTGCAGCAGCGCCAGCAGGATCTCCACGTCCTTGATCCGCGGGATGTTGTGCAGGACGACCGGTTCCGTCGCGAGCAGCGAAGCGGCGATGACCGGGAGGGCGGCGTTCTTGTTGCCGGCGGGCCGGATGGTGCCCTTGAGCCGGGAACCGCCGGTGACGAGGAAGCGGGGCATGGGGGAAGTGTCGAGCCGCCGATAATCCAAGTCAAGTAAGGCGACGGCACGATGCTGACCGACGTATTGCCGAAGGGTCTGCGTCTGGTGGTCTGCGGGACGGCTGCCAGCGCAAGATCCGCACAGATAGGCGCATATTACGCCGGCCATGGCAACAAGTTCTGGCGAACGCTCCATCAGACCGGGCTCACGCCACGCCAGCTCGCCCCGTCCGAATTCCGGCTCCTCCCCCAGTTCGGCATCGGCCTGACCGATATCGTGAAGGACCAGGCCGGCAATGACGCCGTCATTCGGTTCGAAGCCAGTGGACGCGAACGGCTGCGGGAAGTGATCCTCGCCGCCGCACCGACCTACCTCTGCTTCAATGGAAAGCGCGCCGCGATCGAGTACTTCGGCACCCGACAGGTGGCCTACGGGCTCCAGGCAGGGACGATCGGGACGACGAAGATCTTCATCGCACCCTCAACCAGCGGCGCAGCAAATGGAGCCTGGGACTTAACAGTCTGGGAGGAGCTTGGTCGGCTCGTGACCGCGCTCCGGCACTAGCCGAGCGTGGTCGCCAATTGTGTAGCTTTCGCCCATGCCCACCCTCCTCGACCTCACCCAACGTCTCGCCATCGCCGCGCTGATCGGGTTGGCGGTGGGGATCGAGCGGGAGCGGAGCAGTCCCACCGCCCCCGCGGAGCGCCGCTTCGCGGGGCTCCGCACCTTCCTGCTGCTGGGCCTTCTCGGCGGCACCACCGGACTCCTCTTCACCACCGGCTACCCTGCCCCCGCCACGGTGCTCCTGGCCGCGGGAGCGGCGTTCATCGTGGTGGCGTACGCCCTCGCCATCCGCCGCCCGGAGCACCGGCTCGACGGCACCACTGAAGCGGCGGCGCTCGTGGTACTGGGCCTCTCCCTGCTGGCGGGACTCGGCTACATCGTGATCGCGGCGGGGGCGGTGACGCTCGCGGTGGTGGCGCTGGCCGAGAAGACGCGGCTGCACGGGTGGGTGCGGAAGATCGACCAGGTGGAGATGCGCGCCGGGCTGCAGTTCATGGTGCTGGCGCTCGTGGTGCTGCCGCTCCTGCCGAGCGGGCCGTACGAGGGGTTCTTCAACTTCCGGCCGAGGGCGCTCTGGGGGATCGTGCTGCTGATATCGGGGCTCAACTTCGCCGGGTACATCGCCCGGCAGGTGGTGGGGCCCCAGCGCGGCTACGCGGTGACGGGGCTCCTGGGCGGGGTGCTGAGCAGCACGGCGGTGACCTTCCAGTTCAGCCGCCTGAGCCGGATCGAGACGGGGCACCGCGCGGGGCTCGGCATCGGCGTCATCGGCGCGTGCACCATCCTCCCCATCCGGGTGCTGGTGGTGAGCACCGCGCTCGACCGCGAGCTGGCGCTGCAGGCGGCGGCGTACATGGTGCCGCTCCTCCTGATGGGGGCGCTGCTCCTCACCATCGGCTTCCGCCGCGCTTCCGATGGCGGCGCCCCCGCCGCCACCGAGCACAGCCCCCTCAGGCTCGGCAGTGCGCTGCAGATGGCGCTCCTGCTGCAGGGGGCGCTGATCCTCTTCGAGGCCACGGCGCATCTCTGGGGGAACGCCGGGTTCTACACCACCGCCGCCATCGTCGGCGCCACTGACGCTGACGCCCTGACCGTCGCGATGAGCAGGATGGTGCAGAGCGGCACCCCCGCGCCGGTCGCGGCGCAGGGGATCGCCGTCGGCATCGCGGCGAGCACGGTGTTCAAGCTCGTCATCGCGCAGATCCTGGGCATCGGCGCCTTCCGCCGCTGGACGTTCGCAGGGCTCGCCCTGATGCTCGGCGTGCTGGCGGCGACGCTGGTGTTGTAGCGGAAGGCTCGGCTTCGCTGCCGCACGCGGCAGGACGCGCGTGGCCCTCGCCACGGAGTCATCCCGAGCGCAGCGAGGGATCTTGGGGCCGTGCTCCGTGCGGAGTCAGGCCACCGAGATCCCTCGTCGCTGCGCTCCTCGGGATGACATCGGGGCGTATGGCCTTCAGGCCAGCGGAGCCGAGCCGGCGCTTCAAGCGCCGCCGGCCACCGGAGCCGAGCCACCGCTTGTGCGCCGCCGGGCGGTGAGGCCGAGCGCGCCGAGCGCCGGCGGGCGTGAACGCCCGGCTCGGCTTCGCTGCCGCACGCGGCAGGACGCGCGTGGCCCTCGCCACGGAGTCATCCCGAGCGCAGCGAGGGATCTTGGGGCCGTACTCCGTGCGGAGTCAGGCCACCGAGATCCCTCGTCGCTGGGCTCCTCGGGATGACAAGCTCCGCTCCCCGAAGCCGCCCCTCCTACCCTCTCACCTTCTCACCTTCTTACCTGTTGATCCAGTAACTCACCTTCACCAGGAACCTGTCCTCCGCCCGCGTCCGGAAGAGGTTGTCGAGGTCCCCGCGGAAGTTCTGTCTCCCTTCGGTCGGGTCGGACTGCCCGCGCCCCTGGCTCCAGACCAGGAAGAGCGTGCTCCCCGGCCGGTATTCCCAGCGGAAGACCGCGTTGAGGTTGAACGCCTTGACGTTGAAGCCGCCCGGGGCGTCGGTCACCGCGGTGTCGCCGTACGCCTGGAAGCGGTCGTCATAGCGGTCGGCGCGGGGGTCGGCGGTCTCGCGCACGCGGCTGTAGGTGCCCTTGCTCACGAAGGGGCTGGCGTACCACTGCAGCGACGCCGTCGGGGTGAAGGTGTAGTTGAGCCGCCAGGTGAGCCCGAGGGTGCGCTGGTCGAGCGCGGCGAAGGTGTAGTGCGTCGTCCCCACGCTGTCGGTGAAGTTGCCGTACCACTGGCTGTCGTCGTTGTTGGTGCTGTAGTCCACGCTCAGCTCGGTGGTGAACCGGCTCGAGACCTTGAGGTTGACCCAGGGGCTCGTGCTGAAGTAGGTGCTCCGCCCGCCGTCGGCGCGGTTGTAGTTGAACCAGGCCCCGCCGGTGAGCTTCCGCCGCGGGTCGCTCTCGATCCCTCCCCAGGGGGAGAACGCCGGGTCAAGCTTGAGCGCCGGCCCGCCGCGGGTGCAGCCGCGGGCGCAGTAGGTCTGCCCCAGCCCCTTGGTGCCGCCCAGGTGCAGCCACCAGTAGTTGGCGAACTGGGTGTGCACGTTGGTGTTGAAGGCGCGCTCCTCGATGAGCCCGCTCCCCAGCGTCCAGTACATCCAGTAGTTCATGTTCCACTGCAGCCGGCGGAAGACCTGGTTGGGCTTGTTCCACCGGAAGGCGATCCAGTTGGTCCACGTCTGCTGGTCGGCGCGGTTCAGGAACCCCATGTCGTTGACGTCGAACCCGCTCGAGCGACGGCCGTAGCCGGTCTCGAAGTGGGTGCGCTCCCCGCCCACCTTGGCGAAGCGGAACTCCGCGCTCGTGCCGCTCAAGGAGGTGCGGGTGCTGTCGAAGGCGATGTCGTCGTCGGGACGCTGGAAATAGTGCGCCGGCGCCCGCTGGGTCCGCGCGACGGCCTCGGCGCTCCCGGTGACGTAGCTCCCCATCAGCGAGCCGCTCACCTCGTAGCGCCCCAGGCGGCGCCGGGCGTCGAGCCCCCCCGAGTAGGCGCCGCTGTGGAGGTAGGGATCGCTCCACTGGTCCATCCCGCGGTTGACGCCGGTGAGCATCACCCCCACCGAGCCGTTCCCCGCGGCGTAGTCGCGGTTGACGCGGAGCGCGCTGTAGTTGGTGGCGGGCTCCAGGGTCTGGCCGGCGCCGTTATGCACCCGCTCGGTGACGGCGTCGAGGAGCCCCACGCTGGTGCCGTTCTGGAAGCGCCCGGTGAGCTTGGCGGCGCCCAGGATCCGCGTGCTCGTGGGGCTCCCGGCGTCGGCGTACTGCCCCAGGCTCGGGCTCCGGCCGATGCGGCGGCTGTAGAAGAGCGCCTCCCCCGTCTGGCAGTCCACCACCACGAAGCAGTTGATGCGGAAGTCGAAGACGTTGGCCCCCTCGACGAAGAAGGGACGGCGCTCGCTGAAGAAGGTCTCGAACGCGCCGAGGTTGAGCACCGAGGGGTCGGCCTCGACCTGGCCGAAGTCGGGGTTCACCGTGGCGTTGAGCGTGAGATTGGGCGCCACGGCGTACTTGAGGTCGCCCCCCGCCTGCGCCACCTGCGAGCGCTCCACCCCGCCGGTGGCGGCGTCGGGCTCGTTCTGGGTCAGGACGTAGGGGGTGAACTCCATCCGCGCCGGCTTGGCGAGGCCCGTGAGCCCGGTGAGCTCGCCGAACTGCGACACGAGGCCGCTCTTCGACTGGCGGTTGAGGGGCCAGCTGATCCGGTCACTGTGCCGCCCCACCGAACGCCACACCGCGAACCCGAAGGTGACGTCGGGCGCCGGCGAGAAGCGGAGCTGGGAGAAGGGGATGCGGTACTCCGCCGTCCACCCCAGCGAGTCCACCGTGGTGGCCACGTCCCAGACGGCGTCCCAGGCGTCGTCCTCGTCGCCGTCGTTGCTGATGGCGAGGTCCACCTTGACCCCCGCCGGGTTCACGATGAACTCGAACCCGGTGCGCCGGTCGTGGTAGCTGTCGATCATCACCATCAGCTGGTCGCTGGCGGTGAAGTCGTCGCGGCGCGAGAGGAGGCCGATGATGCTGTCGGGATGGGTGTCGTACGCGCGGATGAAGACGTAGAGGTCGTGCGCGTCGTAGGTCACCTTGAAGGCGGTGCGCTGGGCCGGCTCGCCGTCCTCGGTGGGACGGCTCTCGCGGAAGGCGTCCTGGGCCGGCACCTCGCGCCAGAGGGGGTCGTCGTCGCGCCCGTCGATCACCGGGGCCACCTCCACCCGCGTCGCGGCGACGCTCGCGGTCGCCGCGGGGGCGCTCCGGGCGCCGAGCGACGCGCTGCGGGTGGTCCCCTGCGCCAGGAGCCCCGCAGGGGCCCCGCACAGGAGGAACAGGGCCCACGCGGCTCGGCGCGGCGTCAAGATCGGCTGGTGCGGCATCGGGGACGGCTCCGGTACGGGTGATGCTCCATCGGACGGTCGCCGGTGTCGAAGGGTTGCATCCCCCTTCGCTGGCAAGTCGTTCCAGCGCTGCAACATCGGGAGCTTGTATACGCTGTGCTAAATTATCAGCAGTATGCTAATTATTTAGCACTACGCTCCCTCCCGTCAAGTGTTTCAGCCCATCCCGCCCGGTTCACCGCTCTCGCCCGGCGCGCGTGGAGCCGGTGCTCCCCCTCCGAGGCCCAAGGCCCCAGCCCCCCCCACGCCCCTCCCCCGCTTGCGCTCCTCTCGGACCCTTTGTATATAACCGTATGGTTATGCGCGTAGCCCCCCGTCGCCGAGCCCCTGAGCCCGACCAGCTCAGCGTCATCTTCGGCGCCCTCGCGGATCCCACGCGCCGCGCCATCCTCGACCGCCTCGCCACCGGGGTGCGCTCGGTGACCGAGCTGGCCGAGCCATTCGAGATGAGCCAGCCCGCCATCTCGAAGCACCTCAAGGTGCTCGAGCGCGCCGGGCTGGTCGAGAAGGGGAAGGACGCCCAGTGGCGCCCCCGCACCCTCAAGGCGGCCCCGCTCAAGGAGGCCAACGCCTACCTGGAGCGGTACAAGCAGCTCTGGGAAGACCGCCTGGACCGCCTCGAGGCCTATCTCGAGCGGATCCAGGAGGACGAGAAGTGATCTCCCACCCCACCACCATCCACGACCTCCTGATGCGCCTCTCGCTCGCTTCCCTGCTCCTCGCCGCCATCGTCTCCCGCGCCCACGCGCAGACCCCGCGCGACCTGACGCCGTTCCTGATCCCCGACCGCGCGGCCGAGGTGGCCCTGGCCCGGAGCGCCGCCCCCGCGGCCGTGAGCGATCCGGCCACCGTGCTCGTCCTGACCCGGCAGGGATACGTCGAGGCGGCGAAGGGCACCAACGGCTTCACCTGCCTCGTGGTGCGCGCCTTCGGCGGGCCGATGGACAGCACCACCTGGGGCCAGTGGAAGGTGCGCGCGCCCCACTGCCTCAACCCCGCCGCGGTGCGGTCGATCCTCCCCGACATCACCCTGCGCAGCCAGCTGATCGCCGCCGGCACCCCCGCGGCCGAGGTGGAACGACGGATGCACGCGGAATACGCCTCGGGGCGCATCCCCGCGGCCGCCCCCGGGGCGATGGCCTATATGATGTCCCCCGACCAGTACCTCTCCGACGCGGCGCCCCACTGGCTCCCGCACGTGATGTACTACTACGGCCCGGAGCACCACGCGGCGGAGTTCGGGGCCGGCGACGTCGGCGCCCCCGTGATCCTGGGGGGGGCCGACGAACGCGGGGTCGTGATCTTCATCCCCACGCCGCGCTGGTCGGACGGCACCCCGGCCGGGGTGTCGAATCCGGCACCCGCCGGGCGATAGCGGGGTGGCAGCCCCTGACGCCCCCTCCGACCCGTTCCCCTGGAAGGCACGACCCATGACGACGCTCATCACCCGCTGGCAGGCCCAGGCCCCCCGCTTCCTCTCGCTCCTCCGGATCGTGGCGGCGTGGATCTTCCTCATCTCCGGCACGATGAAGTTCTTCGGCTGGCCGATGCCGATGCCCGACGGCGCCCCCGCCGTCCTCTTCCCGAACCAGCTCTGGTGGGCGGGCTTCCTCGAGACGGTCGGGGGGAGCCTCCTCCTCCTCGGGCTCTTCTCCCGCCCCGCCGCCTTCATCCTGAGCGGCGAGATGGCGGTGGCGTACTGGCAGTTCAACTACGCGAACCACCCGCTCTTCCCGATCATGAGCCTGAGCGGCGTCCCCACCGCCGCCTTCTGCTTCATCTGGCTCTACATCTCGGCCGCCGGTCCCGGCCCCTGGAGCCTCGACACCCTGCTCCGAAAGGTCCGCTGATGGTCTCCACCGCCGCCGTCGCGCTCGTGGATCACCCGAGCGAGCGCGAGATCCGCTTCGTCCGCACCGTGGAGGCCCCGATCGACCTGGTCTGGTCCATCTGGAGCGACCCGCGGCACCTGCACCAGTGGTTCGGTCCCACGGGGTACCGGAACACCACGCACACCTTCGAGTTCCGCCCCGGCGGCGAGTGGCGCTTCACGATGCACGCCCCCGACGGCCGCGACATCCCCAACCGGATCGTCTTCCGCGAGCTCCTCCCCCCCACCCGGCTGGTGTACGAGAACGGGTGGGATACCCCCGAGGCCACGCTCGATTTCGTCGTGACCTGGAGCTTCCGCGCCGAGGGGGAGCGGCGGACGCGCATCGAGATCGTGATGACCTTCGCCGACGCGGCCGCGCTCAAGGTGGCGGTCGAGCGGTTCGGCGTGAACCCCGGCGGCCCGCAGACGCTGGCGCGGATCGCGGAGCACCTCGCGGCGCGCACGGCGCCGGCGGCCGGCACCTCCGACCGCGAGATCGTCACCACCCGCCTGGTCCAGGCGCCGCGCGAACGGGTGTGGCAGGCGTGGACCGACCCCGAGGAGTGGAAGCGGTGGTGGGGTCCGGCCGGCTTCACCAACTCGATCGGCGCGATGGAGGTGCGGAGCGGCGGCCGCTGGGAGTTCACGATGCACGGCCCCGACGGCACCGACTACCGGAACGAGTGCCGGTACCTCGAGGTGATCGCGCCGCGGTACCTGGAGTGGCACCACGGTCCCACCCCGGACTTCCGCGCCAGCGCCACCTTCGAGGAGGAGGGCGCCCATACCCGCGTCACCCTCCGCACCGTCTTCCGCTCCCCGGCCGACCTTGAACGGGCGGTGCGCGTCTTCCACGCGGTCGAAGGGGCCCGGCAGACGCTCGACCGGCTGGAGGCGACCCTCGCCCTCCCCGCGCCGCTCAAGCAGCTTTCCTTCGTGCGCGTGGTGAAGGCCTCGCGGGAGGAGGCGTGGAAGGCGTGGACCACCGCCGACGCGCTCCGCCGGTGGTTCGCGCCCGACCACTTCACCGTCCCCGCCTGCTCGGTGGACCTCCGCCCCGGCGGGGTGTGGACCCTGACGATGCGCGGCCCCGACGGCACCGACTACCCGAGCGTCGGAGAGTACCTTGAGGTGGCGCCCCCCGAGCGCCTCGTCTTCCTCTCCTGGCTCAACGGCGCCGACGGCAGGCCGATGATGGTGGAGCACACCGAGGTCCTCTTCCACCCCGCCAAGGGGGGCACCCGCGTCACCGTCCACACGCGCGTCACCGAGATGACGGCCGAGGCGGCGTCCGCGGTGGACGGGATGGACACCGGCTGGGAGCAGACCATGGACCACTTCGTCACCTTCGTGGAGGGCTGAGCGATGGGCAAGGTCCGCGTCGCCAATTTCGCCATCTCGATCGACGGCTACAGCTCGGCCCCCGGGCAGACCCTCGAGCACCCCTTCGGGCCCGGCGGGCACCGGGTGATGGAATGGTTCTTCCCCACCGAGAGCTTCCACCAGATGCAGGGGAAGCCGGGGGGCGAGACGGGGATCGACAACGACTTCTCCGTCCGCTCGATGACCGGGATGGGGGCCTGGATCCTCGGGCGCAACATGTTCGGCCCCATCCGCGGTCCCTGGCCCGACGACCGATGGAAGGGATGGTGGGGACCGAACCCGCCCTACCACGTCCCGACCTTCGTCCTGACCCACCATCCGCGGAAGCCGATCGTGATGGAGGGAGGGACCACCTTCCACTTCGTCACCGACGGGATCCAGGCGGCGCTCGAGCAGGCGCAGGCCGCGGCGGGAACGAAGGATGTGCGGATCGGCGGCGGCGCCACGACGGTGCGGCAATACCTCCAGGCGGGGCTCATCGACGAGCTCCACCTGGTCCAGTCGGGGGTCCTCCTCGGCAGCGGCGAATCGATCTTCCAGGGGACCGACCTCGCCGGCCTCGGCTACCAGTGCGTCGAACGAGTGGCGGGCGAGCGCGCCACGCACCTGATCATCCGGAAGAACTGACGGCTGTTGGCTGTTGGACCCCACCAAGGAGCCCCAATGCCCGCACCGCACCTCGGCAGGAGCATCTGGTCCATCGTCGCCGCCATCATCGTGGTGACGATCCTCTCCCTCGGCACCGACGAGATCTTCCATCTCCTCGGCGTCTACCCCCCTTGGGGCCAGCCGATGTGGGAGGCCAAGCTCAATGCCCTGGCGCTGAGCTACCGGCTGGTGTACGACACCTTCGGCAGCTACCTCACCGCCCGCCTGGCGCCGTACCAGCCCCTCCGGCACGTGTTGTGGGGAGCGCACATCGCCTTCCTGCTGAGCCTCCTCGGGGCCGCCGGCGCCATCGCGATGAAGGCGGGACCAGTCTGGTACCCCGTGGCCCTGGCGCTCTCGGTGTACCCCACCGCCTGGCTCGGCGGTCGGCTGTACCAGATGGGGCAGCGCACGGCCTAGTGCCCCTGCGCCCCTGTCGAGCCGGGGGCCCCCCGTTCGACAGGGGGTGTGAAGCCATCCCGTTCGGGTGATCCCCACCCGGTGGCTTGGCCTCGCATCCCTTTCCCGGAGACCAGATGAGCACCGTGACCTCCCGCGACGGCACCCGGATCGCCGTCAGCCGTGCCGGCCAGGGGCCTGCCCTCGTCCTGGTCGATGGCGCGCTCTGCAGTCGCGCTTTCGGCCCGATGCCAGGGTATGCCAAGCGCCTCGCCGGCCACTTCACCGTGCATTGGTACGACCGCCGCGGCCGCAACGAGAGCGGCGACGCCCCCGCCTACCAGGTGGAGCGCGAGGTCGAGGACCTGGCGGCCGTACTGGCCGAGGCAGGCGGGACCCCGTACGTCTTCGGGACCTCGTCCGGCGCGGCGCTGGCCCTGCACGGCGCGCTCGCGGGGCTGCCGATGGCCAAGCTGCTCCTGTACGAGCCGCCGTATCTCCCCGTCCCTCCCGGCGGCACCACGGCCGCGGGGCACGCCGAGGCGCTCTGGGCGCTGGTGCGGGAGGACGAACGCGCCAAGGCGGTGCACTACTTCATGTGCAGCGTGGTCGGGATGCCCAACCTCCTCGGCTACGTCTTCCGGCTGATGCCGATGTGGGGCAAGCTCAAGGCGGTGGCCCATACCCTGCCCTACGACCTGACGATCCTGGCGCAGGAGGCCCCCTTCTCGCCGGCGGCCCAGGCGCTCGCCGTTCCGACGCTCCTGGCGGGGGGCGGCAAGAGCCCGCCCCCGCTCAAGGCGGCGGTGACCCGCGTGGCGGGCGCCCTGCCGGGGGCCTCGCTCCGTTGGGTCGAGGGACAGACGCACAACCTCGGTGCCGATGCCGCCGTGGCCCTGATGCGGGACTATTTCCTGGGCGATGTCGATTCCGGGGTGGCCCGCGCGACAGTAGGGTGAAGGCCCCCGGGACCACCCCGGCCCCGGGACCACCTACCCAGGAGGCAGTATGCGCGTGATGGTCATCGTGAAGGCGACGGCGGACTCGGAGGCGGAGACCGTCCCGCTCGACATGGAGAAGAACGGGCCGATGTTCGAGGCGATGGGCAAGTTCAACGAGGAGCTGGTCAAGGCGGGCGTGATGCTCGCGGGCGACGGGCTGCGGCCGAGCCGGTTCGGCAAGCGGGTGCATTTCGACGGGACGCAGCGGACGGTGACCGACGGCCCCTTCGCCGAGACCAAGGAACTGGTGGCCGGGTTCTGGATCTGGCAGGTGCGTTCCATCGAGGAGGCGGTCGAGTGGGCCAAGCGGTGCCCCAACCCGATGCCGGGGCCGTCCGACCTCGAGATCCGCCCGCTCTGGGAGGTGGAGGACTTCGGCCCCGAGATCGCGGCCCGGGAGAAGGAGCTCGCGGCGAGGATCCCGCCGAAGGCGCGGTAGGGCATCAGCCGGTAGCCATCGGCCAGCAGCCATCAGCCAACGGCCAAGATCCAACAGCCAACAGCTCCGGAGTACATATGCGCGTCCTGGTGATCTCGAAGGCCTCGAAGAAGGTCGACGAGCAGAAGCTGCCGATCGACATGCAGGCGAAGGCGAAGGCGTTCGAAGCGATGGGGAAGTTCATGGAGGAGCTCAACGCCTCCGGCATCATGGTGATGGGGACGGGGCTCCGCCCCTCGCGGTACGGCAAGCGGGTCCTGGTGGACGGTGCCAAGCGCTCCGTGACCGACGGCCCCTTCACCGAGACCAAGGAGGTCATCGCGAGCTTCCTGGTCTGGGAGGTGAAGTCCATCGAGGAGGCGGTGGAATGGGCGAAGCGGACGCCGGACACCGGGGACGGCCCGACCGAGATCGAGATCCGGCCCTTCCTCGAGATGGAGGACTTCGACTTCGGGGCCCCGCCCCCCGAGCAGGAGGTCGAGGGGTGGAAGAAGATGACCGGACAGGAGGGGTGACCCGCCGATGCGCGTGATGCTGCTCCATAAGGTCACGGCCGAGACCGAGGCGGGGCTCATCCCCCTCGCCTCGCTCATCGCCGACGTGGGCCGGATGATCGGCGAGATGAAGGCCGCCGGCGTGCTCCGCGACGGGGCCGGGCTCCGCGCCTCCTCGCTCGGCGTGCGACTCACCTTCGCCGGCGGCAGGCGGACGGTCGTGGAAGGACCCTTTGCCGGACACCGCGAGGACCCGGCCGCGTTCTGCGTGCTCCGCGTGCGCTCCCGCGACGAGGCGGTCGAGCACGCCACGCGCTTCGCCGCGGTGCTGGGCGACGGCGAGTGCGACATCCGCCCCGTCACCGAGCCGTGGCACCTGGGCTTCGGCGAGCAGCCGGCGGACGATCCCACCTCGCGCTGGATGCTCGTCTGGAAGGCCGACCCGCAGGGGGACGCCCGGCTCCCCTCCCTCCAGGTCCGCGCGGCGGTGGGAAAGCTCGTGGCGGAGCTCCGCGCCGGCGGGGTGCTGCTGCAGGGGGAGATCTTCCGCCCCTCGCGCGAGGCGAAGCGGATCCCCGTCACCACCGGCAAGCGCCGGGTGCTCGATGGCCCCTTCGCCGAGTCCAAGGAGCTGATCTCGGGCTTCGTGACGCTCGAGGTGCCGACCGTGGCGGACGCCCTCCCCTGGGCGGAGCGCTACCTCGACGCCGTGACGGGGGTGGAGCTCGACCTCCGCCCGCTGTATGAGGTGGCGGAGATCCGGGGGTGAGCGACACCGGGCTCGCCTCCTCGATCGACGCCATCTGGCGGATCGAATCGGCCAAGGTGATCGCCACGCTCACCCGGAAGACCGGCGACGTGGCGGTGGCCGAGGACCTGGCGCAGGAGGCGCTGCTGGCGGCGCTGGAGCAGTGGCCCAAGGAGGGGGTGCCGCAGAATCCGGGAGGGTGGCTGGTGCGGGTGGGGCTCCGTCGCGGCATCGACCAGTGGCGCCGGGCGGAGCGCTTCGCCGCGCGCGAAGGGGAGATCGCCCGCGACCTCGAGGCGCGGCAGGACGCCGGCCCCGCCGAGCTCGACGCCCGCCTCGACGACCCGATCGGCGACGACCTTCTCGGGCTCATCTTCCTCACCTGCCACCCCGTCCTGTCCACCGAGGCGCGCGTGGCGCTCACGCTCCGCCTCCTGGGAGGGCTGGCCACGCCGGAGATCGCGCGGGCCTTCCTCGTCCCCGAACCGACGCTGGCCCAGCGCATCGTGCGGGCCAAGCGCACCCTGGCCGAGGCGCGGGTGCCGTTCGAGGTGCCGCGGGGCGAGGCGCTGGAAGAGCGGCTCCCCTCGGTGCTCGAGGTCGTCTACCTGATCTTCAACGAGGGGTACTCCGCCACCGCCGGCGAGGACCTGATCCGCCCCACCCTCTGCGAGGAGGCGCTCCGGCTCGGGAGGATCCTGGCGGGGCTGGCGCCGGCGGAGCCCGAGGTGCATGGCCTGGTGGCGTTGATGGCGCTGCAGGCCTCGCGGCTCAAGGCCCGGGTGGGTCCCGGTGGCGCGCCGGTGCTCCTGATGGACCAGGACCGCTCGCGCTGGGACCACTTCCTCGTGCAGCACGGCCTTGCGGCGCTCGACCGCGCCGTGACGCTCGGCGCCCCGCTCGGTCCCTACACCCTCCAGGCCGCCATCGCCGCCTGCCACGCCCGCGCCCGGACCCCCGACGAGACCGACTGGCCCCGCATCGCGGCGCTCTACGACGCCCTGGCGCAGGTGGCGCCGAGCCCGGTGGTAGAGCTCAACCAGGCGGTGGCGATCGGGATGGCCTTCGGCCCGGAGGCGGGACTCCGCGCCGTGGACGAGCTGCTCGAGGAGCGCACCCTCCGCGCGTACCACCTCCTCCCCGCCGTGCGGGGCGACCTGCTGCAGCGCCTGGGCCGCCGCGAGGAGGCCCGCGCCGAATTCGAGCGCGCGGCGTCCCTGACGCAGAACCTCCAGGAGCGGAAACTCCTCCTGGAGCGGGCGGCGGCGGCGAAGGGGGAGGGCGCCCCCGGATGAAGGAAGCGTGAGGGGCTCTTCCCTTCCGTCCGGTCCCGCCGTAAATACCAGCCATGCCAGCCTGGGTCCCCGTCGCCGTCGCGCTGTCGCTGATCGTGATCGCCCTCTCGTTCGTGGGGATCGCGCTCGGCATCCTGCTCACCCTCCGCTCGCTGAACCACGCGGTGCACCCGGCGCTCAAGTCGCTCACCGAAGCGGCCGAGAGCACCAAGCAGGTGGCCGCGCTGGTGCGGCGCGAAGGCGAGGGGGTGGCCGACTCGGTGCAGCGAGTGCGGACCTCGGTGGACGGGGGGCTCGAGCGCCTGCACGACCGGCTCGAGGACCTCGACGCGCTCTACGAGGTGCTGTACGAGGAGATGAAGGAGACGGGGCTGCAGCTCGGGGTGGCGCTGCGGCGGGTCAGGCATCCGCGCCGGTGGTGGCGACGGGTGCTCGCGCTCATCGGCTGACCGGCCGGCGGTACGTCACGAGGCGACAGCGATGTCGCCTTTTTGCGTTCCGGGGCGCGCGAGCACACAGATTGAACGCCGGCGCACTGGCGCGACGGCACCCGACCCCCGATCTTGCGTACAACCTTTCCCAACTCCATGCCCCTCCACTGGCGCGCGGACCCCGATGGGCGGATCGCGTGGCTGGTCGCCAGCGCCCCCATCCCGGAGCTCAAGGAACTCCAGGACGCCCTGGCACGCCGGGGGGCCGACGCCGACCTGCGCGCGCGTCCCCGGGTGCTCTGCGATGCGCGCGACGTGCCCCTCCCCACGGTGGACTACGTGCGCACGACCGTCACCGCCTTCCTCGAGGCGGCGCACGTCGCGGGGGTGGAGCGGCTGGCGCTGGTGGTGGGGGGCGAGGCGGCCTACGGGATGGGGCGGATGGCGGAGGTGCTGGTCGAGGAAGTGCTGCCGCTCCGGACGTTCTACACCACGGACGACGCGCGCGCCTGGCTCCTCGGCTGAGGGGGTCGCACCGCGTTACATTTCCGGGATGCCGAAGTGGTTCTGGATCGGGTGCGCGGTGGGGGTGGGGCTCTTGCTCCTCAACCCCGCGCCCCTGCACGCCTGGACGCCGGGGACCCACGTCTTCATCGCGGAATCCATCCTCGGCCACGTGGAGCTCCTCCCCGCGCTCGTCGGGGACCTGCTCCGCGCCTTCCCGTACGACTACCTGTACGGTTCCATCGCGGCCGACACCAGCTTCGCCAAGAAGTACGCCCCGCGCGGGCGGCACCCGCACGCGTGGCACGTGGCGCAGGAGATCCACGACCACGCCGAGAGCGACGCCCTGCGCGCCTTCGGGCTCGGGTACCTCTCCCACCTCGCGGCCGACGTGGTGGCGCACAACTACTTCGTCCCCCGCCAGCTGGTGCAGACGGCGGGACCGAGCGGGGTGGCGCACGCCTACTGGGAGGCGCGGGTGGAGGGGACGCTGCACCGCGACTACACCCGGCAGGCGCTCGACCTCATCAAGATGGACCACCGCCCCGCCGACCGGCTCCTCGACCAGGTGCTCTCCCCCACCCTGTTCAGCATCCCCACCAACCGGCGGATGTTCCGCGGGATGGTGCGGCTGGGGGACCAGCGCACCTGGCAGCAGGCGATCCGCCTGGCGGACGACTACAGCCGCATCAAGCTCACCGAGGAGGACGTCGGCCGCCACCTGGAGCACTCCCTCGGCGCCGTGCACGACCTGCTCAGCGCCGAGGACGCCCTCCTCCGCGGCCGCGACCCGAGCGGCGAGGAGACCCTCCACGCGGCGCGGGAGCTCCGCCGGACGGTCCTGGCCCAGGGGGGACGCGACCTGGGACGGCTCCGGATGGAAGCGGAGCGGGTGTTCGGCCTCCCGGTCCCCCAGCCGGCCAAGCGGGCCGGGAGTGGCTGAGG
>DASTRQ010000002.1:0-11083 GCA_035761145.1 Gemmatimonadales bacterium
GGGCTCTACATCGGCGTCGAGCACTTCATCCAGGTGGGGGACGACCCGCGCGCGGTGGCCAACAGCGCCGCGATCATCACCCGCATCGGGAGCGAGCGGATCATCCGCTACGCGTTCGACTACGCGCTGGCGCACGGCCGCAAGAAGGTGACGGTGGTCCACAAGGCCAACATCCTGAAGACCACCGGCGGCCTCTTTCTCGAAGTGGCGCAGCAGGTGGCCCGGGAGTACGAGGGGCGCGTGGCGATGAACGACCTCATCGTGGACAACTGCGCGATGCAGCTCGTGCTCAAGCCCGAGCAGTTCGACGTGGTCGTGACCACCAACCTCTTCGGCGACATCCTGAGCGACCTGATCTCGGGGCTCGTGGGCGGGCTGGGTCTCGCGCCCGGCGCCAACATCGGGACGAAGGCCGCCATCTTCGAGGCGGTGCACGGGAGCGCCCCCGACATCGCGGGGAAGGGCGTCGCCAACCCCGGCGCGCAGATCCTCGCCGCGGCGATGATGCTGGACCACCTGGGCGAGACCGCGGCCGCCGCGAAGCTCCGGGCCGCGCTCAGGCGCACCATCATCGAGGACAACATCCGCACCGGCGACCTCGGCGGGACGGCGAGCACCCGGGAGTTCGGCGATGCCGTCGCCCGCCGGGTGGGCTGAGGTCCCCTGCGCCAAGTGCGGCACCCGCACCCCGGGGATCGACTTCGGGGAGTACTGCCCCGCCTGCGCGGCGGCGCGTGACGCCCGGGCCCACCAGCTGGCCCGCCGGGTGGCGTGGGGCGCCACCGCGCTGGTGCTGGTCTATGTCTGGTCCGGTGTGCCAACGGGCGGCCTGGCGCGCATCTATGGATACATCGCCGTCGTGGCGACCCTGCTCATCGTGCGGCGCGTGACGTTCCGCGTGGCGCGGGAATTCCTGAAATAGCGGAGGTGGAAGCGTATGCGGATGCGTCTGGCGCGTTGCGTACTGACGGCCCTGGTGCTGGGTCCCGTCGCCGGTCACCGGTCACTGGCCGCCCAGCAGGCCCCCGCCACCTCCGTGACGCTCTACCAGGATGGCCGGGTGCTCCTGCGCCGCGCCTTCGCCCAGCGCGTCCCCGCGGGGCCCAGCGTGCAGCGCATCCCCCTCGGCCCGGTGGACGCCGCGAGCCTCTTCAGCCTCGACAGTGACGTGGTGCTGAACGGCGCCACCACCCTTCCCGGCGCCGACGCCGACCAGGCGCTCCGCGGCCTGGTGGGGAAGCGGATCCTCTTCCGCTCCGGCACGGCGTTCCGTGATACCGTCTCCGCGACGCTCGTGGGCACCGACCCGTACCGCGTGCAGTTCGCCGACGGGTCGGTGCTCTGGGGGCTCCCGGGCACGCCGACCTTCCCGGCGGAGGTGACGCCGGGCGATCCCGTCACCGAGCTCAGGCTGCAGGCGCGCCGCGCCGGCGACGTCCTGCGGCTCGGCGGCTTCGCCCAGGGGGGGCAGTGGCGGGCGATGTACACAGTGATCCTCCGCGGCGCGACCGCCGGGGTCACCGGACTCGCGAGCTTCGCGGTGCCCTTCGCCGCCGAGGGCGCCGAGGTGCAGCTCCTCGCCGGGCAGGTCAACCAGGCGCCGATGGCCGGGATGCGTCCGCGGCCCATGGCCGCGGCCCGCGCGCAGGCGTTCGACGCGGCCAAGGAGTCCGCCGGCGAGGAAGGGGTGGGGACGTTCCACCTGTACACCCTTCCGGGCCGCTTCAGCCTGCGTCCCGGGACGGTGACGAGCGCGGCGCTCTTCGACCCCGCCTCGGCCCCGGTGGCGCGGACCTTCGAGGTGGGCTCGTCGGTGCCCCTGATGGGGTACTGGCCGCAGACCGGGGACGAGGACGAGGTCCCCGTGCAGGTGTACTACACCCTCACCCGCGCGCGGCGCACGGCGTTCGGGGACGCGCCTCTCCCGGCGGGGACGGTGCGGCTCTTCGAGGCCGACAGCGCGGGGCGCCTGCAGCTCATCGGCGAGGCGGGGACGGGGCACACGGCGCCGGGGGAGGAGCTCCGGGTCAACGCCGGGACCGCCTTCGACCTCGTCGCCAGGCGGATCCAGACCGACTACCAGACGGGGCAGGAGCCGGTGCCGGGCGCGCCGCGCCGCACGCGGACCTACGTCTCGGCGGCCTACGCCGACACCCTGCGCAACCAGGGCGAGGCGGAGGCGACCATCGACGTGCTGGTGGAGCGGCAGGGGGAATGGCGCATCGTCGAGAGCTCGCGCCCGGCCGAGCGGCTGAGCAGCACCCGCGCCCGCTTCCGGGTGAAGGTCCCGGCGCGCGGCGAGGCGGTGGTGACCTACCGCATCCGGGCCTCGTGGTGAGCGACGTCACCCTGGTCCACCTGGCCGACCTGCACTTCGGCCGCGACGCCGACCTGGCGCAGGTGGCGGCCATCGAGGGGGTCGTGGCCGAGCTCCGGCCCGACGCCGTGGCGGTGACGGGCGACCTGACCCAGCGGGCGCGGCACGGGGAGTTCCAGCGCGCCCTGGCCTTCGTGCAGGCGCTGGGCCGCGTGGCGCCGGTGCACGTCCTCCCCGGCAACCACGACGTGCAATGGTGGCGCGCCATCCTGCCGCTCGGGCGCGCGCGGGTGCGCTGGGAGAAGTATCGTCGCTACTTCGGCGACGACCTGGCCCCCACCCTCGCCACGCCGCGGGTGGTGATCGCGGGGATGCTCTCGAGCTACGGCATCACCTGGGGCTCGCTCAGCTGGAACCTGCGCGACACCACGGTGAAGGGGCACCTCCCCAAGCGCGAGGTGACCCGCGCCGCGGCCGCGTTCCAGGGGGCGCCGGCCGCGGTGGTGCGGGTGGCGGCGCTGCACCACAACGTGCTGCGCGGCGAGATCAGCCGGCGCATGGGGCTCGTGCGCTGGCGCACCGCCCAGCGGCGCCTCAAGGCGCTGGCGCCCGACGTGGTGCTCTGCGCGCACGACCACCAGGAGGCGGCGGGCCAGATCGACAGCGTGGTCCCGGTGAGCACCACGAGCACGCATACCTCGCGCACCCGCGGCAAGCGGCCGTCGGCCTTCAACGTGATCCGGGTGGACCACCAGGCGGTGCATATCCAGCATTGGTGCTGGGACGCGCCCGCCGGGCGGTTCCGCCCCTCCACCACCAGCGCCTTCGCGCGGCACCGCCTCCCCGGGGATGATCCCGTTCCGCCCCGCGCCTGAGGCGGAGCAGGGGGACGGCCCCCGGCTCTCGATGCCGCTGGACGAGCTCCTCGCCCGGCGGCTCGAACGCCTCGGCGTGCACCGCATTGTGGGGGTGCGGGGGCTCGCGGTGCACCGCAACCGGACCGTGATGCTCTCCTACACGCGGGCCGGCGTGCTGCGCCTCCACGCCGGCTTCGCCCAGGCGCCGGACCGGGTGCTCGAGGCCATCATCCGCTACCTGGTCCCCCGGGTGCCCCGCGCCGAGCGGCGCGAGGCCGAGCGGGAGTTCCTGGCCTTCCCCGTCCACGAGCACGCGCCGCCGGCCCCGACCCGCCGCGCGGCGGAGCGCCCCCAGCCGGGGGACGTGGCGCTGCTGCACCGGCTCGAAGAGATGCACCGGAGGCTCAATGCCGAGTATTTTGGGGGTCGGCTGGGGCCGGTCCGGTTCCGCCTGAGCGGCCGGATGCGGACGAGGCTCGGCGAACTCACCGTCGAGCGGGCCACCGGGCGCCCCACCGAGATCGCCCTGTCGCGACGGCACCTGCGGGCGCACGGCTGGGCCGAGGTGGAGCACACCGTGCTGCACGAGATGGTGCACCAGTGGCAGGCCGAGTCGGGCCAGCCGGTGGACCACGGCCCCGGGTTCCGCCGGAAGGCGAAGGAAGTGGGGATCGTGCCGAGCGCGGTGCGGGATCTGGGGCGGGCGCGCAAGGTGGGATGAAGGGTCGTCGGTCGTTGGTCGCGCCGCGTCAGGGTGGTGCGCCAAGGGCCGAGCGCCAACGACGCAGGACCAATGACCAACGACCAATGACCAGAAGGCAACCATGGCCAGCGTAGCCACCGCATTCACCGGCGTCGACTTCTACGACTTCGACTCGCTCCTGAGCGAGGAGGAGCGCGCCGTCCGCGACACCGTCCGCGCCTGGGTGGACGAGCACCTGATGCCGGTCATCGGCGAGTGCTACATCGAGGGGAAGTTCCCGAAGCAGCTCATCCCCGGGATGGCCGAGCTCGGGATGTTCGGCGCCAACCTCCCCGAGGAGTACGGCTGCGCCGGGCTCAACAACGTGGCGTACGGGCTCATCATGCAGGAGCTCGAGCGGGGCGACAGCGGCATCCGCTCCTTCGCCTCGGTGCAGGGCGCCCTGGTGATGTACCCCATCTACGCCTTCGGCAGCGAGGAGCAGAAGAAGCACTGGCTCCCGCGCCTCGCGAAGGGGCAGGAGATCGGCTGCTTCGGGCTCACCGAGCCCGACTACGGCTCCAACCCCGGCGGGATGATCACGACCGCGCGCGAGACGAAGGACGGCTGGGTGCTCAACGGCGCCAAGATGTGGATCACCAACGGCTCGCAGGCCACGGTGAGCATCATCTGGGCCAAGACCGGCGCCATCGACGACCCGAAGAGCATCCGCGGGTTCATCGTGCCCACGAGCACCAAGGGCTTCAAGGCCAAGGACCAGAAGGGGAAGCTCTCCCTCCGCGCCAGCGACACCAGCGAGATCGTCCTGACCGACTGCCTGGTGCCCAAGGACGCGATCCTCCCCAAGAGCGGCGGGCTCAAGAGCCCGCTCATGTGCCTCACCCAGGCGCGCTACGGGATCTCGTGGGGCGCCATCGGCGCCGCGATGGCGTGCTACGACGAGGCGGTGCGCTACGCCAAGCAGCGGAAGATGTTCGACAAGACCATCGCCGCCACCCAGATCCAGCAGGTGCGCCTCGCCGACATGCTCACCGAGATCACCAAGGCGCAGTTCCTCTCGCTGCAGCTGGGCCGGCTCAAGGACCGCGGGACGATGACCCCGGACCAGGTCTCGCTCGCCAAGCGGAACAACGTGGACATGGCCACCGAGTGCGCCCGCGAGGCGCGCCGGCTCCTGGGCGGCAACGGGATCCTCGTCGAGTACCACTCGATGCGGCATATGGCCAATCTCGAGTCGGTGTACACCTACGAGGGGACCCACGATATGCACTCCCTGATCCTGGGCCAGGCCATCACTGGCGAACAGGCCTTCCGCTGAGGTAGCGGTCATCCCTGTGCGGTCGCGGTCTGGCCTCAACCGGGAAGGACGAAGGAACGAGGTGACGGAAATGACAGTTGTGGTCCCAGGGCGAGATCTCGCCTTGGGACCACAAAGCATTTGTGTCCGCGCCTCCGTCGCTTCGTCCTTTCCTGTTGAGGGCAAGCCTCACCCCGCTTGGGGTGCCGGCGTCCCAACGTTCCCCGAGGTCTGGCCTCAACTGGGAAGTACGGTGGGACGAAGGGACGAACGATGACTTGGTGGTCCCAGGGCGAGATCTCGCCTTGGGACCACAAAGCATTTGTGTCCGCGCCTCCGTCGCTTCGTCCTTTCCTGTTGAGGGCAAGCCTCGCCCCGCTTGGGGTGCTGGCGTCCCAACGTTCCCCGAGGTCTGGCCTCAACACGGACGACACGGAAGGACGAAGGCACGAAGACGGATCTTGTGGTCTCAGGGTGAGATCTCGCCTGGGGACCACAAAGCATCTTATCCGTTCCTCCGTCGCTTCGTCCCTCCCTGTTGAGGCCAAACCCATACGCCACAGTGATTTATGAATTCCCGATGAACGGGCCGCCTGGAGCCCCCCGCCGCCTCGCATCTGGCCCCGTCGCCGACTATTTTCGGGGCCGAGATCACCACCCGGAGTGCCCGTGAAGATCGCCGTCTGCATCAAGCGCGTGCCGGACATGGACATGCGCTTCGCCATCGCCGCCGACGGGGCGTCGCTCGACCCGTCGGGGATGAAGTTCGACATCGCCGACTTCGACGGGTACGCCGTCGAGGTGGCGCTCCAGCTCAACGAGAAGCAGGGTCCGGGGGAGTCGGTCGTGATCTCCCTCGGCCCCGACGGGGTGCAGGAGACCCTCCGCAAGGCGCTCGGGATGGGCGCCGACCGCGCCGTGCAGCTCAAGGCCGATGTCGTCCCGTTCGACGGGATGGCGATCGCCCAGGCGCTCGCGGCCGAGCTCAAGGACGGGGGGTACGACCTCATCCTCTTCGGCCGGATGGCCACCGACAGCGCCAACCAGTCGGTGGGCCCGATGACCGCCACGCTCCTGGGGCTCCCCTGCGTCACCGCGGTGAGCAAGCTCGAGATCGCCAACGGCGCCGGCACGGCCGAGCGCCAGCTCGAGGGGGCCAGCGAGACGGTCACTTTCCCGCTCCCGGCGGTGGTCACCATCGACGAGGGCGTCGCGCGGCCCCGCCTCCCCTCGCTCAAGGGGATCATGGCCGCCAAGAAGAAGCCGCTCGAGGTGAAGCCCGCCCAGCTGGGCGCCGCGCGCCTGACGGTGGCCCGGATGGAGCTTCCCGCCGACCGTCCTCCCGGCCGCATCGTGGGCGAGGGGCCCGACGCGGTGCCGGAGCTGGTCCGTCTTCTCCACGACGAAGCCAAGGTGCTCTGATGGCCAACACGTTCGCCTTCGCGGAGTCGCGCGGCGGGTCGCTGCGCAAGGTCGCGTTCGAGATGGTGGCCGCCGCCCGGCAGGCGGCCGACGCCACCGGGGGCGGTGAGGTCCACGCCCTCCTCATCGGCGGGCCCGGCGTCGCCGCCAAGGCCGCCGAACTGGGGCAGGCGGGCGCCGACGTGGTGCACGTCGTGGAGCACGCCGGCCTGGAGCGCTACAACCCCGAGGTCTTCGCCGCCACCGCCGCCGAGCGCATCAAGGCGGGCGGGTACCGCGCCGCCTTCTTCGCCGCCTCGGCCGAGGGGAAGGACCTCGCCCCGCGCGTGGCCGCGCTCCTCGGCGTGAGCCTCGCGAGCGACCTGACGGGCTTCAGCATCGACGGCAACGCCCTCACGGGCCGCCACCCGACCCACACGGGGAAGATCATCACCACCGTGACGCTCACCGGCACGCCGGCGATCGCCACGATCCGCCCCGGCGCCGTGCGCGCCGATGGCGCCGCCAAGGCGGGGACGGTGCACGCGCACGCGCCGGCGCTCGACCCCGCCGCGGCCAAGGTGCAGGTCACCGCGGTCGGCGCCAAGGGGGACGCCAAGCTCGACCTGGGCGACGCGCCGGTCATCGTGAGCGGCGGGCGCGGGCTCCGCGAGGCGGCGAACTTCACGCTGGTCGAGGAGCTGGCCGCCGCCTTCGGCAACGCCGCGGTGGGCGCCACGCGCGCCGTCACCGACGACGGCTGGCGCGACCCCTCCACGCAGATCGGCCAGACCGGCCGCATCGTGAGTCCGGAGCTGTACGTGGCCGTCGGCATCAGCGGCGCCATCCAGCACATCGCCGGGATGCGCACGAGCAAGGTCATCGTCGCCATCAACCGCGACAAGGACGCGCCGATCTTCAAGGTGGCCGACTACGGCATCGTGGGCGACCTCTTCGAGATCGTGCCGAAGCTGACGGAGGCGGTGAGGAAGGCGCGCGGGTAGTCGGCACGCGCGGGGGTCGCGGGAGGCGCGTAAGGGCGGCGAGATCGGTCTCGCGCCTTACGCGCCTTTCGCGCCTCCGCCCTTAGATTCCACCATGGCCTCCACCCTCATCATCGGCACCGGCATCTCCGGTCTCTGGGCGGCCTGGCGCCTGGCGGTCGCGGGCCGGCGGTCGGTGCTGCTCACCAAGGCCGACCTGGCCGACAGCGCGAGCGCCTGGGCGCAGGGAGGGATCGCGGCCGCGCTCGACGTGGGCGACAGTCCCGAGCTCCACCTGCAGGACACCCTTGCCGCCTCGGGCGGCACCGCCGACCCCGCCGCGGTGCGCATCCTCGTCACCGAGGGTCCCGACCGCATCCGGGAACTCATCCAGCTCGGCGCCGCCTTCGACCGGGGCCCCGACGGCCAGGTGCGGTTCGGGCTCGAAGGGGGGCACAGCCGCTCGCGTATCCTCCACGCCTGGGGCGACCGGACCGGCGCCGCCGTGGTGGCGTGCCTCGTGGCCATCGTCCGCGACCACCCGCTGGTCGAGATCCGCGAGCGCACCGAGGTGCGCCACCTGCTGACCGAGGCGGGGCGCGTGATCGGCGTGGAGGTGGACCGCGGGGTGGCCCCGAGCGAGCCGCTCTACGCCGACGAGGTGGTGCTGGCCACCGGCGGGGTGGGGCAGCTCTTCGCGGTGACGACCAATCCCCTCGTCGCCACGGGGGATGGCTGGGCGCTCGCCTTCGAGGCGGGGGCGGGGCTCGAGGACCTCGAGTACCTCCAGTTCCACCCCACCGCGCTCAAGCTCGAGGGGGTGAACCCCGCGCCCCTCCTCACCGAGGCGCTGCGCGGGGCGGGGGCGTACCTGGTGGACCGCGCCGGCGCCCGCTTTGCGCTCCGCGCCGACCCGCGCGGCGAGCTCGCCCCGCGCGACCTCGTGGCACGCGCGGTGGCGGCCGCCGACGCCGAGGGGGGCGCCTGGCTCGACGCTCGGCACCTCCCCGAGGTGACGGCCAGGTTCCCCGGCGTGGCGGAGAAGCTGGGGTCGTTCGGGCTCGACCTGGCGCGCGACCTCATTCCCATCGCGCCGGCGCTGCACTACGCGATGGGGGGCGTCGCCACCGACCTCGACGGCCGCACCAGCCTTCCCGGCCTCTGGGCCATCGGCGAGGTGGCGTGCACCGGCGTCCACGGCGCCAACCGGCTGGCCTCGAACTCGCTCCTCGAGGGGATGGTCTTTGCCGACCGTGCGGCGCGCGCGATCGCGGCCACCCCCCCGCGCCCCGGGGCCGCGCCGCCCCCCTTCGTGGCCACTCCGGATCACGGCGCCGACGCGCAGTGCGAGCCCGTGCGCCGCAAGCTCCGCGAGACGATGACCGCCCACGTGGGGCTCCAGCGCACCGAGGCGGGGCTCGCGCGGGCGTACGCCGTCATCGCCGAGCTCGAGGCCGAGACCCCCGGCAGCGCCTGGCGCACCCGGCACCAGCTCCTCGTGGCGCGGCTCATCGTGCGCCACGCCACCCACCACCGCGAGAGCCGCGGTGGTCACCTGCGACTCGACTATCCGCCGGTCCCGGCGGCCACCGTATGAGCGGTCTTCAGCTCCCCGTCATCGAACCGACCGCCCTCTCCGCGGCCGAGATCGCCACGCTCCAGTCGGAGATCAAGCGTCTGGCCAGGGAGCGCAATGCGGTCATCATCGCGCACAACTACCAGCGTCCCGAGGTGCAGGATGTGGCCGACTACGTCGGCGACTCGCTGGGCCTCTCGCGCCAGGCGGCGGCCACCGACGCCCGGGTGATCGTCTTCTGCGGCGTGCACTTCATGGCCGAGACTGCGGCGGTGCTGGCGCCGGCCAAGCGGGTGCTCCTCCCCGACCTCGCCGCCGGCTGCTCCCTGGCCGACCAGGTGACCGCCGAGGAGGTGCGCGCCTGGAAGGCGAAGTTCCCCGGGTACATCGCCGTGGGGTACGTCAACACCACCGCCGCCGTGAAGGCGGAGCTCGATTACTGCTGCACCAGCGGCAACGTGCTCGAGGTGATCGACGCCATCCCCGAGGACCGGGGGATCCTCTTCCTCCCCGATTTCTTCCTGGGGATGCACGTCAAGCGCAACCGGCCGCGGCGCAACGTCGAGGTGTGGCTGGGCGAGTGCCACGTGCACCGGGGCATCAACCCCGACACCCTCGACCGTGTGCGACGCGAGCACCCCGACGCCGAGGTGCTGGTGCACCCCGAGTGCGGCTGCGCCAGCCAGATGGTGTATTACGCCGGCACCGGCGAGCTCGCCCCGGAACGGCTGCACATCGCGAGCACCGAGGGGATGGTGCGCCTGGCGAAGTCGAGCCCGGCCCGGACGCTGGTGGTGGCCACCGAGACCGGCATCATGCACCGGATGCAGAAGCTCGCGCCCGAGAAGACCTTCCTGGCCGCCGATCCCGAGGCGGTCTGCGCCTACATGAAGACCATCACCCTCCCGAACCTCCGCGACGCGCTGGTGAAGGACCAGCACCACGTCACGGTGCCCGCGGAGATCGCCGAGCGGGCCCGGCTGGCGCTGGAGCGGATGGTGGCGCTGGGGCGGTGACCGGTCACTGGTCGCCCCTGACCGACACTCTCCCGACCACGGCCCACGATGCTCGATCCCACCCACGACGCCAAGCGCCTCGCCGAGATCGCCCTCGCGGAGGATGGCGCGGCCGACGTCACCACCGACGTCACCGCCTCGCCGGGGCTCGCCGCGACCGGCCGGCTCGAGGCGCGCAGCGCGCTCGTGCTCGCGGGGATCGCCTACGCCGACGCCATCGCGCGCGCGGTGGGGATCCCCGGCGTGCGCTGGCATGGCGCGGAGGCCACCGAGGTGGCCGCCGGCACGGTGATCGGCGAGCTGAGCGGCACCTTCGCGCAGGTGCTCCGCGCCGAGCGGCCGCTCCTCAACGTGCTCCAGCGCGCCTGCGGCATCGCGACGGCCACGCGGGCGTATGTCCGCGCCCTCGAGGGGACGGCGTGCCAGGTGCTCCACACCCGGAAGACCGCGCCGGGGCTCCGCGGCCTCGACCTTGCGGCGGTGCTGAGCGGCGGCGGCGGCCTCCACCGCGCCGACCTGAGCCACGCCCTGATGGTGAAGGACAACCATTGGCGGGCGCTCGAGCGGCAGGGGAAGTCCCTTGTCGCGGCGCTCGCCGAGGCGCGCGATCGCGGGGTCACGGCGCTCTACGTCGAGGTGGAGACCGAGGCCCAGCTCCGCGAGGCGGCCGCCGCCGGCGCCACCAGGCTCCTGGTGGACAACCAGACCCCTGAGACGCTCAGGGCCTGGAAGGGGATCGCCCGCGCCATCAGCGCCACCATCGAGCTCGAGGCCACCGGGGGCATCACCCTCGCCAACGCGCGCGACCACGCCCTGGCCGGCGCCGATTACGTCAGCATCGGGGCGCTGACCCACTCGGTGAAGGCGGCCGACGTGGCGCTCGAAGTGATCGCCTAGCCCCCGGATATATTTCCGCCCTATGACCAAGATCCT
>DASTRQ010000003.1:0-9140 GCA_035761145.1 Gemmatimonadales bacterium
TCCCCGGTGCGGCGCCCTCGTGCACGCGCGCGCACTCGCGACCCTGGCGGCGCAGGCCGACGTGGCCACCGCCGCGCTCCACCTGGCCGACGCCACGCGCGCCTGGCACCAGGCGCTCCAGCTCCTCCCCCCCGACGCGGCACAGGTCCCCGTCATCGAGGCCAGGCTCGCGGAGCTCGGGGCGCGGATGGAACGGGGCGAAGGGCGCGCCGCCCCCGCACGCGGCCCCGGGTCGCGACGCGGGCTCTGGGGCACCCTCCTCGCGGGGCTCGCCTTCCTGGCCGCCAAGGGGAAACTCCTCCTCCTCGCGCTCACCAAGATCGGCACGCTGCTGCCGCTCCTTGCCTCGCTCGGGATCTACTGGCAGTTGTGGGGGTGGGCCATCGGGGCGGGGGTGCTCGTCTCGCTGTACCTCCACGAGCTGGGGCACATGGCGGCGCTCTGGCGCTACGGGATCCCCGTGAGCGCGCCGATGTTCCTCCCCGGCTTCGGCGCCTACGTCCGCCACGGCCACCTCCCCACCGCCCGGCTCGGCGCGCGCGTGGCGCTCGCGGGGCCCGCCGCGGGGCTCGGCGCCGCCCTGGCGGCGGCGGGGGTGTACGCCGTCACGCGCGAGCCCTACTGGGCGGTGCTCGCCAAGTTCGGCGCCTGGCTCAACCTGCTCAACCTGGCCCCCGTCTGGATCCTCGACGGCGCCAAGGTGTTCGACCCGCTCTCGCGCGCGGAACGGTGGGTGGTGGTGATGGCGCTGCTCCTCGCCGGTGTGGCGGGGCGGGATGCCGTCGTCTCCCTCATCGGCATCGTGGCGGCACTGGTGACTTTCCTCCGCCCGGCGGCGGGGGATGGTGACCGCGGCGCGTGCCTCCTCACCGTCGCCACCGTGCTGGGACTGGGCGCCCTGCTCGTCCTCCTCCCCGGGGCGGCGTTGCCCTAGCGGCGCGGCCTGTTATTTGTTCAGGGATCCCCCTCGACACCGCATGACATCGTCCCGGACCGGGCTCCTCCTGTTGTCCTGCCTCGCCGCCGCCTGTGGCGGGCGGCGCCCGCTGGCGGTGATCACCGCCGAGCCCCGGCCTGCGCGGGAGATCCACCGGCTCGACGCCGCCGGCAACGCGCGCGAGATCCGCCCCCTCGCCGACACGGCGACCGCCACGCACGAGATCCGCCCCCTCGCCCGGCCGCCGGCCGCGGCGGCGCCCCCCGACACCGGCGAAGGGCGCGTCATCCTCCCCCTGGCCGGGGCGCCGGATCCCCTGGCGGGCACGCGGTGGGAGGGGAGCTTCGCCGACGGCCCCCTTGCCTTCGAGTTCCGTGCCGGTGACACGCTCATCTACACCCTGCCCAGCGGCACGTGGGACAACGGCACCTGGTCGCAGACCGGGGACGAAGTGCGGCTCGAGATGAACGACGGCTACGCCACCTGGACCGGCCACGTGCGGGCCGGGGTGATGGCGGGCGAGGCCCGCAACCGGACCGGACGCCAATGGTCCTGGTCGGCCACGCGGCGATGAACCACCTGCGGAAGGAAGGACCTATGCGCCCATTCCAGACCATCGCCCTCGCGGCGCTCCTCGCCACCCCCGCGGCGACCCTCCACGCGCAGGGGGGGCTTGAAGGGTCCAAATGGTCGGTGGAACAGCAGGGGACCGACTCCGTGGTGGTATGGTGGCTCGGAAGCCAGGCGCGGGTGCGCACCGGCGACCTTGGCATCATCCTCCCCGGGTACGCCTGGCGCGAGACGAGCGACAGCGTCTGGGTGACGGTGGGGGACAGCCTCACCTACGCCGCCGCGCTGATCGGGAACCGTCTCGTGGGAACGCGCGTGGGCCCCGGGCACCGCGAGGGGTGGTGGACGGGGACGCTCGTAAGCGCCGCGCCCGGCTCTGCGCTGGCCGCCGCGCCCACCCAGCCGTCCGAGCCCGCCGCCGAGCCGCTGAGCCGTCCGGTGGAGGGGAGCGATGCGTCCCCGCCCGCGGGGCCCCGGCGCACCCTGCGCCGTATCGACCGGGCCGACGCGCCGGCGGATCCCGGCGCGTCGCAGTCAGGGGCGCGTGAGATCCGCCCCCTGCGGCGTCCAGGTGCCCAGCCGCTGGCACCCACGGCGCCGGTGGAGGCGGCCGCGCTGGTGGGGAGCTGGGTGCCGGCGGGTGAGCAGCCCGGCCTGCGCCGGCTCGAGTTCCGCGCCGACGGCACCGCCCGGGCCCAGCTCCCGGCGCGCGAGGTCACGGGGCGCTGGTCCAACGGCGCCGAGGGCACCGTGCTCGTGCTCGAGGGCCAGAACGATGCGGAGGCGACGCTCCGCGTCTGGCTGGCCGGGGATGAGCTCCGCGCCGTCTTCGCGCGGGCGCCCGCGCGGCGCGCGTTCGCCTTCCGGCGTGCCCCCGCTGCGGGACCCGCGCTCGAGCCCGCGCAACCCCGCCCCTGAGGCCACCGATGACCGCCCCCCCCTCCGGACACCCGGTGGCCGACGCCGAGTCATTGGCCCGGCGCGCCGCGCTGCGCGACCCCGAGTCCGCGGCCGACCTGCTCGAGCAGCAATCCGACACCACCATCGTGGACGTCCTCCAGCGGATGTCCCCGGGCGTGGCGCAGGACATCCTCGCCTCGCTCGACAAGCCGCGGCAGAGCCGGATCTTCGAGCTGGCGCCCGAGATCGTCTCGGAGCAGTGGCAGCTCAACCAGGGCTACGAGGAGGACGCGGTGGGGCGGCTGATGGAGCCGCCGCTCGCCGTCTTCCCGCCCACCCTCACCGTGGCCGAGACGGTGGAGCGGGTGCGGGAGCTGGCGCGCCAGGCGCTGGTGACCTACGGCTTCGTGGTGGACGAGGGGGAGCGGCTCATCGGGCTCGTCACGATGCGCGACCTGCTCCTGTCCGACCGTGCGCGCCCGCTCCACGAGGTGATGCTGCGCGACCCGTTCGCCCTCCGCGCCGACACCCCGATCGCCGGGGCGATGCAGGAGGTGGTGCACCGGCACTACCCGGTGTATCCGGTCACGGATGCGGCGGGGCTCCTGCTGGGGCAGGTGCGCGGCACCTCGCTCTTCCAGGAGCGGGTCTTCGAGCTCTCGGCGCAGGCCGGGACGATGGTGGGCGTGGACGAGGAGGAGCGCCTCGCGACGCCGCTCTTCCGTTCCCTCCGCTTCCGCCACGGCTGGCTCCAGCTCAACCTCCTCACCGCCTTCCTCGCGGCGGCGGTGGTCGGCTATTTCCAGGGGACGATCGACCGGCTGGTGATCCTCGCGATGTTCCTTCCGGTGCTGGCGGGGCAATCGGGGAACACGGGGTGCCAGGCGCTCGCCGTCACGCTCCGCGGGATGGCGCTCGGCGAGCTCGACGGCGCCAAGGCGCGCGTCCTCGTGGCCAAGGAGGGGCTGCTCGGGCTCCTCAACGGCGGCATCGTCGGGATCGTGGCGGGGGCGGGGATGGTGATCGTCGCGTTGAGCGAGCACAACGCCCACCCGTGGCGGCTCGCGGGGATCGTCTGGGTGGCGCTCACCGCCAGCTGCGTCGTGAGCGGGCTGGCGGGCGCCCTCATCCCGCTCGGCCTCAAGCGGCTCGGTTTCGACCCCGCCACCGCCTCGAGCATCTTCCTCACCACGATGACCGACGTCTGCTCGATGGGGCTCTTCCTGGCCCTCGCGACCATGCTTCTCTGACGCAGGAGCGTCCCGATGTCGCATCCCTTCCGTTCCGTCCTCCCGGTGGCCGCGCTCCTCGTGGCGGCGGCCGCGTGCGGGGACTCGTCCGGCCCCACCGAGCCCCCGCCCGGGGGAGGGTGCGGTTCGGGTGTGGTGACCGTGGGGGCGGGAGGTCAGCCGACCGTCTCCTGGACCGGCTCGGCGGCCGACTCGTTCACGGTCGTCCGCGCCATCGCCCTCAACGACGTGATCTGGGGCGTGCGCGCGGTGGTGCCGGACAGCCTGGCCTCCCCCATCACCGTCGGCACCGTGCCCGGCAACGCCGAGCCGATCACCGACAGCGTCTCGACGCTCGCCTCGGGGTACAGCTACCGGGTGTGGGTCTACCGCAAGTCGGGGGGGAACCTCTGCAAGGACTTCGCGCGGTGAGCGCGCGCCGCGCGTGACGCCCGGGCAGGTGCTCGGGCTTTGGCGCCGCCTGGCCCCCTGGCCGGGCGGCCGTCGTCTCTTCGGGTGGCTGCTGGGACTCGGCATCCCGTACAGCGGGACGATCGGCGCGCGCATCCGGCTGCTCGAGCCGGGGCACTGCGTCCTCCTGCTCCGCGACCGGCGCGGGCTCCGCAACCACCTGCGGTCGATCCACGCGGTGGCGCTCACCAACGCGGGGGAGCTGGCGAGCGGCCTCGCGATGACCACCGCGCTCCCGGCGGGGACCCGCGCCATCGTCACCCGGCTCGCCACCGACTACGTCAAGAAGGCGCGCGGGGCGATCGTGGCGGAGTGCCGCGTCGCCGACCCGCCGCGTCCCGCGGTGCCGATGGAGGTGCGGGTCGAGGCGACCCTCACCGACCTGGCCGGCGACGTCGTGGCGCGCGTCCAGGCCACGTGGCTCGTGGCGCCGCCGCAGGAGAGGACGGCCCCGTGAGGGTCCACGGGAGCGTCCGTGCGGGTGATGCGCTCCGCGACTGACACGTTCCTCGCCCACACCGGCGTCACCGTCCCCCTCATCGGGGGGCCGATGTATCCGTGCTCCAACCCCGAGCTGGTCGGCGCCGTCAGCGCGGCGGGGGCGCTCGGGGTGCTGCAGCCGGTCTCCCTCACGTATGTCCACGGGCACGACTACCGCGACGGGATCCGCCTCATCCGGCGGCTCGCCGGCGGCCGGCCCGTGGGGATGAACGCGCTCATCGAGGCCTCCTCGCGCACCTACCGCGCCCGGATGGAGCGCTGGGTGGACGTCGCGCTGGAGGAGGGGATCCGCTTCGTCCTCACCTCGCTGGGCAACCCGCGCTGGGTGGTGGAGCGGGCCCACGCGGCGGGGGCGGTGGTGTACCACGACGCCACCGAGCGGAAGTGGGGGGAGAAGGCGCGCGACGCCGGCGTGGACGGGCTCATCGCCGTCAACCGCCTGGCGGGGGGGCACGCGGGGGCGCGCGAGCCCGGGGCGCTCCTGGACGAGCTCGCCCCGCTCGGCCTGCCGGTGGTCTGCGCCGGCGGGGTCGGGGATCCCGGCGCCTTCGCCCGGATGCTCGGGCTGGGGTACGCCGCGGTGCAGTGCGGCACCCGGTTCATCGCCACCGTCGAGTGCGACGCGAGCGCCGCCTACAAGCAGGCGATCCTCGACGCCGGCCCCGACGACGTGGTCCTCACCGACCGGCTCACCGGCGTCCCCGTGGCGGTGCTCGACACGCCGTGGGTGCGCCAGCTCGGGCTCCGCTCGGGGTGGGTGGCGCGCCGGCTGCTGCGCTGGCCGCGCACCAAGCACTGGATGCGCGCCTTCTACGCCGTCCGCGCCGCGATGCGGCTCAAGCGGTCGCTCCACCAGGATGCGCCGCGCGACTACTGGCAGGCGGGGAAGAGCGTGGAGGGGATCAGGGAGATCCTCCCCGCCGCGGAGGTCGTGCGGCGCTTCGCCGCGGCGCTCGCACGGTAGGGCGGCCGGGGGCTCGGGCGGGGTATATTTCGGGCCGTCCCCGGGGGAAGGAGAGGTCGGACCTCGGGCGCTCGACCCCCGACTCTCGACCCCCGACCCCCGACCACGCACCTGATGGCGCCCATCTCTCGCCGCTCCACCCCCACCGTCCAGGTCGGCGATGTCGCCGTCGGCTCCGGGCATCCGGTCGTCGTCCAGTCGATGACGAACACCGACACCGCCGACGTGGCCGCCACGGTGCGCCAGGTGACCCAGCTGGCCGAGGCGGGGAGCGAGATCGTCCGGGTGACGGTGAACAACGAGGACTCGGCCCGCGCCGTGCCCCACATCGTCGAGGGGCTCGCGCGCGCGGGGGTGACCGTGCCGATCGTGGGGGATTTCCACTACAACGGCCACCTCCTCCTCACCAAGTACCCCGACACCGCCGCGGCGCTGGCCAAGTACCGGATCAACCCCGGCAACGTCGGCGGCAAGCGCAAGGACGAGCACTTCGGCGCCATCCTGGACGTGGCGCTCCGCCACGGGAAGCCGGTGCGCATCGGGGTCAACTGGGGCTCGCTCGACCAGGACCTCCTCACCGAGATGATGGACGCCAACGCCACCAGCGCCGCCCCGCTCGACGCGCGCGAGGTGACGATGGAGGCGATGGTCGAGAGCGCGCTCCGGTCGGCCGCCTTCGCGGAGCGGCAGGGGATGCCGCACGACCGGATCATCCTGAGCGCCAAGGTCTCGGGCGTGCAGGACCTCATCGACGTGTACCGCAAGCTCGCCGCGCGCACCGACCACCCCCTCCACCTGGGGCTCACCGAGGCGGGGCTCGGCGCCAAGGGGATCGTCGCGAGCACCGCGGGGCTCAGCGTGCTCCTGCAGGAGGGGATCGGCGACACCATCCGCGTCTCGCTGACGCCTACCCCGGGTGGCGACCGCGCGGAGGAGGTGCGGGTCTGCCAGCTCATCCTCCAGGCGCTCGGGCTCCGGAACTTCGCCCCGCAGGTCACCAGCTGCCCCGGCTGCGGGCGCACCACGAGCACCTTCTTCCAGTCGATGGCGCTCGACATCCAGACCTACCTGCGCGAGCGGATGCCCGAGTGGCGCGGCCGCTACCCCGGCGTCGAGGAGATGAAGGTGGCGGTGATGGGGTGCGTGGTGAACGGGCCCGGCGAGAGCAAGCACGCCAACATCGGGATCTCCCTCCCCGGCACCTTCGAGGAGCCCAAGGCCCCGGTCTTCGTGGACGGCGAGCTGCGCGTCACCCTCAAGGGGGAGCGCATCGTGCCGGAGTTCCTCGAGATCCTCGAGGATTACGTGGCGCGCCGCTACGGCGCGGTGCCGACCGGCTGAGCCGTCCCGCGCGCTCCCTTGCGATGCCGGCGGGCCCCGAGTGTATTTCGGGGCCCGTATGACGTCTCCCCTCGCAACACCCAGCCGCTGGCCGCTCCTCGCGGCCCTGATGCTCGTCGCCCTGCCGCTCCACGCGCAGGTCGAGGGGGGGCTCCCCGACGGGACGCCCGCCCCCGCCGTGCAGATCACCGACCTCGACGGGCGCCTGGTGGACCTCGGCGCCAGCATCGGCCAGCGGCCGGTGGTGCTCGAGTTCTGGGCCACCTGGTGCACGGTCTGCGCGGCGCTGATGCCCACGATGGAACGGGCGCGGCAGGCGTACGGCGACCAGGTGCGGTTCGTGGGGGTCAACATCACGGTGGGTGAGCGGCCCGAGGCGGTGCGCGCCTGGGTGGAGCGCCACCGGCCCCCCTTCGAGGTGCTCTACGACAGCAGCGGCGCCGCGGTCCGCGCCTACGACGTGCAGTCCACTTCGACGGTGGTGATCATCGACCGGGCAGGCCGGGTGGCCTACACCGGCGTCGGCGCCACGCAGGATATCCCGGCGGTGCTGGCCCGCGTGCTCGCCGCCGATCCCGACCCCAGGAGTCCCTCGCCATGACCCTTCGGCCCCTCCACTGGACGCTCGGCCTCGCCCTCGCCGTCGCGGGGTGCGCGCCCCCCACGAGCGGCGACGACGGCGCGCTCCGGCCGGCCGCGTTCATCGTCGGCGGGCCGGAGACGGGGCAGCGGGCCCCGATCTTCACCCTCCCCGGCGCCACCCGTGAAGGGGCGCTGGCCGCCCCGTGGGACCTCTCCCTCCAGCGCGGCCGCGTCACGGTGATCGCCTTCTACCCCGGCGATTTCACCTCCGGGTGCACGGCCGAGTGGCAGACCTTCGCCCAGCGGGGGGAGGAGCTCTTCGGCGGCGACGTGGCGGTCGTGGGGATCAGCGCCGACACGGTGGCGAGCCACGTGGCCTTCGCCCAGCAGCTCGGCCTTCCCTACACGCTCCTCAGCGACCCCGACCTCCGCGTGGCGCGGCTCTACGGCAGCGCCGGGGACCAGGGCCGGGCCCGCCGGACCGTCTATGTGCTCGACCGGGACGGGAAGGTGACCTACCGCGACCTCCACTTCGGGGCCCTCGACCCCAAGTCCTACGACGCCCTTCAGCAGGCGGTGGCCGCGCTCCGCTGAGCCGGCCCCAGCCTTCGGATAACCAATGCGGACGATCGCCTTACTTGCCCTGGCGGGCGCGGTGGTCTTGCCACGCGCCGCCAGCGCCCAACGCCAGCGTGACGCCCGCTGGGCCCTCAAGGGGCTGCAGGCGGGGGGGTGCGTGGACTTCCTGACCCCCACGACGCACGCCAAGAAGCTCCTCGACCGGGGCTTCGCCCCCGCCTCCCTCGCCGACCGGCGCGAGCGCTTTCCCAGGCTCTTCCAGGTGGCCAGCGGGGAGGGGGACAGCCTCTCCTGGACCCCGGGGACCTACTGCTGGTTCGCCTACGACTCCGCCGTGGTGCGCGGCCACAAGGTGGATGTGGACCACGGCCGCCAGCCGGTACTGGTCGGGTACGTGGCCCTGGCCGCCGACGGGCCGGGGGCCGGAGGGGACACGCTGGTGGCGGTCTCGATCTTCACCAACGCCGGCAGGCTCCAGTCCGCCGCCAACGATGCCCGGCTCCTGGTGGAGCGGGTCAAGTTCACCCGGGGACCCAACCCCGAGCGCGAGGACCCCGGGGAGGACCTCCTGTACACCGTGAACCACGGGAAGACCACCTTCCAGTTCGAGGGGCATCCCGGCGCCCCGACCGATGGCCGTGCCCTGGGCCGCTCCCTCGTGGCCCGGTCGTTCACAGGCTCCCTTTTTTACGCCCAGGCCCCGGTCGGTGCCGACTCCTCCTTCGTCCCCTCGGGCAATGCCAGGGTGCTGGGGGAGGGGGACCTCCAGGCCGCCATGGCCGCCTCCCCGATGCGCTTCATGTGGACCTTCGTCGTCGGGGGGGATACGGAGTGGGTGCTGAGCCAATGAGCTGACCAGATCACCTCCCGACCGGGCCAGAACAACGCCCTCCGCCGACCATCGGCGGGGGGGCGTTCTCGTTGGCGGTCGTGAGAGGGGTGGCGGGGCGGGGAAATGGTCCCCGTTGAAAACTCTGGGTCGGTGCCGGGCCACGCCATCACCTCCCGGGCCGGTGGGGGGCCGCCCGGATCGGTGGGGAGGGCGGGCAGGGGCGGGGAGGGGGAG
>DASTRQ010000004.1:0-24676 GCA_035761145.1 Gemmatimonadales bacterium
GCTCGCGAACCAGCCGGCGGGATTCCGCGAGGTAGGGTGCACCAGCGCGGCGTCGAGCCCGATGGCGTCGTTCTCATACTCGCGCCGGCTCCCCACGAGCGGGCGCCCCGCCCGGCGTCGCCACGCGGCCTCTTCGCGGCCGGTGGCCTCCGTGGGATGGCGCAGCGGGTCGAGCGTGGGCCAGTTCGTGTACGCGACCGGCCGGAGGGCGTGGTAGCCGTCGAACTCGTATCCCAGCAGGTAGTCGCACTGCTCCGCCATCCAGGCGTCCATCCGCGGCCCGCGCGCCATCTCGAGGAAACGGCCGCGGTACCGCGTCGCTCCTCCCCCGCCCGCCGCATCGAAGGCCTTCACCGCGAACGGCTCCCACTCACGACCGATGATGTACGCCATCACCCAGGTCGAGACGTCGGCGTCGTAAGTGCCGCTGGCGTGCCCGGCGCGGGGTGGCAGCACCGCCTGGCCGTGCAGCACGTCCACCACCCGGCGCATCTCGGCGCGGAACTCCCCCTTCCAGTGGCGATCGTCGAAGTCGTCGCGCGGCGGGAGCTCGGTCCAGACGCCGTGGATGAGCCACATCGGCGCGTCGGGGTGCGCCAGATTGCGGGCGCGCAGCGCGCGGTAGAACGGGGGCGGGAGGATCGTGTATACCCGCACCGTGTTGGCCCCCATCCCGGCGAGGGTGTCGAGCCACCCGGCGTAGCGTGCGGAATCGAGCGGGAACTCCGACGGATGCCGCCCAGGGAGCGCCACGCCGAGGTTCACGCCCTGCAGGTACAGATCCGTCCATCCCGTGTCGGTGCGCACCTGGAACCGCTCGCCGCGGGTGCGGCTTACCAGCACCAGGGAGTCGGGGCGCGGGCGGCGCGGGGGTGCGGGCCGGTCGCCATCCGGGAAGTGGCGGGCCCAGAACCGCGTCACCGCGGCGTCGTCCGGCGCCGCGCGGTGCAGCTCGCGGGCCAGCTGGCGCGCCTCGTCGAGGCGACCGGCGCGCTCCTGCACCAGGGCCAGCGCCAGCCCCACTTCGACGTAGCCGGGGGCGTCCTGCCACGCCGCGCGGAGGAGGGAATCGGCCCCGGCAAGGTCCCCCCCTCGGAGCGCCACCAGGCCGAGCCCGTAGCGGGCGTCCACGGAGCGGGGACAGCCGAGCCGCACCCGGCGCCAGGTGGCGGCCGCGGCCGCCAGGGAGTCGGCGCGGTATCGCCGAAAGCCGGCCGCCACCGCGGAGTCGGTGCCGGCGGGGCAGGGCGCCCCCTGCACGGCGAGGGCGGGCCCGCCCGCGAGGGTGAGCAGGGCGAGCGCCATCCCGGCTATCTTCAGGGCCATGGAAGCAATCTTCCTTCCGACCGACCTCCGGAGCAAGCCGTGACGAACGAAGCGGAGACCCGCACGCTCGGCCGAGAGCTGATCGACGCCCTTGGCCGGGCCTGGGAGCGGGCCAAGGTGGACGAGCTGGTCTCGGTCTTCACCGAAGAGGCGACCTTCCTGGACGACCCCTTCTCCGAGCCCATCAAGGGGAAGGCCGCCATCCGCGACTACTGGAAGGACGTGCCGTACCACCAGTCCGAGATCACCTTCACCTCGGGGGAGATCTATGCCGTGGCGAGCTGGTTCTCGACCGAGTTCCGCGTGGTGTACCGCCGCCGCCGCACCGGCGAGTGGGTGGACGCGCGCGGCGCGATCTTCTGCGAGACGGCCGACGGGAAGGTGAGCGAGATGAGGATGTACTGGATCAGGAAGTGAGCGGTGAGCGGTAAGCGGTAAGCGGGGGGCTCCGATCCGGATCGGGGCCCCCCGCTGCCTTCGTCCACAAGTGAACTGGGTGATCCTGGGCCCGCTCACCGCTCACCGCTTACCAGGCACCTCTCACCCGTGCGACGCCACGTACCCCAGCCCCCACTGCATCATCTCCGGGCTCCGGAGCCCGACCCGCATCGCCAGGGTGATGGCGTCCTCCTCCTCCATCCCGAGGTCGAGCATGAAGTAGGGGATGAGCGCGCCCCCGACCCGGTTGCCGCTGCCGCAGTGGAAGAGCATCGGGTCGTCCTTGTGCGTGCGCACCACGTCGAGGATCCGCTCCAGCACGGCGTCGTCCACCTGCCCGGCGGTGACGGGGATGTTCACGTATTCGAGCCCGAGCCTCGCGGCCTCGGAGGGTTCGGGGAAGGGGCGGGGCTCCATCGGATCGCGGATGTCGAGCACCACCTTGCCACCGGCCGCCTTGAAGGCGGCGAGTTGCTGGGCGTCAGGCTGCCCCCCCGTCACGAGGGTCGGGGTGGCCTGGCAGGCGTTGGTGAGGTTCTTCAGGGCGTCGAAAGGGGTCGGCACGGTGGACGGTCGACGGTGAACGGTTGGCGATCAACGGTGAACGGAGGGGGCGCGGTCACGCCGGCGGCGCGGGGCGGTAGGCGATGACCTGCACCTTTTCCATCGTGATGAGGCCGCCCCCCATCATCTGGTCGAGCTCGGGCAGCACGGCGCGGATGTGCTCCTCGCTGTCCACGCACTCGACGACGAGCGGCAGGTCGAGGGAGAGCCGCTCGATCTTGTCGCTGTGGACGCGGGCGCTCGCGCCGAAGCCCATCACCGCGCGCGTCACGGTGGCGCCGGCGAGCCCCCGCGCGCGGAGGAGCTCCACGATCGCCTCGTAGAGCGGCTTGCCGCCGTGGCGGTCACGTTCGCCGATGTGGATCCGGAGCAGGGTGCCGGTGCCCTCGAGGCCGCGCATCGTCTTCCTCCCGGGTTCAGGCCGCGCGGCGGAGGGTGAGCAGCGCCCCGCCCGCCATCCATCCCAGCGCCACGGCGGCGAGGGTGAGCACCAGGCTCCCCCCGACGTAGAGCGCCACGCTCCGCCACTGGCCATCCTGGGCCAGCCGGAGCGACTCATAGCTGAAGGTGCTGAAGGTGGTGTACCCGCCGCAGAACCCCGTCACGAGCAGGGCGCGGGCCCCCGGGGTGAGCGCGGTGCTGTCCATCGCATAGCGCATCAGCACGCCGATCAGCAGGCACCCGGTGACGTTCACCACCAGCGTCCCCCCCGGGAACCCGGCGTCGAACCAGCGCTGGAAGAGGCCGCCGAGCCACCAGCGGGTGACCCCGCCGAGCGCGGATCCGAGGGCGATGAGCCAGGGCATGGCCGGAAAGGTAAGGGGTAAGGGGTGAGGGGTGAGAGGTGAGAGGTGAGAGGGCTGGCGGCTGGAGGTGGAGCACTCCCCCTCACCCCTCACCTCTCACCCCTTACATTCCAGCATGCCCCGCCTCGCGCTCGCCCAGTTCCGTCCCACCAAGGGGCGGTACGCCGAGAACCTCTCCCGCCTGGGCGCCCTGCTCGGCGAGATGGGCCGCTGGCCCGAGCCCCCCGACGTGGTGCTCTTCCCCGAGGCGGCGCTCACGGGGTACTTCCTCGAGGGGGGGGTCCAGGAGCTCGCCCTCCCCGCCGAGCGGCTCTTCCAGGACCTCGCGGCCCAGCATACCGCGAGCGGCGCGCCGCCGCTCGCGGTGGCCGTCGGCTTCTACGAGGTGCACAACAACCGGCTCTACAACTCCGCGATGTACGCGGAGCTGGGCGGCGCCGATGCCGGCATCCGGCACGTGCACCGGAAGGTCTTCCTCCCCACCTACGGCGTCTTCGACGAGGAGCGCTTCGTCGAGGCGGGGCGCACCGTCCAGGCCTTCGACACCCGCTGGGGCCGCGCGGCGATGCTCGTCTGCGAGGACGCCTGGCACTCGCTCACGGGCACCCTCGCGGCGCTCGACGGCGCCCAGCTCATCCTGGTCGGGAGCGCCACGCCGGGGCGCGGGCTCGAGCCCGCGGCGAACGGCGACGGCGGCCGCCCCACCAACCTGGCGCGCTGGGAGCGCCTGGCGCAGGGGATCGCCGAGGAGCACGGGGTGTACGTGGCGGTGAGCCAGCTGGTGGGGTTCGAGGGAGGGAAGGGGTTCGTCGGCGGGTCGGTGCTGATGGACCCCCGCGGCCACCTGGTGGCCCAGGGCCCCGTCTTCGAGCCCGCCGTGATCGCCGCGACGCTCGACCTCGAGGAAGTGACGCGGGCGCGGGCCGAGGCGCCCCTCCTCGCCGACCTCGAGGCGCGGTTGCCCTATCTGCTGGCGCAGGGTCGCGGTGACGCAGGGACGCAGAGCAAGCCTCGAGCCAGGGAGGCGCGCGCCGGGATCGGCAGGACCGGCCCTGCGCCCCTCCGCCCCTCCGCCTCCACGCCCCTCGCCATCGACCCCGAGCTCACCCGCAAGTGGCTGGTGGAGTTCCTCCGGGACGAGGTGCAGCGCCGCCGCGGTTTCGAGCACGCCGTCCTCGGCCTCTCCGGCGGCGTGGACTCCGCCGTGGTGGCGTACCTCGCGGCCGAGGCGTTCGGGCCGCAGAACGTCACGGCGGTGCGGATGCCGTACCGCACCTCGAGCCCCGACTCGCTGGCCCACGCCCAGCTCGTGATCGACCGGCTGGGGCTCCGCGCGCGGACGGTGGACATCTCCGCCGCGGTGGACGGGATGCTCGCCGCCGTGGGGGAGACGACCCCCGCGCGGAAGGGGAACGTGATGGCGCGGGCGCGGATGATCGCGCTCTTCGACCTCTCGGTGCCCCTCGCCGCGCTCCCCCTCGGCACCGGCAACAAGAGCGAGCGGCTGCTCGGCTACTTCACCTGGCACGCCGACGACTCGCCCCCCGTCAACCCGATCGGCGACCTCTTCAAGACCCAGGTCTGGGAGCTCGCGCGCCACCTCGGCGTCCCCGAGGAGATCGTCGCCAAGCCCGCCAGCGCCGACCTCATCCAGGGCCAGACCGACGAGGCCGACTTCGGCATCAGCTACGCCCGGGCCGACCACATCCTCCACTGGCTCCTCTCCGGCTACCGCCCCGAGGCCATCGAGGGACTGGGTTACACCGCGCAGGAGATCGCCCTCGTCCGCGGCCGCCTGGAAGGCACCCACTGGAAGCGGCGCCTCCCCACCGTGGCGATGGTGAGCCGGACGGCGATCGGGGAGTATTACCTGAGGCCGGTGGATTACTAGGTGAGGAGTCAGGGGTGAGGGGTGAGAGGGCTATCTCAGGCCACGCCGCGTGCTCTTCATCAGGCCTAGGATCAACCTGCAACAGCGGTCACAATGGTCGATCGTGTCCTGCGCGGCGGCCATCGGGCAAAGTCCGGCCTTGACCAACAGGCGGAGCAGGTCGAGTGTCTCAATGGCCGAACCGTAGGCGATCTGCTGATGCTTGAGGTTCGTCCTCGACTTCCCATAGGCATAGCCCTCGGCGATGTTCGCCTGGATCGACACCGAGGATCGTTGGATCTGTCCGAACACTCCCGAGGCCACGGGCCGCCAATGCTTGCGGCTGATCGAGATCACCCCGAGGGAGACGGCTTCGGCCTCCTGCCAGGCAAGGAGCGATGTGTGGTCACGCATAAGGTGAATGTGGTGGCGATGCTCGTGGGTCAGGTAACCGATCGAGCGCCGCTGGGTAGCGGACGGACGCGCCCCCTCACCCCTCACCCCTCACCCTTTACGCCACCATGATCCCCGACTCCCGCCCGATGTCCTACAGCCGCGCGTCCATCACCACGCTCGTGATGCCGCACATGCAGAACATCCTCGGCGACCTCTTCGGCGGCGAGATCATGGCGATGGTGGACCAGGCCGCCGCGGTGGCGGCGATCCGCCACGCGGGCGGTCCCGCGGTGACCGCCGCGATCGACCGGGTGGACTTCCGCGAGCGCATCCCCGTCGGCGCGCTGGTGACCTGCCAGGCCTCGGTGGACTACGTGGGGAACAGCTCGATGGACATCACCATCGAGGTGTACGCCGAGAAGGTGAGCACCGGCGAGAAGCGGAACACCCACACCGCGCACGCGGTCTTCGTGGCGATCGACGAGTTCGGCCGCCCCAAGCGGGTGCCGCGGCTCGTCCCCGAGACCGACGAGGAGCGCGCCCGCTACGAGGCGGCCAAGCGCCATCGCGACTCGATGAAGAAGCCGCAGTGAGCCCGCCCCGGGTCGTCGCGGTCTACGGCGGCGGCGGCGCCAAGGCGGCGGCCCACCTCGGCGCCGAGCGGGCGCTCCGGGAACGGGGGCTCGCGCCGGCCGCCTACGTCGGCTGCTCGATGGGCGCGGTGGTGGCGGCGGGATTCGCGCTCGGGATGGACCCCGAGGCGCTCGAGGCCCGGATGGTGGAGCTCGGGCGCCGCCCCGTCGCCGTGCCCGACCCGCTGGTGCTCCTCCTCGGCGTGCGCCGCCCCGCGCTCCTCAAGGGCGCCCCCCTCCGCGCGGCGTTCGAGGCGCTCATCCCGGTCCGCCGCTTCGCCGACCTCAAGCACCCCCTCACCGTCACCGCCACCGACCTCGACCGCGGCGACCAGATCATCCTCGGCGCCGGAGGCGAGGACGTCCCCCTCATCGACGCGCTGATGGCGAGCTGCGCCCTGCCGGTGTACTTCCCGCCGGTGCGGCTGGGGACCCGCCGCGCAGTGGATGGCGGCCTCCGTGCCGTGGTGCCGGTGGAGGTGGCGCTCCGGCACCGGCCCGAACGCGTGGTGGCGGTGGACACCGGCCCCGGCTTCGACGAAGGACCCGCCGCCCCGGGGCACGCCCTCCCCGCGCTCGTGGCCTACAACCAGGACGCGCTCGGCGTGCTGATGAGCCAGGCCACCCAGGACCGCCTCGCGCTCTGGCGCGCCACCGCCGGCCGGCCCGCGCTCACCTACGTGCGTCCGCGCGTGGAACGGAACGCCACCTTCGCCACCGAGAAGATCCGCACCTACGCCGCGGAAGGGTACCGGGCCACGCTCGAGGCCCTCGACCGGTAAGGCCGCATTTTCTCGCCATTTCCGAATTCCGGCGAGTTCGGTATCGTTGGCTGTTGGCTGTTGGCTGTTGGCTGTTGGCTGTTGGCTGTTGGCTCCATCCCTATGACCACTCAGACCCCCCGCATCTTCTCCCTCGAGGAGGCCGAGCGCACCCTGCCGCTCGTCCGCCGCATCGTGCTCGACCTGCAGCACGAGTACGCGGCGTGGCGCGGCGCGGTGGGACAGTTCGAGCTCGTGAGCGCCGGCGCGCGGGGGGATGAGGAGATGCCGCCCGAGGTCGCCCAGGCGGAGCGCGAGGTGCAGGCCGCCGCCGAGCGGGTCGCCGCGCTCCTGGCCGAGCTCGAGGCGCTGGGGTGCGTGGCCAAGGGGATCGAGGCGGGTCTCGTGGACTTCTACGCCCTGCGCGACGACCGCCTCGTCTTTCTCTGCTGGCGCCTCGGCGAGCCGGGCATCTCCCATTGGCACGAACTCGACGCCGGCTTCGACGCCCGCCGGCCGGTGGACCATCTCCTCCTGACCGGGACGGTACCGTGAGAAACGCCTGGATCTTCCTGCACCTCCTCGGCTCCGCGATGTGGATCGGCGGCGGCCTCGGCGCCATGTTCGCGAGCCTCGCGGCCAAGCGCGAGGACCGCCCCGCGCAGGCCACCGTGGCGCGCCTCCTGGCCGCCATCCACGCCCGCATCGTGGCCCCCGGCGCCGCGCTCACGGTGCTCTCGGGGCTCTTCCTCACGATGACCTACATGGCGGCGATCAACACCGGGAGCGGGATGGTCGTGAGCCCCTGGCTGATGGCGATGCAGGGGCTCGGCATCATCGCGGCGATCATCGTCTTCGCCGTGAGCCTGCCGAGCGCCACCCGCGTCGCGCGGCTCGATCCGGTGGGCCAGGCCGCCGCGTTCGACGCCCTCCGCGCCCGGCAGAAGGTGGCCAGCATGATCATGGGGATCCTGGCCCTCGTGAGCCTCCTCGCCGGCGCGATGATCCGGTGAGCTTCTCCCGCCGCGACCTCCTCGCGGCCGCGGTCGCGTTCCCGGGGGCCGGATGGCTCGCGGGGTGCGCGGCGGCGGCCGCCGGCCCCGGGGCGCCGGCCCCCGAGGCCGAGCTCCCGCCGCTCCCCCCGTTCCGCGACGACGAGGCGTGGTGGCGCGAGCTCCGCCGCCGGTTCTACCTGGCCGACGGCATCTTCATGAACACCGGCACCTTCGGCGCCTCGCCGCGGGCGGTGGTCGACGCCACGGTGCGGCACCTCACGGCGTTCGAGACGGTCTTCCACCAGCAGCCGCTCGACGAGGGGAAGCTCCTCCGCGACCTCGGCGCGCTCCTCGGCGCGCCGGCGGAGTGCCTCGCCCTGACCCGCAACACCACCGAGGCGATGAACGTCGTGGCCCGCGGCCTGGACCTCGGACCCCAGGACACGGTGGTGAGCACCACGCACGAGCACGTGGGCGGGATCTGCCCCTGGCAGCTCGTCACCAAGCGGTACGGCGCCCGGCTCGTCACCTTCACGCCGCCGCTCGACCCCGCGTCGCCGCAGGAGCTGGTGGATGCGTGGGTGGCCGCCTCGCCGCCGGGCACCCGGGTGTGGATGATCAGCCACGTGCTCTTCAGCACCGGGCTCATCCAGCCGGTGCAGGCGCTCTGCGCCGAGGCGAAGCGGCGCGGCATCATCACGGCCATCGACGGCGCCCACCCGCCCGGGATGCTGCAGGTGGACCTCACCGCGCTCGGATGCGACTTCTACGCCTCGAGCCCGCACAAGTGGCTCCTGGCGCCCAAGGGGACCGGGTTCCTGTACATCTCCCCCGAGTGGATCGACCGCCTCTGGCCGCTCTGCGCCTCGGGGGGATGGGACGACCTCTCCCTCAAGGGGATGCGCTTCGACCACGTGGGCACCCGCAATGATTCGCTGGTGGCCGGCTTCCAGGCGGCGCTCGACTTCCACGCCGTGATGGGCGCCGCGGCCATCGAGCGCCGCACGCGGGGCCTCGCGACCCTGCTCGACGCCAGGCTTCGGGCGCTCCCCGGCATCACGATGCACTCCCCCGCGCGCCCCGAGTTCCGGAGTGCGATGGTGAGCTTCACCGTGGACGGCCACGCCACCCCCGACGTGGCCCGCCAGCTCTGGCAGATGGGCCCGGTGCGCGTGCGGCAGGTGGGAGAGTACGGCTACAACTTCCTCAGGCTCTCGACCCACATCTACAACGGACCGGATCAGGTGGAGCGGGTGGTGGGGATGCTGGAGGAGATTGGAAGGTAGGAGGGTAGGAGGGTAGGAAGGTAGGAAGGTAAAAAGGTGAGATGGCAGGAAGAGGGACGGTAAGAGGGGAGAGCCGCCGCGCTTCCTACCTTCCTGCCTTCCTACCCTCCTACCTTCCTACCTTCCCACCTTCCTACCCGTCTTACACATCCCCGCCACCGGGCACTCCCCGCACTTTGCCACCCGCGCGGTGCAGATCAGCGCGCCCAGTTCCATGATCCCCTGATTGAACGCCCAGGCGCTCTTCCCGGTCCGCGGGAGGAGCGCCTCGGCCGTCCGCCAGACCACCCGGTCGTTCGGGTCCCTGGGGCGGCGGGGGTGGAAGGCGCGGCGGATCACGCGCGCCACGTTGGTGTCCACCGCCGGGGCACGGCGTTCGAACGCGAAGCACGCCACCGCGCCCGCGGTATAAGGCCCCACCCCCGGGAGCACCCGAAGCTCCGCCGGGTCGCTCGGCATCACCCCGTCCCGTTCCCTCACCACCACCCTGGCCAGCGCGTGGAGGTTCGCCGCGCGGCGGTAGTAGCCAAGCCCCTCCCACGCCTCGCGCACCTGGGCGGGGCGCGCCCGCGCCAGCCGTTCGAGCGTCGGCCACCGCTCCAGGAAGCGGTGGTAGAAGAGCTCCACCCGGCTCACCTGGGTCTGCTGCAGCATCACCTCCGAGACCAGGATGTGGTACGGGTCTCGCGTCCGACGCCACGGCAGGTCGCGCCCGTGGCGACGGAACCAGGCGAGGAGTGACTTCCGGAACTTGCGGATGGTCGTCGGGTGGGGGGGCACGGGGTCCGAAGTGCGAGGTCCGAGGTCCGAGGTCCGAGGTCCGAAGTGTGAAGTGGAGGGGAGCAATGTACACTCGGCCTCCCAGGCTTCGGGCCTGGGGCCTGGGGCCTCGGACTTCACTCCGATTGTTGCAACTCGTTACCTTGCACCGCATCCATGACCGCCAGAGCCCTGGACCCCCGGCGCCTCGCCGGCAAGGTCATCCTCGATTCCCTGACCCATCTGGGTCGGGTGACGACGCTTGTGGGGGAGCTCGTCCGCGCCCTCGGTGAATGGCGCGTCTGGGTGCCCCGCGCGATGGCCGAGGCGTACAACGTGGGCATCGGCTCGCTCTTCATCGTGATCGTGGTGAGCGCCTTCACCGGCGCGGTGACGGCGTTCCAGGCGGGGTACCAGTTCCAGTCGAGCCTCCCGATCTACATCGTGGGGACGCTCATCGTGGAGAGCGTCATCCTCGAGCTGGGCCCGGTGCTCACGGGGCTCATCCTGGCCGGCCGCATCGGCGCGCGGTGGGCGGCCGAGCTCGGCACGATGCGCGTCACCGAGCAGATCGACGCGCTCGAGTCGCTGGGGCGCTCCCCCATCAGCCACCTGATCCTGCCCCGCGTGGTGGCGGGGATGATCATGATCCCCGTGCTCACGGTGATCAGCGACGTGGTGGGCATCGTCGCCGGGCTCCTGGCGGGGCGCAACGCGCTTCCCCTCCTCACCACCGCCGACTTCATGCTCGGCGCGCGCTACTACTACCGCCCCTTCGACGGGTGGTACTCGATCATCAAGGCCTTCACCTTCGCCGCGGCGATCACGGTGATCCCCTGCTACGTGGGCTTCAACACCCAGCAGGGGGCCGAGGGGGTGGGGAAGTCCACCACGCGCGCGGTGGTGGCCACGTCGGTGGTGATCCTCTTCCTCGACGCCGTGCTCGCCAAGCTGCTGCTCAGCCCATGATCCAGCTCCGTGGCATCCGCAAGGCCTTCGGGTCGCAGGTGGTCCTGGACGGGGTGGACTTCGACGTGCAGGAGGGGGAGACCGTGGCCCTCCTTGGCCCCTCGGGCACCGGCAAGAGCGTCACCCTCAAGACGATCATCGGGCTCATCCGTCCCGACGCCGGCACCGTGCTGGTGGACGACAAGGACGTCTGGCGGCTCGACCGCGCGGGGCTGCAGGCGCTCCGGAGCATGATCGGTTACGTCTTCCAGTACGGCGCCCTGTTCGACTCCATCGACGTCTTCGAGAACATCCGCCTGGGCCTCACCGACGAGCGGGAGTACGCCGACCTGGGCTTCGCGCGCGAGCGCGCGGCCGAGTGCCTGCGGCTGGTGAACCTCCCCCCCGAGGTGGCGCAGAAGACCCCCGGCGAGCTCTCGGGCGGGATGAAGAAGCGGGTCGGGATCGCCCGCGCCATCGCGGGGCGCCCCAAGTACCTGCTCTGGGACGAGCCCACCAGCGGCCTCGACCCGATCAACGCCGACATCATCGACTCCCTCGTCACCCGCCTGGGCGAGGAGCTCGGCGTCACCAGCATCGTCGTGACCCACGACGTGCGCGGCGCCTTCCGGGTGGCCGACCGCTTGGCGCTGCTGATGGACGGGCGTATCGTGCTGCAGGGCACCCCGGCCGAGTTCCTGGCCTCCACCGACCCCCGGGTGCACGCGTTCCTCCAGCGGGACCGCGACACCACCCACTTCGCCGCCTAGGACCCCATGGCCTCTGGCACCAGGCGTGAGATCGCCGTCGGCGCGCTGGCCCTCCTCGGGCTGGTGCTCTTCTTCGCGGGCACCCTCCTCCTCAAGGGGGGCAACCTCGGCGGCGGGCAGCCGTGGATCGTCGTCTTCGACAACGTCAACGGCCTCAAGCGCGGCTCCCCGGTGCAGATCTCGGGTTACGCCGTCGGCCACGTCACCGACATCCGCCTCCGGCGCCCCGGCGAGGTGGAGGTCACCTTCGTGCTCCCCGAGGAGATGCCGCTCCACAGCGACGCGGTGATCCAGGTGGCCTCCGTGGGGCTCGTGGGCGACGTGCTCCTCACCGTGGACCCCGGCGCCGCGCCCGGCACCCTCGACCCCAAGCGCCCCATCACCGGGAGCGAGCAGGGCCCCGGCCTCACCGCCCGCGCCGAGCAGCTCTCGGAGCAGGTGGGCCGGGTCACGAGCGGCGCCACGCTCATCCTCAACCAGCAGACCGCCAACGAGATCCACCGCTCCCTGCAGGCGATGGAGCGGATGCTCAACACCTACGGGGACCCCGACCGCGGCCCCACCGCGCAGCTGGTGCAGACGATGGGCGGGGTGAAGCTCCTCGCCGACGAGATGCGGCGCACCCTCGAGGAGCTCAACCGCACCCACGTCTTCGCCAACATGGACACCGTCTCGCGCAACCTCGCCCGCGGGTCGCGCGCCACCGACTCGCTGGTGGGCCAGCTGCGCCACACCAGCGCCACGCTCGACACCCTCCTCGCCGGGATCAACCAGGGCCGCGGCACGCTCGGGATGCTGGCCCAGGACAGCGGGCTCTACAACGACGCCCGCCGCACCAGCCAGGCCCTCTCCGCGCTGCTCGAGGAGATCAAGAAGGACCCGGGCCGGCTCACGATCCAGGTGAAGGTGTTCTAGGGGAGCGGTGAGCGGTGAGCGGGGTGGATCGGAGCGGGGCACAATGACGAGCGGGGGCGCCTCCGGACCGGGCACCCCCGCTCACCGCTTACCGCTTACCGCTCACCGCTCACCCCTCCTGGTACCCCACCTCCACCCGCATCCCGTCCCGCGCCACCGCCACCTCGGGGAAGACCTCGCGCGCCTCGGCCAGGAGCTCGGGGGCTTCGCGGGTGTAGCGCGCGCTGATGTGGGTCAGGGCGAGGCGCCTCACCCCCGCCGTGCGCGCCACCTCCGCCGCCTGGCGGGCGGTGCTGTGCCCCGTCTCGCGCGCGCGGTCGCGCTCGTCGTCGCCGAAGGTGGCCTCGTGCACCAGCAGGTCGGCCCCCCGCGCCGCCTCGGTGACGCTCCGGCAGGGGCGGGTGTCGCCGGTGTACACCACCGTCCGCCCCGGGCGCGGGTGCCCCACCAGCTCCTCGGAGCGGATCACCCGGCCGTCGGGAAGGGTGACGTCCTCGCCGCGGTGGATGCGCCCCCAGAGCGGCCCCTCGGGGATGCCCAGCGCCCGCGCCTGCTCCGGGTCGAACCTGCCCAGCCGCAGGTGCTCCGCCACCGCGTACCCGAACGACTCCCCGCGGTGCTCGGCCGGGAAGGCGACGATGTCGTACTCCTTCCGCTTGAGCACCTCCCCCGCCTTGAGCTCGCGGATCTCGACCGGGAACTTGGGGCGCTCCGCCCCGAGGCTCACCGCCTGGCCCAGCACCCGCTCCGCCCCGCGCGGCCCGTACAGGGTGAGCGGCGCCTGCCGGTCCTGCAGGCCCAGGGTGCGGAGCAGGCCGGTGATGCCGAGGAAGTGGTCGGCGTGGAAATGCGAGAAGTACACCTCGGTGAACGAGAACGACACGCCGTACCGCATCATCTGGCGCTGGGTCCCCTCGCCGCAGTCGAAGAGGATCGTCTCCCCCTCACGCTGCAGCGCCAGGCCCGCCACGTTGCGGTCCACCGTGGGGCACGCGGCCCCCGTCCCGAGGAAGGTCACTGAGAGCATGGGGCAAACTTAACACGCGGCGGTATACTCCACGCCTATGCCCTTCGTCCACGACGCCCGCATCCACGCCGGCCGCGAGCCGGGCCCCCGCGCCGGGGGGGAGTTCGTGCTGTACTGGATGCAGGCCGCCTTCCGGGCCGACGACAACATCGCGCTCAACTTCGCGGTCCAGCAGGGGGACCGGCTCCGCCTCCCGGTGCTGGTGTACCACGGGCTCCGCGCGGACTACCCCTGGGCCAGCGACCGCCTCCACACCTTCATCCTCGAAGGGGTGGCCGACCTGCAGGCGCGTTTCGCCGAGCGGGGGATCCAGTACGCCTTCTACCTGGACACCCGGAGCCCCGAGGCCATCGCCGAGGCGCGGGAGGGACGGCACGACCCGTCGCCCCTCGAGCAGCTGGCCCGGCGCGCCGCGCTCGTCGTCACCGACTTCCTCCCCACCTTCATCCACCCGCGCCAGATCCGGCGGCTCCGCGAGAAGGTGGAGACCCCGGTCATCGCGGTGGACGGCGCCACCGTGGTGCCGATGGCGCTCATCTCGCGCGAGCACCCCACCGCGCGCGGCTTCCGCACCGAGGTGTCCCGCCACCTCGACGACCACCTCCGCCCGGTCGGGAACGAGGAGCCGGCGCTCCGCGGCGCGATCGACCTCCCGTTCGCCCCCGTGACGGTGACCCGCGAGGGGATCCCCGCCCTCGTGGCGTGCTGTGCCGTGGACCACGCGGTGGCCCCGTCCCCCACGCTCACGGGGGGGAGCGTCGCCGCGCGCCGGCGCCTCGCCTGGTTCCTCGAACACGGTCTCCCGCGCTACGCCGACGAGCGCAACGATCCCAACGTGGACGCCACCTCGCGCCTCTCGGCGTACCTCCACTTCGGGATGATCTCGCCGCAGGAGGTGCTGCTCCGGGTGCGCGAGGCGGGGCCTGCGCGGCAGGCGGAGCGCTTCCTCGACGAGGCGCTCGTCTGGCGCGAGGTGTCGCACAACTTCTGCTACTACCAGCCCAGGCACCGCACCGTGGAGGGGATCCCCGCCTGGGCGCGCGCGGAGCTCGAGCGGCACGAGGGGGACCCGCGCCGGCTCTACGCCGCCGAGGACCTCGAGTTCGCCCGCACCGAGGACGAGCTCTGGAACGCCTGCCAGCGCGCCCTCCTCAGGGACGGCGAGCTGCACAATTACCTGCGGATGCTCTGGGGGAAGGCGCTGCTCCCCTGGACCCGCAACGCGGCCGAGGCGCTCCGGATCCTCGAGCACCTGAACAACAAGTACGCCCTCGACGGGCGCGATCCCAACAGCTACGGCGGCATCCACTGGACCTTCGGGCGCTTCGACCGGCCGTTCTACCGCCGGCCGGTGTACGGCACCGTGCGTTACCAGAGCACCCGCGCGGCGGCGGCGAAGTTCGACGTGCCCGCCTACCTGCGGCGGTATGGGGAGGGGCAGGGGGCGCTGGGGCTCTAGACCGCGGCGTGGAGCGCCACGGGGGGCGGCGGGGTGCGGAAGTCCTCGGGGGCCACGGGCAGGAGCACGGTGAATCGGGTGCCGGTGGCGCCGGTGGGTTCCACGCGGATGGCCCCGCCGCTCTGGGTCACGATGCCGTACACGATCGAGAGCCCGAGCCCGCTCCCCATCGCTCCCTTGGTGCTGTAGAACGGCTCGAAGACGTGCTCCAGCGTGTCGGGGCTGATCCCGGTGCCGGCGTCCTCCACCACGAGGGCCACATAGGCGCCGGGGCGGAGCGTCCCCGTGGCCACCTGCTCCTCGTCGCGGACGGTGTTGCTCCGGACGCCGACGCGGATGGTGCCGCCGGCCGGCATCGCGTCCCGGGCATTGATCACGAGGTTGAGCAGCACCTGCTCCATCTGCCCCGGGTCGGCGGCCACCGCCGGCACCTCGGGCGTCACGTCGAAGAGGATCTGGTACCGCGCGCCGAGGAGGGTGCGGAGCATCCGCTCCATCCCGTGCACCGCGGCGCCCAGGTCGAGCGTGCGGGGTGCCAGCGGCTGGCGGCGCCCCACCGCGAGGAGCTGGCGGATGAGCCCCCGGCCCCGCGCCGCCCCCTCGCGGATCCCCTCCAGGTCCTTCTGCGCCGGGTGGTCGGTCCCCAGTCGCTCGGCCAGGAGCGCGGCGAAGCTGTCCACCGCCGTCAGGATGTTGCCGAAGTCGTGCGCGATGCCGCCGGCCAGGCGCCCGATCGCCTCCATCCGCTGCGCCTGGCGCAGCCGCTCCTGGCTCTGCTCCAGCTCCGCCGCCACCTGCTCGTACCGCGCCCGCCAGGCGAAGATCGAGAAGACGTCCCGGAACTCGCGCGGCCGCACCTCGGCCTGGGCGGGATCCCGGCGCGCCACCGCCACCTGGTAACCCCAGAGCAGGAGCCCGTACGTCACCCCCGCGATGCTCTTCCCCGCGAACTGGCCCCGCAGCACCTCACCGAAGTCGTCGCGCCCCCAGAAGGCGGTCACCACGTACACCAGCGAATCGAAGTAGAGGACCCCGAGCAGGGCCATCAGGAGGCGCGGCAGGAGCGGGATCCAGACCAGCTGGCTGAAGAGGAGCTCGTAGAGCACCAGCATCAGCACCGAATCCACCAGGATCGTGGCGACCCCCGCGATGTAGCTCCGCAGGTTCACCGCGAAGAACCCCTCCGGCACCTGCAGGACATTCTCCGCGCCCGGAAGCTGCAGCTGCAGCCCCGTGAACACGACGAAGAACGCCAGCGTCACGTTGGCGAGGAGGATGCTGTAGATCGCCGTGCGCGCCGCCGGGACCCCCTCGCGGAGGTAGATGAAGAGCAGGGCGAAGAGGTTCCCGCTGAACAGCACCACCGAGCCCGGCGAGGCCACCACCCCGTCGGTCAGCCGGAGGTACACCGTCTGCGCCAGGATCCCCTGCAGGTACTGCGTCGCGGCCAGGAAGGCGTACAGCGGCGCGAGGCCGAGCCGGTCCCGGAGGGCATAGAGCCCCCAGACCAGCGCGGCCACCAGCACCATCTCCCCGACGAGCGCGAGCCCCGTCATGGGGCGGGAAGATACCGGAAATCGGGCAGCGCGATAGAGCCGGGCCTCAGGACGCGGCCCGGACCGCCTCCCACCCCAGGAGGGCGCGCTTGCGCGCCGGGCCCCCGGCATAGCCGCCGAACGCCCCGCTCGAGAGGATCACCCGGTGGCAGGGGATCAGGTAGTGGACCGGATTGGCCCCCACCGCCGCCCCGACCGCCCGCGCCGCCGCCGGGGCGCGCACCTCGGCCGCGATGTCGCCGTACGTCGTCGTCGCGCCCGCGGGGATGCGGAGCAGCGCCTCCCACACCTTGAGCTGCCAGTTGGTGCCCTTCAGGAAGAGCCGCACCGGCCGCTCACCACGCCCCTGGAAGATCCGCTGGGCGGTGCGCGCGGTGCCGAGGCGGTCCTCCACCAGCCGCGCGGCGGGCCACTCCTCCCGGAGCTCCGTCACCGCCGTGCGGGCCGGGCCGGCCAGGAAGCGCAGCGCGCTCACCCCGCGCTCCGATTCGGCCAGCAGGAAGGGACCGAAGGGACCCTCGTGGACCCCCCAGCGAAGTTCCAGTCCTTCGCCCATCGCCTTGTACTCGCCGGGCGTCACCGCGTCCACGGCCACCATCAGGTCGTGCAGGCGGCCGGGGCCCGAGAGCCCCGAGTCCCAGCTCGCCGCCAGCACGCTCGCCCCGCCGCGGAGCAGGTTGCGCGCGGTCACCACGGCGCGGAACTGCTCGAAGCGCTTGGGGCTCACCCCCGCCCAGCGGGTGAAGAGGCGCTGGAAGTGGAACGGGCTCAACCCCATCGCCCGCGCCACCTCGCCCAGCTCGGCACCCGGGTGCTCGTCCAGCCAGCGGATGGCGCGCGCCACCCGGTCGAAATCGGTCAGGTCGCTCATGGGCATCAGGATACCTCGCCGGCCCGCGGGCCGCGACCCGGTTCTTGCGGGCGGGGCGGGCCCCTATGCACCGCCCGCCGCAGTCCATAGATTGGACTGGTCCTCCCCTCAGGAACTCTATGCGGCGCAACATCTTCGCGGCCTTCGCGGTGGCCCTCGCCCTCGGCGCGTGCGAGGGCACGGGGAACCTGCCCCCGTCGTCCCCCACGGGACGGGTCAAGCTCGTCAATATGGTGACCGACGCGGCCGGGATCGACCTCCGCTCGGAAGGGATCACCGTGGTCGGCCCGGTCACCTTCGGGGCGGCGAGCGGCTACAAGCGGGTCGCCGTTGATGTCGGTGAGGTGAGCATCAACCGGACGGACAACGGCAACGTCCTCGGGCTCGATACGCTCGCCCTCACCGTCGGTCGGCGCTACTCGCTGTACGGGCTCGGGATCCAGGCGCAGTTCCGCTCGGTCTTCGTGGCCGACGACACCCTGCCCCCAGACAGCAGTTCCGTGAAGGTGCGGGTGGTGCACGGGTACCGCACCCTCAACGCCAGCGGGCTCGACGTCTACGCCACCCTCCCCACGGATACCCTGGGTGCCATCCCCCCGATCGTGGGCGGGATCGGCTACGCGCTCGCGTCGTCGTACCAGACCATCGACACCGGCCTGGTCCGCTTCCGGGTGCGGGAGAGCGGCGGGTCGGTGACCGATCTCGTGGACACCACCCTCGCGGTGCGCCTTACGCCCCGCGGCGTGTACACCGTGGTGGCCACCGAGGGCGTGGGGGGGAACCCCCCGATGGTGCTGCGGTTCGTCCCCGACACGATCCCGTAAGTCGTGGCAGGGCAGGGAGATGCGGTCGATGGAGGGGGTCCCGGCAGGGGCCCCCTCTCCCGTTGACCCTCAGGGGGCACCGCCTTATCTTTGCGCTCCCGAACACGGGGCTGTAGCTCAGCTGGGAGAGCGCTGCAATCGCACTGCAGAGGTCAGGGGTTCGATCCCCCTCAGCTCCACTCGCTGCCCCTTGGTGTAATTGGCAACACGCCTGACTCTGGATCAGGAGAGTCCTGGTTCGATCCCAGGAGGGGCAACTTGGTGACAGAATGTCCTGCAACGGGTTCCGTTGCGGGGCATTTTGTCGTCCAGACCCGTGTTGTGAGTCTTGTTGTGAGTAAGGAACCGTGGTGAGCAGGGTACCTTCCTGAGCGCAGCAAAGGACCTCGCCCGCATCGGGAGAGATCGCTTTGCCGTACCGCTATGGCCTCAACCGGGAAGCACGAAGCAACGGAGTAACGAAGAACAGCAATTGTTGTGGTCTCAGGGGAGGATCCCCCTCCAGCACCCACACAATGTCTTTCACCGTCCCTTCGTCCCCCCGTCCCTCCCTGTTGAGGCCATAGCCATCCCGGCAGCGATCCCTCCCGCACAGCACCACGACCCGGCCGCTACTTCGCCCCCGCCTTTGCCGCGTGGGTTGCCGCCTTCTCCATCGTGGGGGCGGCATTGTACGCCGCCGAGCCTCCCGGGGGGATGCTCAGGTACTTCCATCCCGCGCCGGCGATGGCGTGCGCCACGTACACGACCTGTCCCACGTGGTAGCTGATGTGCGCCAGCGACCGGTGGAGCGCCTCATGCACCGCCATCGGCTGCCCGCGGATGGTGATGGTGCGCGTCAGGTCGGCGTCGGTGAGGCCGTCGAGCGTCCCGAAGAGGACGCTCCATCCCTCCTCCCACTTGGCCAGGAGCACGTCGCGCCCCACCGACCGGGCCGCGAACTCCTCTTCGCGCTCCCGCCACGGCTTCTCGCCGTCGGTGGTGAGGAAGTCGGTGAAGCGCGACTTGAGGTTCCCCGAGATGTGCCAGCAGATGACGGCCAGGGAGTTCCCCCCGTTGGGCCCCGGGGCCGACAACGTCACCTCCGGCACCTGCCCCAGCGCCCCCTCCGCCAACGCCTTGTAGCGGCGGAATTCTGCTTCGATGGACTTGATGAGTGCGTTCACGTCCGCTCCGATGATGAATGTGCTGCGGTCCAATAGGCCAACATGGTCTCTCCGTACCGCTATGGCCTCAACAAGGAGGGACGAAGCGACGGAGTAACGAAAAACAGCTGTTGTTTGGTTTCAGGGGAGGACTCCCCGCCGCATCCACAAGATCATACTCGGTCCTTTCGTCGCTCCGCCCTTCCCAGTTGAGGCCAAAACGCGGCGTTCCATGGGATGGATGCTCCCTAATTCCTAGACTGAGATCAGCCGCTTCACCAGCTGGATCTGCCCCCCGTGATACAGGTCGTGCGAGGCGATCCCCTCGATGCTCTGCAGGTTGGTATACCGCGACTTCCACGCCTTCTTCCCCAGCGACTCGGCGGGGAAGCGCTCGATGGTGCGGACGAGGAGCTCGTGCTGCTCCTTGAGGAGCGCACGGTCGGCCTTCCACGCCGCCGCCGAGGCGCGGGTGGGGGGCGCCGGCCAGTTGGCCGGCCCGCGCGGGAACTCGAGCGACTCGTCGCGCGTGAGCCGTCGGCGCACGACGTACTTCCAGTACGCGGCGTGGAGCGCGTACTCCCACACGTTATGCCGCCCCGCCTTGGGCCGTGCCAGCGCCTGATCGGGGGAGACCCCGCGCAGCGTGGCCCAGAGCGCCGGCCCATGCCACGCGGGGCCGTAGAACGACTGGTGCACGAACTCAAGGAGCAGGGTGATCCGTTGGTCGCGGGGCATGGTCGTTGTCGCAGGGTCGCAGGGTCGCAGGGACGCAGGGTCGGCTATCGCCGCCTCGCCACTACGCTGCCTTCTTGAGTCCGAGGCTCCGGAGCGGGAGGACTCGCACCGCCACTTCGCCCCACTTCTGGCCGAAGAGCGTGAGCCCGAGGCCCAGGAGGATGACGGCGGCCGCGAGGAGCATCCGGCCGGTGAGCCGCTCGCCGACGAGGGCCCACCCCAGGATCACCGCCACGACGGGGTTCACCAGCGCGTAGGTGGCCAGGGTGCTCGCCTCGACGGTGGCCACGAGCCAGGCGTACGCGCTGTAGGTGATCATCGAGCCGAACACCACGAGGTAGGCCCAGGCCAGCACCCCCTGCGCGCTCACGCGACCGATGTCGAAGGCGCGGAACTCGCCCGTGAATGCGGCGACGAGGGTGATGAGGGCGCCGCCGGCGAGCATCGTCATCGCGGCGCTCTCGATCTTGTCCTCGGGGTGGGGGAGCTCGCGCCCCGCCACGGTGCCGATGGCCCAGCCGAGCGCGCCGAGAAGGAGGGCGCCGGCGGCGAGGGCGTCGATGCGCACCCCCGCGCCCGACGCTCCCGGCGCCACCAGCAGCGCCAGCCCGCCGATCCCCACCAGCACGCCGATCGTCTTCTGCGGCGTGAGCGCGCGCCGCTCGCCCCACCACTTGACCCGCTCGATGACCACCACGAACAGCGGGATGCACCCGACGATGAGCGCCGCGAGCCCCGAGTCCATCCGGGTCTCGACCCAGGAGAGGATCCCGTTGCCCAGCACGAACATCAGGAACCCCATCACCAGCGCCCCCTGCCAGAGCTGGCGGCCGTTCCAGCGCGATGGCCGCCGGGGTCCGCTCCGCCACCACCGTGTCACCGCGAGCAGCACCGCTCCGGCCACGAGATTCCGCGTCCCCGCCAGGAGGAAGGGAGGGATCGTCTCCACCGCCACCCGGATGGCGAGATAGGTGGACCCCCAGACGAGGTACACCAGCGCGAACGCGATGAGGATCTTGGTCTTCATGCGGTGTTTACGGCGGTTCCCTTCCCCGCCAACCCCACCTCCATCCTGACATTCGCCCTCTTGTACGCCGCCTTGCCGAGGGGCACTCGGCGGAAGCCAAGCCGCTCGTAGAGCCTGATGGCGGCGGCGAGGTCGGTCTGGCTCACGAGTTCCACCTTCCGGGCACCCCGCGACCGGGCGATGCTGAGCAGGCGCTCCGCCACGAGCTGTCCGATCCCGCGGCCCTGCCAGGCGGGGTCCACCGCCATCTTGGCGAGCTCGTAGACCCCCTCGTCCTCGTGCACCAGCGCCCCGGTCCCCACCACCTGGCCCCCCGCGAGGGCGAACACGATCGCGCCACCCCGCGCGATGATCTCCCCCGCGGGGTCGCCCAAGGTGCGCAGGTCGTCCGGCTCGAGCTCGAAGTACCTGCTGATCCACGCCTCGTTGAGCCGCCGGAAATGCCCCGCGAACCGGGGGTGCCACTCGACGATCTCCACCCGCGAAACGCCCCGCTCCCGCTCCAGCACCGGCACATCCCTCAGCCATTCCATGTCTCTGTCCGTCCTCTCGTCCTCTTCCGGCCGGCCAGCGGCTGTCAGCCATCGGCCATCGGCCATCAGCCATCGGCCATCAGCCATCGGCCATCGGCCATCGGCCATCAGCTATCCGTTGTCCGTTATCCGTCGTCGTCGTCTTGCCCTCTCCACGTCCAGAAGCTATCCTAAGGCTCCGAACCGCAACAGTTCCAGATGCCTATGACTGTGACCAGTACAGTTCACCGCCGTCCCAAGGGGCCCGGCCCGCTCTATGCCCGGCTCGCCGACGAGCTCGCCGGGATGGCGCTCAATGGCGCCCTCCGCCCCGGCGACCGGCTCCCCGGCGTGCGCGCCTTCGCGCGCCAGCGGCGGGTCTCGCTCGCCACGGCGCTCGCCGCTTACCGGCGCCTCGAGGACCAGGGCGTGGTCGAGGTGCGGCCGCAGTCGGGGCACTACATCGCGGGGCGGCCCCTCCTGCAGGTGCCGCGGCCCGAGCCGAGCCGCCCGCCGGCGGTGCGCGAGGAGGTCGAGGTCATCGACCTCGTGCACGACCTCCTCACCCGCGTCAACGACCCCTCGGTGGCCCCCTTCGGCGTCGCCACCTCCGATCCCTCGGTCTATCCCGGCCGCCGGCTCAACTCGATCCTCGCCCGTCTCGCGCGCGACCCCTCGCTGCTCGGCGTCACCTACGGTCCCTGGCGCGGCCAGCCCGAGCTGGTGCACCAGATCACCCGTCGCGCGATGGCGCTCGGCGTCACCCTCGATCCGGGCGAGGTCTTCATCACCAACGGCGCCACCGAGGCGCTGCAGGTGGCGCTCCGCGCCCTCTGCGCCCCCGGCGACACCATCCTCGTGGAGAGCCCCACCTACTACGGCGTGCTCAACCAGGCCCAGATGCTCGGGCTCAAGGTGGTGGAGCTCCCCACCTGTACCGAGGAGGGGCTCGAGACCAAGCGGCTCGAGTCGGTGCTGCGCCGGCTCAAGGCACGGGTGCTCATCACGATGCCCACCGCGCACAACCCCCTCGGCGCCACGATCCCGGAGGCCGACCGCCAGCGGCTCGTGGACGCCTGCCGTGAGTTCGGCGTCACGATCATCGAGGACGGGGTCTATTCCGACCTCTACTTCGACGATCCCCGTCCCCGGCCGCTCCGCGCCTTCGCCGACCGCCGCTCCGACATCGTCTCCATCGGCTCCTTCTCCAAGACCCTCGCGGCGGGCTACCGCGTCGGCTGGCTGGCCGCCGGCCGTCACGTGAAGGACATCAGCCGCTTCCGCTATTCCGCCAGCCTCCAGGCCAACGCGCTGGCCCAGCTCACCATCGCCGAGTACCTCGCCGGCCACGGGGCGGAGCACCACCTGCGCGGCCTGCGGCAGCACTACAAGCGCACCGTGGCCGACTACACCCGCGCCATCGGGTGCCACTTCCCCGGCGGGATCAAGGTCACCCGGCCCAGCGGCGGGCACCTGCTCTGGGTGGAGCTGCCGCCCGCGGTGGACGCGCTCAAGCTGGCGCACCGCGCCCTCGCCCGCGGCATCGGCATCATGCCCGGCCACGTCTTCGCGCCGGGGGAGCGGTACCGCAACCATTTCCGGCTCAACTGCGGCTTCCCGCTCACCGACCGGCTCGAGTCGAAGCTCGCCGAGCTGGGCCGGCTCATCGCGGCGGCATAGGTTCGTTGTGCAACGTTCCCCCCGCCGTCCCGCGCAACTCACGGGGCGGGGGGACGTAGTATCTTCGATATGACACCCGGCCCGGCCCCCGTCGCGGGCGCCCGGACCCGAGCCCTTTCGTCCCTGGCGGTGATCGAGATGCGCCGATCGAAGTGGACCCTGTTCCTCGTCCTCCCCCTCGCCTTCGTGCTCGGCGCGGCGGGCGCGTCCGCCTTCTCCAACGGCAACCAGACGCCGGGGCTCTGGCTCCTCGAGTCGGTGATCCAGCGGGTGCAGGCCACCTCGCTCGACACGGCGGTGGCGGGCAACCCCTACGAGGCGGCGGCGCGCGGCCTGCTCGAGCAGCTCGACGATCCCTACGCGGAGCTCTTCTCGCCCACCGAGCTCAGGAGCTTCCAGCGCGAGACGATCGGCAACCGCTACGGCGGGCTCGGGATGAGCGTGGAACAGGAGGGGGACAGCATCCTCGTGGGGCGGGTCTTCCCCAACACGCCGGCGGCGCAGTCGGGCTTCCAGAGCGGCGACCGGATCGTGACGGTGGAAGGGGAGCCGATGACGGGGCGCGGGCTCGACGCGGTGACGAGCCGGCTCCGCGGGCAGGTGGGCACCCCGGTGAAGGTGCAGATCCGCCGCTACGGCCCCGAGCTCATCGAGCTCACCCCCACCCGCGCGGAGGTGCACGTCCCCGCGGTGCCGTTCACCCTCGTGCTCGACGGCGGCGTCGGCTACCTCCCGCTGCAGCGCTTCAACGAGGACTCGCGCGCCGAGGTGCGCCGCGCCCTGCTCGACCTGAAGCGCCACGGGGCCACGAGCTTCATCCTCGACCTGCGCGGCAACGGCGGCGGCTCCCTCGACCAGGCCATCGGCATCAGCTCGCTCTTCCTGCCGCAGGACGCCGGCATCGTGACCGTGCGCTACCGCGGCCAGCCCGATGAGGTGGCCCGGGCCGAGGGCAACGCCGTCACCACCCGCGAGCCGATGGTCGTCCTGGCCGACGAGTACACCGCCTCCGCCAGCGAGATCGTCACCGGGGCCCTGCAGGACCACGACCGCGCGCTGGTGGTGGGGAACACCACGTTCGGTAAGGGGCTGGTGCAGAGCCTCTACCCGCTCGACGAGGGGTGGGCGCTCAAGTTCACGACCGGGCGGTGGTACACGCCGAGCGGCCGCACCATCCAGAAGCCGCGGAACCGCGACGGCTCCCTGCGCACCGGGGTGGCCGCCGACACCACGGTCTACCGCACCGACGGCGGGCGCGCGCTCGCCGGCGGCGGGGGGATCGCCCCCGATCTCGTCGTCCGCCCCGACACGATGACGATGGTGGAGCGGGACTTCTCGCGGCGGATCTCCGCCAGGGGCCAGGCGGTGGCG
>DASTRQ010000005.1:0-5348 GCA_035761145.1 Gemmatimonadales bacterium
CCCTCTTCGCCGCCATCGCCGCCGCCGACAGCGCCCGGGTGGACGCACTGCTCGACGGCGACAGCGACCTTGCGGCCGCGCGCAACCACCAGGGCCTCTCGGCGGTGCTCGCGGCGCTGTACTGCCGCAATGACGACATCCTGATCGCCCTCCTCGACCGCCGCCCGCCGCTCGACCTGTTCGAGGCCGCCGCGATCGGGGAGGCCGCGCTCCTGGGCGAGCTGGTCGATTCGGGCGACGACCCCGCCGCGTGGGCGGTGGACGGGTTCAGCGCGCTCCATCTTGCCAGCTTCTTCGGCCGCACGGCGGTGGTGCGGCTGCTCCTGGACCGTCACGTGCCGGTGGACCGCCCCTCGCGCAACGGGATGCGCGTGACGCCCCTCCACAGCGCCGCCGCCGGCGGCCACGCCGGGATCGCGGCGCTCCTCCTCGCCGCCGGCGCCGATCCCAACGCCCGCCAGCACGGCGGCTGGACCCCGCTCCACGCCGCCGCCCAGCAGGGGAACGCGACGCTGGTCCGGTCGCTGCTCGAGCACGGCGCCGACCCCGCGGCCGAGAACGCCGAAGGGCTCACCCCGCGCGACCTGGCGGTGGCCGGGGGCCAGGAGGAGGTCATCGCCCTCTTCGAGCGGCCCGGGCCCGGACGCCCCCGTTAGATTCCCCGGGCGTCTTCATCGCCGGGGGATCTTCGATGTTCGTACGGCCTCGTCGGGCGCTCGCGCCCGTGCTTCTCGTCGCGCTCGTCACCGGTCTGGCGGCGGCGCGCTTCCACGTCACGCTCCTGCGCGCCGTGCCCGCGGTGGACACCACCGTCGCCACCGCACCGGCCACGCTGTCGCTCTGGTTCAACGAACGCCCCGATCCGGCGCTCTCGAGTCTCCGGCTCCTCGGGCCCGATTCGGTGCTGGTGACCCTCGGCGCCGTGGCGCGCGCCGACTCGATGGGCCTCACCGCCGCGGTCCGCGGCCCCCTCGCACCGGGTGCCTACACCGTCCTCTGGCGCACGGCAGGCCCCGACGGCCACGTGATGCGGGGCCGGTATGCGTTCCGCTACCAGCCCTGACGGCCGCGCGCCGGTGACGGGGCGGTGAGCGCGCTCGAGACCACCGCGCGCGCCGTCGCGTACGCCGGCGCCTTCGCGGCCATCGGCGCCGCCGCCGCCCGCGCCCTGGCGCACCAGGCGTGGCGGGACGCCGCCCACCACGACGCGCGCGTGGCGCTGCAGCGCGCGGTGGTGCGGATCGGCGCGGCCGGCGCCTGGATGGTGCCTCCCGCGCTCCTGGTGCTGTTGCGCGTGCAGGCCGCCCAGCTGGTGGACGACGGGGAACGGCTCGGCCGCGCGCACGTCGAGCTGGCGCTTGCGAGCGACTGGGGCACCACGTGGAAGTGGCAGCTCGCCGCCGCCCTCCTCGCCGTGGTGGCGTGGCTCCCCGGCCGGGCCCGCCCCCTCGCCGGCTGGCGCCTCACCCCGCTCGCCGGCCTCGCGCTCGCCGCCACGTTCGCCCTCGCCGGCCACCCGCGCGTGCTCCCCATCGGCCCGATGCCCGGCGTCCTCCTCGGCGCCGTGCACCTCTACGCCGCGGCGCTCTGGATCGGCGGCCTGGCCGCCGTGCTCGGCACCGCGTGGCGCGGCCCCGCGGAAGGGCGTGAGCTCCGCGCCTCGCTCCTCGTGCGCCGCTACTCGGCCATCGCCACCGTCGTGGCGCCCCTCACCCTCCTCACCGGCGCCGCCATCGCGTGGCAGACGGTGGGGCCCCTTCGCACCATCACCGCCACCCCGTACGGCCAGGCGCTTCTGTGGAAGCTCGGCCTCGTGCTGGTGGCCGCCCTCTTCGGCGCGTACCATCGCCAAGTGAGCGTCCCCCGGCTCGGGTCCCCGGCCGGGGAGCTCCCGTTCCGTCGCACGGCCGCCGCCGAACTGGTGGCCGCCCTGCTCGTGCTCGCGGCCACCGCCGCGCTCGTGGCCCTGCCGGCCCCCGGACTCGACTGATGCGCATCTCCCTTGCCCTCCTTCTCCTCGCCGCCATCGCCGGGTGCGATCGCGGCGGCACCCCGGCCCCCGACCCGCGCACCGACCCGTACGCCGGGCTCGAACTGCTGCAGGCCAAGGGGAAGCCCGAATTCATCCTCACGGACCTCAACGGCAAGCCGTTCGATTTCCAGAAGGAGACGCACGGCTACGTCACCTTCCTCTTCTTCGGCTACACGCACTGTCCGGATGTCTGCCCGCTCCATATGGCCAATCTCGGCGCGGTGATGCGCGCCCAACCCCCCGAGGTGGCCAACCGGGTCAAGGTGGTGTTCGTCACCACCGACCCCGAGCGCGACAGCATCCCCCTCCTCAAGGCGTGGCTCGGGCGGTTCAACCCCGACTTCATCGGCCTGACCGGCACGGTGGCCGAAGTGCAGGCGGCGCAGCAGGCGGCCAACCTGCTCCCCGCGGTCAAGGACACCGTCAACACCCTCCCCGGCGGCGAATACTCGGTGGGGCACGCCGCGCAGGTGCTCGGCTTCACCGCCGACGACTCGCTCCGCGTCGTATATCCGTTCGGTATCCGCCAGCAGGACTGGGCCAAGGACGTGCCCAAGCTGGTGCAGGTGGGCAGGTGAGCGGCGCGGGGAACGCCGGGGCCGCGTGGCGCCGGGGGGCGGGGGTGGCCCTGCTCGCCGCGCTCGCGGCGTGCGCTCGCGGCGGGGCGCTCCCCGCGGGGCTGGCGGTGCTCCGGCCGTTCGCGTACGAGGCGCAGGCGGGGGGGCCGGCGGCGGCGTACGGCACGCTCTGGAACGGGAGCGACAGCGCCGACGTGGTGGACAGCGTCACCACCGAGGGGCTGGGCGCGGCGGGGTTGCATTCCTCGGAGACGGTCAACGGCTTCGTGACGATGCGCGCGCTCGAGCGGCCGGCCATCGCCGCGCACGACTCCCTGGCGCTCGCGCCGGGGGGCGCGCACCTGATGATCGAGTCGGTGCCGCGGGAGCTCCGCGCGGGCGACACCCTGGCGCTCACCTTCTGGTTCCACCGCGCGGGCCCGGTGCGGGCCCCGGCGCCGGTGCGCCCGTACGGCCAGTGACCCCTCGGAGCTGATCCCGTGCAATTCTGGTGTTCGGCCACCGGCCGGCCGTGGACGTGGACGTGGGTGGCGTATCCCGGCGCGTGGCTCTTCGTGGCGCTGCTGGTGACAGGCTATGTCGTCCTCGCGCGGCGGCACCGCGGGGCGTGGCCCGCCGGCCGGGCCGCGACGTTCGCGCTCGGCGTGCTCTTCCTCTGGTCGGCCATCGACTGGCCCATCGGCACGCTGGGCTCCGGCTACCTGCTGAGCCTCCACGAGGTGCAGTACCTCTTCCTGGGCGTCGTGGCGCCGCCGCTCCTCTGGCTGGGGCTCCCGCCCGCTGTGACGCTGCAGGCGGGCCCCCGCTGGCAGCGCCTCCTGCGCCGGCTGGCGCGGCCCCTCCCGGCGCTGGTCGGGTACCACCTCGCGCTCATCCTGACCCACATCCCCGCGGTGTCGGACGCGCTGATGCCCTCCCAGCTGGGCAGCCTGGCCATCGACCTCGCCTGGCTGCTCGGGGGGCTCTGGTTCTGGTGGCCCGTGGTGGCGCCCGAGGGGATCAACGTGGTGCGCCCGCCGGTGCGGATGCTCTACCTCTTCGTCTCCACCATCGCGCCGACGGTCCCGGCGGCGTTCCTCACCTTCGCGAGCTATCCGGTGTACCGGCTGTACGAGCTCGCGCCGCCGGTGGGCACCATCGCCTCGCACGCCGACCAGCAGACGGCCGGCATCATCATGAAGCTCGCCGCCGACCCGGTCATCTGGGTGGCGATGGCGGTGGTCTTCTTCCGCTGGGCGCGGCGCGCGGAGGGGTGAGCCGGACGCCGCTCAGGCGGTGGCGAGGGCGCGCAGGTGGTCCAGGAAGCCGGCGACGTGGTCGGTCGCGCCGGCCGGCTCGGCCAGGAAGGGATCCATCACCGTCATCCGGAGCACCACGAGCCCCTCGGGGCCCGCGGCGCGCCACTCGTCCACGCCCGCCAGCCCCAGCGCCTCGAGCAGCGGGGCGATGGCGCCGTCGTACTTGGGCGCGGCGAGCCGCGTGCGGGTGACGTAGTACTCGGGCGCGCGCCCGTCGGGACGGGGGCTGAGCGCGCGATAGAGCCCCTCGTTGAACGCGTTCACCTCCGCCAGGGTCCGGTGCCTCGGGTGGCGGAGCGCGAAGTTCACGATGTTGAGGTCGGGGGCGGGGAGGAGGGCGATGCGGCACCCGCCGAGGTCGGCGGCCGCTAGCGCCGCGTGCAGCCGCCGCGCCCCCACCACGCTCCGCTCGATGAGGTGACCGTACCCCCGCTCGTCGAGCGGCAGCACCTTGTGGCTCATCCACGTCGCGGCCGCCGCCGCGCCCGGGCGCGAGCCCTCGATGCTGTAGCGTCCCAGGAACTGCTCCCCCGCCGGGTCCGCGCCGCCCGGCTCCAGGTACGGCGGGTCCACCGCCACCAGGTCGCGGCCGCGCCGGTCGCGCAGCAGGAACGCGCCGGCGGGGTAGGGCACATAGCCCAGCTTGTGCGGGTCGATGCTGATCGAGTCGGTGGTGGCGAGCGCCTCCATCGAGCGCACCCACATCTCGCTCGGCCACTCGGTGCCGGTGGCCCCGCGGATGTCCGCCGCCGTGCGGCGGGTGCCGTCGGCGCGCCACGTCACCGCCGCGGCGTACCCGCCGTAGCAGGCGTCGCTGTGCAGGTGGAAGGTGGTGCCGAGCTCGGCGCGCGCCTGCGCCCGCACTTCGGCGATCAGGTCGAGCCGGTCGCACGCGCTCTCCTCGGTGGTGCCGCAGACGCTCACCACCGCCACCACCGGCGTGCGCGCGGCGCTGAGACGCCTGAGCTCCTCCCAGAGCGCGTCCGGGTCCATCCGGCAGTGCGTATCCACCGGCACCACGCGGAGCTGCTGCCCGCCGATGCCGAGCGCGCGCACCAGCTTCTCCCACGAGTAGTGCGCCGTGGCGGCCACCAGCACCACCGCCGCCGGCAGCGGGTCGCCGTAGCGGCGCGCCAGCTCCAGCGAGTAGTCCTGGTAGCCGCACGCGGCGAGGCCGTGCGCGTCGAGCACCCGCGGGGCGACGGGGCCGGGCGCCGCGGCAAGGAGGGCGTCGCGGAGGTCGAGCGCGGCCGCGGGGTCGAGGTTGAGGAGCTGCCAGAGCTCCAGGTCGGTCACGGCGCGGCGCCCGCCGTCGGGGAGCTTCGCTTCGACCGTGACCCCCAGTTCGCGCGCGGCGGCCGCCACCGCCAGCGGGAGGTAGTGCACCTGCCGCGCGATCCAGAGCGCCTCGAAGTTGGCGAGGGTGCCCCCCGACGTGAG
>DASTRQ010000006.1:0-14796 GCA_035761145.1 Gemmatimonadales bacterium
GTCCCCCCTCTCCCTTCAGGGAGAGGGGGGTGGGGGGGTGAGGTAATGGCACACTACTTGTATTCTCCCCCCGCGACCGTATCTCTACTGTCCCCCAACTGAGAAGTCCCCATGCGCCGCGCCTCGTGGCCCCTCGCCCTCCTCGTCAGCGTCGCCGCCCCGGCGGCGGCCCAGCTCAAGGATGTCACCGACCAGTTCTCCTACGGGCGGATCAAGGGGCGGGCCGGCGGCCACCTCGAGTACGTCCGCCCCGAAGGGGACTTCGGCCGCTTCGTGCACGACGGCTTCGGGCTCTCGGGCTGGGCCGGGCTCGCGCTGGACCACAAGGCGCAGGTCATCGTCGGGATCGAAGGGGGCTTCGTGAACTACGGCCGGCGCACCAGCACCGTCCCCCTCTCTCCCACGATCCCAGGCCTGTACGTGGACGTCACCACCCAGAACAACATCGCGACCGTGGGGATCCCGCTCCGGGTGGAGCTCACCCGGGGGATGCTCCGGCCGTACGTGATGGGATCGGTGGGGCTCGCCTACTTCTGGACCGAGACCAGCGCCCGGGGCACCTCGAGCGCCGGCGACTTCGCGAGCAGCACCAACTTCTCCGACCTCACCGCCAACTGGACCGGCGGGGGCGGGCTGGTGCTGCAGGTGAGCCACGGGCGGAACCCCGTGTTCATCGACTTCGGCATCCGTCACGTGGCCAACGGCGAGGTGGCCTACCTCAACGAGGACAGCATCGAGGACGGCGGCGGGGGGACCACCATCATCCACCCGATCCGCTCGGAGGCCAATTTCACGCTCTGGCAGCTGGGGGTGGCGGTGGGGCTGCGATAGCAGACGCTCAAGACGCTCAAGGCGCTCAAGGATCTCCCCGGAGAGACCCCTGAGCGCCTCGAGCACCTTCTGCGCCTTCAGTTCCTACCCCCGGTACACCCCCCACACCTCCCTGAGCGCGTCGCTGATCTCTCCCAGCGTCGCCCGCACCCGCACGGCGTCGATGATCCGTGGCATCAGCGGATCGTCGCCCATCGCGGCAGTCTTGAGCGCCGTGAGCGCCTCGCGCGCCTTGTCCCCCTCCCGCTTCTGCTTCACTTCCGCCAGGCGGGCCACCTGCCGCTTCCCGAGCGCCGCGTAATCGGGCGCGTGCACCACCGGCACCGGGGAGCCGTCGGCGAACTTGTTGACCCCCACCACCACGAGCTCCCCCTTCTCCTGCTGCTGCTGGAGCGCCCAGGCGCTCTGGGCGATGCGCTCCTGGAAGTACCCCCGCTCCACCGCGGCCACCGCGCCGCCCAGTTCGTCCACCTCGGCGATGAGCCCGCGCGCCTCGGCCTCGAGCTTGTCGGTGAGCTCCTCCACGTACCAGCTCCCCCCCAGCGGGTCCACCGCCTTGGTGACGCCGCTCTCGTAGCCGATGACCTGCTGGGTGCGGAGCGCCAGCGTGGCCGACTCGGCCGTGGGGAGGGCCAGCGCCTCGTCGTAGCCGTTGGTGTGGAGCGACTGCGTGCCGCCGAGCACGGCGGCGAGCGCCTGGAGGGTGACGCGCGCCACGTTGTTGAGCGGCTGCTGCGCCTGCAGGGTGACGCCGCCCGTCTGGGTATGGAAGCGGAGCCGCGCGGTGGCGTCGTCGGCGCCGAAGCGCTCGCGCACCAGGGTGGCCCAGAGCCGGCGGGCGGCGCGGAACTTGGCGACCTCCTCCAAGAGATCGTTATGGGCGGCGAAGAAGAACGAGAGCCGGGGCCCGAACCCCGCCAGGGGGACCCCGGCGGCCAGCGCTTCCTTCACGTACTCGAGCCCGTTGGCGAGGGTGAAGGCGATCTCCTGCGCCGCGGTGGCCCCCGCCTCGCGGATGTGATAGCCGCTGATCGAGATCGGGTTGAAGCTCATCCCCTCCTCCACCACGAACCGGAACACGTCGGTGGTGAGGCGGAGCGAGGGCGCGGCCGGGTAGATGTAGGTGCCGCGCGCGATGTACTCCTTGAGCACGTCGTTCTGGATGGTGCCGCCGAGCTTCTGGCGCGGCACCCCCTGCTCCTCGCCCACCACGACGTACATCGCGAGCAGCGTGGCCGCCGTCGCGTTGATGGTCATCGAGGTGGTGACGCGGTCGAGGGGGATGCCGCGGAAAAGGTCGGCCAGGTCGTCCACCGTGTCGATGGCGACGCCCACGCGCCCCACCTCGCCCGCCGCCATCGGGTGGTCGGAGTCGTACCCCATCTGCGTGGGGAGGTCGAACGCGGTGCTGAGCCCCGTCTGCCCCGCCTCGAGGAGGCGGCGGAAGCGGGCGTTGGTCTCCTCGGCGGTGCCGAACCCCGCGTACTGGCGCATCGTCCAGAGCCGCGCGGTGTACATCCCGGGGTGGATGCCGCGCGTGAACGGGAAGCGCCCCGCCTGCTCCCGCTCGCTCACGCCCCCGCCTCCGCGATGGCGCGCGCCACCCAGGCCACGTCGTCCTTCCCGCCCACCACGAGCGGGGTGCGCTGGTGCAGCGACTCGGGCACCAGGTCGAGGATGGGCCGCGTGCCGTCGGTGGCCGCCCCGCCCGCCTGCTCGGCGATGAACGCCATCGGGATCGCCTCGTAGAGGAGCCGGAGCTTGCCGTGCGGGTTCTTGGTGTCGCCCGGGTACAGGAAGATCCCGCCCGCGATCAGGTTGCGGTGGAAGTCGGCCACGAGCGAGCCGATGTAGCGGCTGTTCTTCCCCTTGACCTGCTCGGGGAAGTCGCCGTGGAACCCGCGCACGGCGCGCTGCACCCCCTTGGACCAGCGGCCGAAGTTGCTCTCGTTGACCGAGTAGTACTTCCCCGCGGCCGGCATCCGGATCTGGTCGTGCGAGAGCAGGAACTCGCCGATGGTGGGGTCGTAGGTGAAGCCGTGCACCCCCTGCCCGGTGCTGTAGACCAGCATCGTGCTGCTGCCGTAGATGACGTATCCCGCCGCCACGAGCCTGCGCCCCGGCTGCAGGAGGTCGGTCATCGCGCCGGGCCCCTCCTCGGTGACGCGGCGGTAGATGGAGAAGATCGTCCCCACCGGCGCGTTCACGTCGATGTTGCTCGAGCCGTCGAGCGGGTCGAAGAGCACCACGTACTTCCCCGGCGAGTACGGCTCGGGGATCGCGATGGGGCCCTCGTCCTCCTCGCTCGCCATCACGCAGACGCGGCCGGTGTGGTTCAGCGCCGACTTCAGCGTCTCGTTGGCGAAGACGTCGAGCTTCTGCTGCAGCTCCCCCTGCACGTTGGTGGCCCCCGCCTCGCCCAGGATCTCCACCAGCCCGGCGCGGCGCGTAGCGGCCTGGATGATTTTGGCGGCGAGCGCCACGTCGTAGAGGAGGTTGGACAGCTCCCCGGTGGCCCCGGGGAAGCGGTCCTGCTGGTCCACGATGAAGCGCTCGATCGTGGTGACGGCGGTGCGCGGGAGCATGAGCGGCTCGGTGAGCGGTGAACGGTGGGCGGTCAGTGCGCCAGGAAGCGCCGGGTGCGGGATCCGGCCCGGACCTCGACGGCGGTACCGTCGGTCCAGGCGGTGACGGTGCCGTCGCGGTCGGTGCGCCAGACCTCGGCCCCCGCCGCGGCGAGGCGCGCCAGCGCCGCGGGGTGCGGGTGTCCGTACCGGTTGCCACGGCCGACGCTGATGACCGCGGCCTCGGGTCGGAGCTCGGCGAGCCACGCGGCGCCGCTGGCGCCGCCGCTCCCGTGGTGCCCCACCTTCAGGAGCTCCACGTCGCCCACCCGCCCGGCCAGGAGCGACTCGGCGGGAAGCCCCGCGTCGCCGGCGAGGAGCGCGTCGAAGCGGCCGTAGCGCACCCGCAGCACGTCGGAGTCCTCGTTGAGGTCGAGCCCCCACCCGGCCCACAGCGTGTCGGGATGGAGCGCCTCGAGGCGCACCCCGTCCACCTCGAGCACCGCGCCCCGGCGCAGGGGGGCCCAGGCCGCCCCATCGGCGAGCGCATCGGCCAGGAGCGCCGCGTAGCGCGGGTCGTCCACGGCGCGGCCCGGATCGAGCAGGCGCTCGGCCGGCACCCGGCGGAGCACCGCCGCCATCCCGCCGTAGTGGTCCGCGTGCGGGTGGCTCACGATCGCGGCGGCCAGCCGCCGCACCCGGTGCGCGGCGAGGAAGGGCGCCACCACGCGGCGGCCGGCATCGCCCTCGGGACCCGCGGGCCCGGCGTCCACCAGGATCCACGCCCCGTGCGGCGTCTCGAGGGCGAGCGCGTCCCCCTGCCCCACGTCGAGGAAATGTAACGTCAGGCCGGGGACGCGGTGAGCCGCCCGCGCATCCCACACGCCCCGCGCCAGGCCCGCCCAGAGCAGCGCCCCGGCGAACGCCGCGAGGCGGGTCGCGGCGACCGCGCGCGTGGCCACGTCCCGGATGGCCCACCACGCCCCCACGACGACCACGCCCCACGGCCACGCCCCCGCCCACCCCTCCTCCACCGTCAGGTGCCCCCACGGGAGCAGCGCCCCGAGCGCCGCCAGGCGGTCGAGCGCGTACAGCAGCGCCCCGCCCCCCGCCGCGAGCGCGGCGCCGAGCGGGGGGAGGAGCGGCGCCACCAGCACGCTCGCGAGCACCGCCGGCACCGCCACCGCGGCCAGGGGGATGCCGATGAAATTGAGCGCCACCCCCGCCAGCGCCACCGTGCCGAGCTGGCCGGCGGTGAGCGGCGCGGTGGCGAGCGTGGCGCCGAGGGAGCCGGAGAGCGTGCGCGCGAGGGCGCCGGTGCCGAAGCGGCGGTCGCTCCAGCGCCCGGCGTAGGTGGCCCCGGCGAGCGAGGTGACCGAGAGCCACGCGCCGAGGTCGGCGATGGCCCACGGGTCGGCCAGCAGGACCGCCAGCGCGGTCACCGCCAGGAGCGCCTCCCACCGCACCACCCGCTGGCGGAGCCGCGCGAGGCAGAGCACCACCGCCAGCGCCGCGGCCCGGGTGGCGGGCGCGGGCCAGCCGAGCCACGCCACGTAGGCCAGCCCGGCGGCGGTGGCCAGCACCCAGGCCCGCTCGCGCCGCATCCGCGCGGCACGGAGGGCCATCAGCACCCACGCGACGATGAGCCCCACGTGGAATCCGCTGATGGAGAGGAGGTGCACGAGGCCGCTCGCCGCGAACCGGTCGCGGGTGTCGCGATCGATGCCCCCCCGCCGGTCGAAGAGGAGCGCGTCCACGAGGGGCGCGCGCGTACCGTAGAGCGCGGCGGTCCGCGCCAGGAGCCGCGCGCGCCAACGGAGCCACCCCGGCGCCCGCAGGTCGGGGTCGGCCCGGAGCGAGTCGGCCACGAGGGTACCCCCCGGTCGGCCGAAGGCGCCATCCCGACGGCTCACCCACCGCCCCTGCACGACGAGCCCCCGCCCCACCTCCGCCCGCGCTCCCGCCGGCCAGCGCACCAGCACCTGCCCCGTGCACTTCCTGCCGGGCAACAACGCCGCCACCGGCCCGCCGCTCGGCGCGGGGGGATCCACCGGCAGGAGGCGGAGTTCCACGCGCCCGGCGGGGAGGAGTGCGGCACAACGCGCCGGCTCCGCACGCCAGGCGGACCAGGCCGCGGCCTGCCCCAGCGCCGCCGCGGCGAGGGCGAGGGTCCAGGCCTCGCGCCGGGCCAGGAGCCACGCCGCGAGCGCCGGCGCGAGAACGCCCAGCGCCGGGGCCGGAAAACGCGCGAGGCCGGTCGCGAGACCGGCCCCGTAGCCGAGCAGGAGGATGACGGCGGGAACTAGGGGAGCGTGGTGGGCGCCGCGCCGCATCGCGGGGTCTGGGCCACCTTCCGGAAGCCCTCGAGGAGCATCACGTCGATGTCGGTGCCCACCTGGCCCAGCTCGAGCTCGACGGCGGTGAGCATCCCGCCCCCGGTGGTGGCCACGTAGCGCGGCGGGAGGCGGTTGAGGGCGAACACCTGCACGTCGGCGTCGCAGAGGGCGCACCCGTGGAAGGTGGGGAAGCGCGCCTTGAGCCGCGCGAAGTGCGAGGCCACGTGTTCCTGCACGAGGTTGCGGATCACAGGACCGCCAGGGCGGGTGCGTCGGAAAGCACCTCGCCGGTGAAGGTGGCGCCGGTCGTGCCGGTCAGGCGCACGCGGCGATACTGTCCCAGCGCGCCCGCCGGGAGGTCGAGCAGGACGAGCAGGTTGGTGCGGGTGCGGCCCAGGAGGAGCTCGCCGCGCCGGGCGGGGCGCTCCACCAGCACCTCGTGCACCTCCCCCACCCGGGCGAGGTTCTTGCGCCGCGCCTGGTCGCGCACGACGGCGATGAGCCGCTCCAGCCGCTCGCTGGCCACGTCGTCGTCGAGGTGACCGCGCATCCGGGTGGCGGGGGTGCCGTCGCGCGGGGAGTACTTGAAGGTGTACGCGTCGTCGAACCCCGCCTCGGCCACCAGCGAAAGGGTGTCCTGGAACTCCGCCTCGGTCTCGCCCGGGAACCCGACGATCAGGTCGGTGGAGAAGGTGATCCCCGGGATCGCCCGGCGGAGCCGCGCCACCACCTCGAGGTACTCCGCCCGGCGGTAGCGGCGCAGCATCCGCTTGAGGCAGCTGTCGCTCCCGCTCTGCGCCGGCAGGTGCACGTGTTCGCACACGGTGGGCGTCTCGGCCATCGCGGCCACCACCCGTTCGGTGAACTCGGTGGGGTACGGGCTCGTGAAGCGCACCCGGCGCACCCCCGCCACCGCGCCGACGGCGCGCAGCAGGTCGCCGAAATCGTGGGTGCCGTCGTTCCACGAGTTGACCGTCTGCCCCAGCAGCGTCACCTCCGAGGTGCCCTGGGCGGCGAGTTCGGCCACCTCGCGGACCACGTCCTCCAACTTACGGCTCCGCTCCGGTCCGCGCGTCGTCGGAACGATGCAGAAGGTGCACCGATAATCGCAGCCGCGCTGGACGGTGACGAACTGGGTGGGCCCCGCCTCGCGCACGGGGGGGACGTCCTCGTAGTGCTCCCAGCTGCGGAACTCCACGTCGGCCAGCCGCTCGCCGGCGGCGGCCTGCGCCAGGAGGTCGGGGAGGTTGCGGTAGGCGTCGGGACCCACCACGAGCCCCACCCGCGGGGCGCGCTCCAGCAGGGCGGGTCCAAGGCGCTGGGCCATGCACCCGACGACGCCCAGCACGTCCCCCGGGCGGAGGTGGCGCTGGAGCTCCCCCATCCGCCCGATGACCCGCTGTTCGGCGTTGTCGCGCACGGCGCAGGTGTTGACGAGGAGCACGTCCGCCTCGTCGGGCCGTTCGGTGCGCTCGTACCCGGCGCGGCCCAGGACCCCGAACATCAGTTCGGAGTCGGCCGCGTTCATCTGGCAGCCGTAGGTCTCGATATAGACGCGCCGTGCCATGGCCGCAATCTAGCGCCGGCCGCCGGGGCGCAGCGAGGCGGAGAGCCCGATGAGCCAGGCACGCTCGTGGAAGGCGTCCCCCTCGCCGCGCCACACCCGCTCGAGCGAGAGGTCCACCCCCGCCATCCCGTTGGCGAAGCGGATCCCGGTGCCGGCGCTGACGGCGGTCTCGCTCGGGGCGCCCCCCGCGAGGAGCGGGAAGGGGAGCCCGGCGTGGCGCACGCCGAAGCGGATGGGCCAGCGCTCGGGGCGCTCGCCGTCGCGGAGATACTCCCCGCCCACGCCGAACTGCCACACGTCGCGGGCGCCGGTGCCCCCCGCCCCGCTCAGCGCGGCGTCGGCCGAGGACCAGCCGATGAAGCGGCCCTGCGCCGCGAGCGCCAGCCGTGGGCCGGCGCGCCAGAGCAGCCCCGCCGCCAGGCTGATCGGGAGGTCCACCCGATAGGCCGATCCCGCGATCGAGTCGCGCTGGATCTCGACCTGCCCGTCGCTCCGCGCCACCGCCGCGAAGGTGACCCGCGCGCCGAGCCGCTTGATGAGGCCCAGGTCGAACCCGCTCCCCGAGGCCGAGACCTCGGCGCGCTCGTGGATCGAGACGTAGCCCGAGTCCTGGAAGTAGCGCGAGCGGTCGGTGCGGCTCACCCCCGTGAAGAGGTGCACCGTGCCCCCCAGCGCCGTGCGCGGGTCGATGCGCCACACCACCGCGCCGCGGAGGTCGGTGATGCCGCCCGAGGCGCGCAGCGTGTCCAGCGTCTCGGTGGGCACGCCGCGCACGTCCACGGTGTCGCGGAAGCTCACGGCGAAGTCGCGCGCGGCGTAGGTGGAGGCGCCGATGCCGACGCTCAGCGGCACGTTGCGGAACGCCGAGGCCACCTGGAAGAACGGGAAGCGCATCGAGCGGAGCGACGCGTCCCCCGCGGGGTTCTCGACGGTGCGGCGGTCGTTGAGCAGCGAGAAGCTCGCCGTGAGCTCGGTCAGGTAGGCGAGCGCGGCGGGGTTCTCCCCCGACTCGGGGTCGAAGAGCCCGAAGGCGTCGCCCATCGCCCGGCTGCGGGCGCCGGCGGGCGTGTTGGGAAAGCCGAGGCCGCGCACGCCGAACTGGCTCGACTGGGCGGCGGCGGGGACGGCCCCGAGGGCCAGGAGCCCCGCCAGGACGAAGGCGCGGCGCACTCAGGGCCTCTCGAAGTCGAAGGGGATCTGGTAGGTCACGTGCAGCCGCGGGCGGCCCGCGCCCGACCGGGTGGAGAGGAAGGTCGGCACGGTGAAGCTCGCCCCTTCGGGGGTCAGGCTCGCCAGGAGCACCGGCGGGTCGGGGAGCGTGTTGCGCTGCCACGCCTGCACCTCGGCGATCACGTCGATGCGCAGGGTGTCGAGGCTCCCGATCGCGAGGTACTTCGTGCCCCCGATGGAGGAGGCGGGGCTCTTGGGACCGAAATCGGCCTGGATGCCGCGCACGGTCACGAAGGCGCTGTCCCCCGGCAGGCCGCGGATGGTGTCGGCGGGGGTGAGCTCGAGCGTGGCGCGGGCCAGGAGCGCGGTGTCCCGGAGGTACGCGGGCCACGGGAAGCGGATGAACGCCCGCGCCACCGCCCCGCCCCCCACCGTGAGGACCGCCTGGTCGGGGATGGCGGGGCTCGAGGAGACGTAGGTCGTGAACGCGGGCCCGCGGGTGATCACCTGCGCCTGCGCGGTGGTGTCGGCCACGTCGGCGGTGACGTAGGTGATGAACTTGGGGTTGGCGCCCCCGCTCGTGCCGTTGATCCGCACGCCGCTCGCGGGGCCTCCCACGAGCGCGACGCCCAGCGCGAGCACGCCCGAATCGCCGGGGGCCAGGGCCACACGGGCGAGCGCGGCGCTGTCGCTGAAGACGAACCGGACGACGTACCCCCGCCGCGCGCTGTCGGGCACGGTGGCCGAGTCCACCAGGGTGGCGTCGTCGTTGACGGGGGTGACGACGTCCCCGTACGCCACGCCGGAGTCGGTGGCGGCGGGGAGGCGGTGGAACTCGAGCCGGAGCCCGCTCGCCAGCGTGTCGCGCGCGAGCAGGGTGAACTCGAGCGCCACCGAGTCGATCGTGTAGGTGCGGAAGGTGTCGGCGGCGAGGATGGAGTCGGCGCGCGGGAGGAAGCGCACCACGCCGTAGTCGGTGACCCCGCCGATCATCCCGTTGGACACCAGGAACCCGGCGCCGGTGGCGCCGGGGATGAGGTAGCCCACGTAGGTGGTGTCGAATTCGGCGTCGAGCACCGTGTCGCGCACCACGGGCGTACCGCCCGGGCAGGTGGCGGGGCACTCGCCGGGCGCGGTGAGGCGCTCCTGGCACGCCGCCACGAGGAGGCCGGCCGCGAGGGCCCAGCCGAGGCGGGAAGAACGGAAGGTCATCGCGACTGGAAGTCCTTGGTGAACGCGTCGGGAAGGAGCTCGGCGAGCCGCCACTGGCGGCGCCCGCGCGGCCCCACCGCCTCGACGGCGAGCTCGGGCCCGAATTCGGCGAGGAACTGCCGGCACGCCCCGCAGGGGGAGCTCGGCGGGTCCGCGTCGGTGACCACCACCACCCGGGTGAAACGCCGCGCCCCCGCCGCCACCGCCGCCCCCGCCGCCACCCGCTCCGCGCAGATCGTGAGCCCGTAGCTCGCGTTCTCCACGTTGCAGCCGGTGAACACCCGACCGTCGTCCGCGACGAGCGCGGCGCCGACGCGGAACTTCGAGTACGGCGCGTAGGCGTGCTGCTGGGCGGCGCGGGCCGCGGCCACGAGCGGGTCTTCAGCCACCCTGCAGCTCCCGGAGGAAGGAGGTCCCCGCCGCGAGCGGACCGACGCCGAGGTACTCGGCGATGGTCTGCCCCAGGTCGGCGAAGGTCCGGCGCCGCCCGAGCGCCACCGGATGCACCCAGGGGCCGTAGGCGAGCACGGGCACCACCTCGCGCGCGTGGTCGGTCGAGGGCGTGGTGGGGTCGTTGCCGTGATCCGCGGTAAAGATAACGAGGTCGTCGGGGCGGACCGGGGCCAGGAGCCGCGGGAGCCGCGCGTCCAGCTCGCGGAGCCCCCCCACGAAGCCCGCCACGTCGTTCCGGTGCCCCCACGACTGGTCGAACTCGATCACGTTGACGAAGAGGAACCCCGACGCCATCTCCCCCAGCGCGCGCTCGATGAGGTCGTACGCCTCGGCGTTGGTGGCGGTGTGGGTGCTGGTGAGGTTCCGCCCCGCGAAGAGGTCGTCCACCTTCCCCACCCCGCGCCGCGGGATCCCCGCCTCGGCCAGCAGGTCCACCAGCGTGGGGGCCGGCGCCTCGAGGCTGAAGTCCTTGCGGCGCGGCGTGCGCGTCCACGCCCCCGGCCCGCCCACGAAGGGGCGCGCGATGACCCGCGACACCCCGTGCGCGCCCGCGAGCATCCGCCGCGCCTCCGCGCACGCGGCGTAGAGCTCCTCCAGCGGCACCACGTCCTCGTGCGCCGCCACCTGGAAGACGCTGTCGGCGCTGGTATACACGATCCAGTCGCCGCTCGCCACGTGCGCGGCGCCGAACCGGTCGAGCAGCGCCGTCCCCGAGCCCGCCACGTTGCCGATGACCCCCCGCCCCGTGCGCCGCGCGAACTCCGCGATCACCTCGGCCGGGAAGCCCTGCGGGTAGGTCGGGAAGGGACGCTCGAGGATGCATCCCGTGAGCTCCCAATGCCCCGTGGTGCTGTCCTTCCCCGCGCTCACCGGCTCGGCCACGCCGTACGCCGCGCGCGGCGCCGCGACGGCCGGCACGCCGGGGAGCGGCGCGATGTTCCCGAGCCCGAACGCGGCAAGGTTCGGCAGCTCCACCCCGCCCGCCTGCCGCAGGGTGTTGCCCAGCGTGTCCGACCCGGTGTCGCCATAGGCCGCCGTGTCGTGCGCGGGGCCGATGCCGAGTCCGTCGAGGACGATGAGGGCGGCTCGTCGGGTCATCAGGGGCGTGAGACGCTCAAGGCGCTCGAGTGGTCAGCGGTAGATGCGAGGGACACGGGCGCCGATCGACGTCAGCGCCTCGTACACATTGGTGCCCATCTGCTCGGCGTGGTCGGCGAGGCTCACCTGGCCGCCGAAGATCGTCGCGACGTCGCCGGGCCGCGTCAGCCCCTCGGGGACGGCGACCATCGTCATGTCCATCGTGACGCGCCCCACCACGGGGACGACCTGTCCGCCGATCTCCGCACGGAGCGCGCTGGAGCCGCTGCGAAGCAGGCCGTCGGCGTAGCCGCAGGCGAGCGTGGCGATGACCGTCGGGGCGTCGGCGCGCCAGGTGCCGAGGTAGCTCACGGTGTCGCCGGGCGCCACGCGCCGGAGCGCCACCACGCGGCACTTGAGCGCCGCCACCGGCCGCGGAGGGGGCGCCCACGCCCCCACCTCACCGCCGTACAGGTAGATGCCGGGCCGCGCCAGGTCGGCGCCGAACATCCGGCCGCGGAGCGCCCCGGCGCTGTTGGCGGCGTGCACCAGCGGCGGGCGCCGCGGGAACCAGCAGAGCGCATCCTGGAAGCGGTCCCACTGGGTCTCCGTCGCGCCCAGGTCGGCATCGGCCGAGTGGAAGTGCGTGAACACCCCTTCCCACCCCTCCGCACCGTCCAGCAGCGCCGCGGCGGCCTGCAGGGCATCGCGATCGTCCCAGCGGATCCCCGAACGCGACATCCCGGTGTCGATCTCGAGGTGGAAGGGTCGAGGCTCACGGGCCGAGGGCCCGCGGTCGCCGAGCCAGGCCTTCAAGCTCTCGACGTCACCGATGACCGCCCGGGTCCCCTCCACCCGAGGGCCACCCCCCACGCCTCCCGGCACCCACGGGGTGAAGACGACGATCGGGCGGGTGATCCCGCCGGCGCGAAGCTCCCCGGCCTCGGCCTCGGTGGCCACGCCGTAGCCCCACGGCGCGACGCTCTCGAGCGCGCGCGCGACCGCCACCGCCCCCAGTCCGTAGCCGTTGGCCTTGACCATCGGCAGAAGGGGGACGCCGGCACTGGACTGCACCGTCCTGGCGTTGGCGAGGAGCGCGGGGAGGTCCACCTCGACCCACGCGCGGGAGGGCTGGATTGACGCGGTCACGGGGCGGCCGATATATATCGGCCGAGGAGGCTAAATGCAAGACAATTCAGCGCTTGGACGCGCTCTTACCATCGTGCGGGACCTCCGTGCCCGCTGCCCCTGGGACCGCGTCCAGACCCGGGCCACCCTGCGCCCCTACCTGGTCGAGGAAGCCCTCGAACTCGACCACGCCCTGGGCGAGGGAGACCCCGCCCAGATCCGCGAGGAGACCGCCGACCTGATGCTCCACCTGGCGTGGCAGCTGGTGCTCGGCGAGGAGAATGGCGAGTTCACCGCCGACGACGTGGCCGACCGGGTCGTGCGGAAGATGCAGCGCCGCCATCCCCACCTCTACGACCTGGGCCCCCGGGAGCCGTGGGAGACGCTCAAGCGGCGGGAGACGGGGGCTGGCATCCTGGCGGGACTCCCCGACACCCTCCCGTCCCTGCAGGCCGCCTACCGCCTGCAGCAGAAGGCGGCCTCGGTGGGCTTCGACTGGCCCGACGCCGCCGGTCCCGCCGAGAAGGTCCGGGAGGAGCTCGCCGAGGTCCTGGCCGAGGCGGACCGCGCCGACCCCATCGGTGAGGCGGAGCAGGCCGACCTCGGCGCCGAACGCGATCCGAGCGATCCGGTGGCGGCGGAGGTCGGTGACCTCCTCTTCGCGGTGGTGAACCTGGCGCGGAAGCTCCGGGTGCAGCCCACCGTGGCGCTCGACGCCGCCAACCGGAAGTTCCGGCGGCGGTTCGAGGGGATCGAGACGCTGGCCGCGGCGCGGGGCGTGGACCTGGCGACCGCGGGGCTGGCGAAGCTGGATGAGCTGTGGGACGAGGTGAAGGAGCGTGAGCGGTAAGCAGTTCAGCCGATCCGCCGCGTCTCAAGGATAGAGCCGGTGGATCTGCCTCGGGAACGCGATCGTCTCGCGGATGTGGGGGATGCCGCAGATCCAGGCGACGGTGCGCTCCACGCCGAGGCCGAAGCCGGAGTGGACGAAGGTGCCGTACTTGCGGAGGTCGAGGTACCAGCCGTACGCCTTGGGGTCGAGCCCCTGCTCCTCGATGCGGGCGACCAGTTTGTCGTAGTCGTCCTCGCGCTGGGAGCCGCCGATGATCTCGCCGTACCCTTCGGGGGCCAGGCAGTCGTTGGAGAGCACGGTCCGGGGGTCGTCCGGGTTCTCCTTCATGTAGAACGCCTTGAACGCCTTGGGGTAGTTGTAGACGAAGACCGGCTTGTCGTACTGCTTGGTGAGGATGGTCTCGTCGTCCCCGCCGAAGTCGGTGCCCCAGGTGATGTCGCTGCCGAGCCCGCGGAGCTTCTCGACCGCCTCGGTGTAGCTGAGGCGGTGGAAGGGGGCGGTGACGTTCTCGAGCGGCCTGGTGTCGCGCTCCAGCTCCTTGAGGGGCTCCGCGGCCCGCTCGAGCGCCCGCGCCACGATGTAGCTGACGAACTCCTCCTGCAGGCGCATGTTGGCGTCGGAGTCGTTGAAGGCCACCTCCGGCTCCACCATCCAGAACTCCGTCAGGTGGCGGCGGGTCTTCGACTTCTCGGCCCGGAAGGTGGGGCCGAAGCAGTAGATCTTCCCGAACGCGGCCGCGGCCGCCTCGCCGTAGAGCTGGCCGGTCTGGGCCAGGTACGCCTTGCCCAGGTCGAAGTAGTCCGTGGCGAAGAGTTCCCCCGCCTGCTCGCCGATGGACCCGGTGAGGATCGGGGTGTCCACCAGGACGAAGTCGCGCTGGTAGAAGAAGTCGCGGATCGCCTGCACGACCTCGTTGCGCACCTTGGCGATGGCCCACTGCCGGCGGCTGCGGAGCCAGAGATGCCGATGCTCGAACAGGAAGCTCGAGCCGTGTTCCTTCGGGGTGATCGGGAAGTCCACCGACGCGCCGAGCACCCGGAGGTCGCTGGCGGTGATCTCGTACCCCCCGGGGGAGCGGGCGTCCTCGCGCACCGTGCCGGTGACCGCCACCGATGTCTCTTGGGTGAGGGTCTTGAACGTCTCCCACACGTGCTCCCCGACCTCGGCCTTGGGGAAGACGCACTGCACGAATCCCGACCCGTCGCGCAGGACCAGGAAGGCGATCTTGCCCGACGAGCGGGTGGTCGTGACCCAGCCCTGCAGGGTGACGGTGGCGCCGGCGTGGCGGCCGAGTTCACGGATGGAGACGGTGGGCATTCTGACCGACGACGAGGGTGGATGGGGCGGATCCGAGCGTGGAGTCTAGCGGCGGCGCTGGGGGCGGTCAACGCGGCGTGCGCGTACAACCGCCCCATCCCGGAGGCGCCGCTCGCCGTGGCCGACAGCGGCGCGGCCGCCCCCCTCGAGGCGCGGTGGCTGGCGCGCGCCGGCCGCGCGTTCACCCCGCCGTTCGCCTTCGACGACACGACCTTCTACGGCGTGGGGATCGACCGGCGCGTGGTGGCGCTGGACCTCCGTACCGGGCGGCGGCGCTGGATGTTCCGC
>DASTRQ010000007.1:0-6279 GCA_035761145.1 Gemmatimonadales bacterium
TCGCCGCCCGGCTCAACCACCCGAACATCGTGGACATCTACGACATCGCCGGGCGGTCGGGACTGCTGTGGTACACGATGGAGCTGGTGGACGGCCCCAACCTGGCCCAGAAGGTGGAGCGGGACGGCCCCGTCACCCACGAGGAGCTCCTGCGCCTGATGCGCGAGGCGCTCGCCGCGCTCGGGCTCGCGCACTCGCTCGGGCTGGTGCACCGCGACATCAAGCCGGAGAACCTCCTCCTCGAGAAGAGCGGCCGGGTCCGGATCACCGACTTCGGCCTGGCCCTGGCGCTCCGCGGCCAGGGGAAGTTCGGCGGCGCCACCAGCCAGAGCGGCACCCCCCAGTTCGCGAGCCCCGAACAGCTCCTGGGGGAGCGGGTGGACCAGCGCACCGACCTCTACTCCCTCTCGGCGGTGGCCTTCTTCGCCCTCCTGGGGGAGCCCCCCTTCCCGGGGCTCACCCCCGAGCAGGTGCTCGCCAAGCAGACGGCCGAGCGCTTCCCCGACCTCCGGGGCCGGCGCCCCGACCTCCGCCCCCAGCTGGTGGACGTCCTGGAACGGGCCCTGCGCAACGAGGTGGACCTCCGCTACCCCTCGGCGGCGGAGTTCCAGCAGGCCCTCAACCGGGTCTCGGGGATCCGCCACCGGAGCGGGGAATGGACCAAGGCCGCGCTCACCTGGTGGCGCTCCAAGTCGTGACCCTGCCCCCACTTGCCCCCACCCGAGCTTGACAGGGACCGGGGGAGTGGCGAGCTTTCAGCCCGTGACCAACGACGGGACAGGCCCGTACGTGGTCGCAGTCGGCCGGTTCCGGCGACACGGCAACCCCGACGCACCCCTAATAAGGAAGGGCAGTACGATGGCTCGCATGCAGGGCACCGTGAAGTGGTTCAATGATGCCAAGGGTTTCGGCTTCATCACCCCGGACTCGGGTGAGAAGGACTGCTTCGTGCATCACTCGGCCATCAAGGCCGAAGGGTTCCGTTCGCTGGCCGAAGGCGAGAAGGTGGAGTTCGACATGGTCCAGGGCGCCAAGGGCCCGGCCGCGGAGAACGTCACCAAGGTCAAGTAAGACTGCGACCCACGCAGCTTGGGCCGGGCCGCTCCTCACGGGGCGGCCCGGTCCGCGTTGGGGGGTACCCTCCCGGACGCACGAAGGCCCCCGCGCGAGCGGGGGCCTTGGGGAGCTCGGGGCCCGGGTCCTACTTGTGGCGGTACACCACGCGGCCGCGCGTCAGGTCGTAGGGGGAGAGCACCACGCTCACCCGGTCCCCCTCGAGGACGCGGATCTTGAACTTGCTCATCTTCCCGGCCGCGTAGGCCAGGATCGAGTGGCCGTTGTCGAGGAGCACCCGATAGTTCCGGTCGGGCAGCACCTCGGTGACCACGCCTTCCATCTCGATCCCTTCTTCCTTCGCCATCCGCTCGCTCCCAGAATGTCATTCGGCGCCCGGGCCACCGAGGATCGGGCCGGGCACAGCAGGGCAAAGATGGCCCGGTCGCGGCCGGGAAGCAACGGGCGCGGTCACTCGGGGAGGCGGGCCAGCTCCCCCTCGACCAGGTCCACCAGGGCCTGGAGCGGCCCCGGCGTGAAGATGAGCTCCACCCCCGCCGCCCGGTACATCTCGGGCAGGGTGGCGGTGCCGCCCAGCGCCAGCGCCCGCTGGTACGCCCGGAGCGTCGCCGGGTGGTCCCGCCGGGCGTTGCGCCAGAGCTGGAGCGCGCCGAGCTGGGCCAGGCCGTACTCGATGTAGTAGAAGGGGTACAGGAAGATGTGGAGCTGCCGGTACCAGCGCGCAACCCGCTCCGCCTCGAGCCCCGACCAGTCCACCTCGGGATCGAACCGCGCGCGGATCCGGAGCCACGCCCGGTCCCGCGCGGCGGGGTCCGCCCCCTCGCCGCTGGTGTAGATCCACGACTGGAAGGCGTCCACCGAGGCCACGTGCGCCAGGGTGAGCAGCGTGTCCTCGAGATGCTCCCGCCGGGCCCGCGCCCATTCGGCCTCGTCGAAGAAACCGCCGTTGGCGCGCCGGAGCCCCTCGAAGGCCAGCAGCTCCATCCCCATCGAGGCGAGCTCCGCCTGCTCCATCGTCGGGCCCCGCTGCCAGACGTAGGGGAGCGCGTGCGCCGCGAACGCGTGGAAGGCGTGGCCGCTCTCGTGGAGGAGCGTCATCACGTCCTCGGGGGTCCCCGCCGCGTTCATGAAGATGAAGGGCCGCCCCCGGAAGTGGAGCGTCTCGCAGTACCCGCCGGGGGCCTTCCCCTTCCGCGACCCGAGGTCGAGCAGCCCCTCGCCGCGCATCGTGGCGAACTCGCGGCCGAGCGCGGGGTCCACCCCCTGGAAGATCCGCTCGGTGGTGGCGGCGAGCTCTTGGTCGTCGCGGAAGGGCGTGAGCGCCGGGCGCCCCGCCGGGTCCACCTGCAGGTCCCAGGGCCGCAGGGCCTCGAGCCCGAGCCGGGCGCGGCGCGCCTGGTGCAGCCGCCGGATGGCGGGGAGCACCGTGGCCTCGACGGCGTCGTGCCAGCGGCGGCAGTCGGCGGGGGTGTAGTCGAACCGCTGCTTGGCCGCGAAGGAGTACGCCTCGAAATCGGCGAAGCCGGCGTTGGCGGCGATCCGCTGCCTGAGGGCGTACATCCGGTCGAAGATCCCGGCCAGCCGCTCGCGCGCGCCGACGTAGGGGGCCGTGCTCGCGCGGAAGGCGCGCTCACGCACGTCGCGGTCGAGCGACTTGAGGAACGGCGCGAGGCGCGGCAGCGGGAGCTCCTCCCCCTCCCACGTCGCGGTGAAGCCCCCGGTGATCTGCTGGTACTCGCTCCCGAGCGTCTCCCCCTCGGCGAGCAGCGGCACGTTCGCCTCGCGGAAGATCTCGATCTGCGCCCGGAAGCGCCGCACCGGGAGCTCCATCCCCGGCGGCACCCACCCCAGCGCCACCAGCCGCTTCTGGAGCCCCACGCTCTGCTCCTCCGCCTTGGGGAGGATCTCGCCCGAGAAGCGGAGGTAGGCGTCGCGCTTGGCGGCGTCCTCGGTGTCGCAGGTGTAGGCGATCATCGCGAGCGCGGCCGCCTCGGTGAGCGCCGCCTCGAAAGCGGACCAGTCGGCGAGCCAGGCGGGGGCGCTGGCGGCGTCGAGCGGCCGCGCCGCGAGCTCGGCGTAGCGCGAGCGCACCTCCTCCCACGTGGCGGCGGCGAACTGTTCCGGACGGACGGTCACGCACCCTCCCGGGCACGACGATGGTATCCCCAGGCCACGAGCAGGGAGACGAGGCCCAGCAGGAACACGGACCCGATGCGGTACAGCGCATCGAGCTCGCTCAGGTCGACGAAGAGTACCTTCGTGACCGTGAGCCCCGCCACCGCGAGCCCCGCCAGGCGGAGCGGGCGGAGCTCGCGACGGAACCCCACCAGCACCGAGGCCGCCGCGAAGAGGAGCCACCACGCGCTCACCGAGAGGCCCCCCGCGAGCCGCGCCCCGGCGGGGTCGGCCAGGTGGAGGCGGAACCAGCGCGGAAGCTCTCCCGTGACCCCGAAGAGGAGCTGCAGCCCCGCCGCTCCCCAGAGCGCCGCCGGCCGCCAGCGCCTGGTCTCGGGGTCCGGGGCGGCCAACGCGGTGGCCAGCCCCACGCACACCGCCAGCAGCCCCGTGGCCACCAGCGCCCACGTCCCGAGGAAGGCCGGCTCGTCATAGGGCCGCCGGTCGGCGGCGCCGGTCCAAAGCGCCACGAGCCCCACCACGAGCGTGCCGAAGGCGTGGAGGTTCCAGTCGTCGCGCCGGGTGGCGAGGCCCACCCCGCCCCACAGCACCGCCAGCACCCCGAACACCCCCGCCGAGGTGACCCGCACATCCCACTCGGCCAGCACGCCCAGCGCGGCGATGACCGTCGCCACCAGGGCGAAGCCCCGCCGTTCCGGCCCCACCCCCGCCAGCAGGTACCCGGCGGCGACGACGCCGAACGCGTACCCCACGTGATGGGTGATCGCCTCGACCGGGAGCGCCGCCACCGCCCACGTCAGGAGCAGGGGGGTGACGTAGAAGTAGAGCGACGGGAAGAAGGCGCGCCACCCGCGCTCCCCCGCCACGAACGGCCAGCTCCCCTGCCGCCAGCCGCGGCGCCACACCGGCGCGGAGAGCACCGCGCCGGCGCCAAGCACGAGCCAGGCGGTATCGGGGTCGCTCGCGGCCATGAGGCACCCCCACCCGCCCCAGAACGCCAGGAAGCGGGTCTCCCACCAGTTGCGTTCGAGGCCGAGCCAGAGCCCGCCCGCCCCGCCGAGCGCCCCGAAGGCGATGGCGAGGAGCGGCGTGGCGGAGTGCGCCGCCGGCACGCCGAGGCCGAAGAACCCCGCCCCGAGGAGGAGCGCCGTGAGGCGCCAGCCGTTCTGGCGCACCACGATCCCCATCGCCCATCCCATCGCCGCCAGGTAGACGAGGAGCCGGTCGGCGTCGTGCTCCACCTGCCCCACCACGAGGGGCGCGAGGAAGGCGCCCGCGACGGCGGCGGCGCCCAGCGCCTCGACCCCGGTGGCCCACGCCAGCGCCGCGAGCCCCAGCGCCACGAGCGCCATCCCGAGGATCCCGGGGACCGGCGGCAGGAAGCCATACAGCCGGCTCGCCGCCCAGACGGCAAGGTAGATCACGCCGGCGCCGGCGCCGATCAGCGCGGGGCCGTAGGTCCGGTAGCCTCGCCGCTCGAGCCGCCAGCCGACCGCGGCGATGCCGGCGCCCGCCAGCACGCCCCCCACGCAGCGGGCGAGCGGGGAGATCCACCCGCGGTCGAACGAGAGCTTGAGGAGATACCCCGCCGCGAGCACCACGGCCACGACCCCCACCGCCAGCAGGCCCCGCTGTCCCACCCACTGCTCGCCGTCGAGCGCGGGCCGCGCGGTCCGTTCAGGCGGAGGAGGGGTGGCGGGCGCGCGCACGAGCGGCGGCGGGGCGCCGGGCGGCGCCTCGGACATCGGCGCGGCGGCGGGGGGCGCGACCGCCTCCCCGGCCCGGGGCGGCAGGGCGTGGAGGACCTGGCGCATCAATTGTTCGAGGCGCTGGACCCGTTGTTCCAGCCGCTCCAGGCGGTCGCTGTCGCTCATCGGAAGATCACGCGGGTGGGAGACACCCCCGAAAGGTACCGACCCGCGCCGGGAGTGCCAGCGCGGGCCGAAGGACGGGGTCGCGGCGCGTCAGACCGGCGCCGGCGTGGTCCGCGGTGGCGCCGCCATCTCCGGATCCACCTTGAGGACCAGGACGCTCGCCACCACCACCAGCCCCGCAGCGACGAAGAACGGGGTCTGATGGGTATAGCGCTGGAAGAGCCCGGTGGAGATGACCGGGGCCAGGATCCGCGCCGCGCCGGCGAACGTTTGCGCCACTCCCATCGTCTCTCCGACGCTGTCCTTCGGCGAGAAGCGGGACATCAGCGCGGTGGTGCTCGGGAAGATGAGGGCCGCCCCGAGCGGCACCAGCGCCATCGTCGGCAGGAGGCCGAGCCAAGAGTGCTGGAACGGGTACACCACGAACCCGACGATGAGCGCCAGGCAGCCGAGACGGATGGTCCCCAGCTCCCCGAATCGCCGGACGATGGGCCCGAGCAGCACGATCCGGATCAGGAAGGAAAGCCCCGCGATGTAGGTGTAGACCGGCCCGATGTTCGTCTCGTTGATCGGCCGGCCGTGAATGGTCATCTCGGCGCCCAGCCACAGGGGGAGGATCGCCGTGAGGAAGGTGAAGGCGAGCATCCCCATCCCGTAGATCCAGATCATCCGCGACACGGGGGCGGACGGGTGGGCCGCCACGTCGGCGACCCCCTGCCAGACCGGCCGTTTGTGGGGCTTGGCCACCGCGCGCACGGCTTCGGTGTTGGTCTCGGGGAGCCAGCGCCACGCGAAGACGAGGTTCACGAGGCAGATCACGGCGGCGACGAGACCGGGATACTGGGGCCCGAGGCGGGAGCTGTACGAGGAGATGATGGGCCCGATCGCGATCCCGAACCCGGTCGCGGCCGAGAGCCAGCCCAGGGCCTGGGCCCGTTCGTTCGGCCGCACCGTGTCGGTGACATACGCCTGGGCCACCCCTGTGGTCCCTCCCCCCGCGCCCTGGATGAACCGCGACAGGAACAGGAGCCAGAGACTCCCCGCGAAGGCGAAGACCACATAGGCCACCATCGAGCCGAACAGCCCGATCAGCAGGGCGGGTCGGCGCCCGTAGCGATCCGAGACCCGGCCCCACAGCGGGGCCGAGATCAGCTGGGCCACCGAGTAGCTGGCGATGATGAACCCGATGGCGAGC
>DASTRQ010000008.1:0-9908 GCA_035761145.1 Gemmatimonadales bacterium
CGCGTATGCGGAGAGGGGGACAGGGGGTGAGGCGTTCGCGCGCAAGGGGACAGGGGGTGAGGCAAGAGGTAGGGGCGGGCCATGGCCCGCCCCTACGGGTCTCGCCCATCAACGAATGCGGCGGGGTGAACCCCGCCGGCCCCCTGCGTCCCTGCGCCCGCGTAACTCCCTCCCCGCACGCGCCTTACGCGCCTCCCGCGCCTTGCCTCTCCCCCCTCCCCTGTTTACTTTCCCGCTCCCTGAATCGGGCGATTAGCTCAGCTGGTTAGAGCGCGCGCCTCACATGCGCGAGGTCGGGGGTTCGAGCCCCTCATCGCCCACTGAAGTTCGGAGTCGCGTCAGGCGCGTAAGGCGCACCAGAAGCACGGCACTCCCCCTCCCCTCAGTCGAGCGGAGGGGGAGTTTTGCGTTCCGCCGCCTCACCCCCTGTCCCCCTCGCCGCTGCTCTTCACGACCCCACCCAGCTTCTCCGGGTTCATCACCCGGTAGAACGCCACGATCTTCTCGCCGTCGGTCGCGAGCGACGTGGTGAAGAAGAGCTGTTCGCCGTGGAAGGTCAGGATCGTCGGCTCGCCGTTGACCCACCCGATCTCGTGGCGGGTGGCGCGCCGGTACTTCCGCTCGAGGCTCAGGAAGAGCCGCACCACGCGCTCCAGACCGTGGACCACGCGCCGCGCGGCGGAGACTCGGCCCCCGCCATCGGAGGTGAAGGTGACCCCCGGCGCCACCAGGCGGAGCATCGCGTCGCGGTCCTCCGCCCGGAGGGCGGCAACGAAGGCCTCGACCAGGCGTTCGGTGGTCTCCACCGGCACGGCCACCCGGGCCCGCTCCCCCCGCACCCGGAGCCGGGCCCGATGCACTGCCTGCCGGGTGGCGGACTCGCTCTTGCCGATCACCTGCGCCAGTTCGGCGTAACTCACCCCGAAGACCTCGCGCAGGAGGAAGGCGGCGCGCTCCTCGGGCCCCAGCCGTTCGAGCAGGACCAGGAAGGCCATCGAGAGGTCGGAGGCGAGTTCGGCGCTCCGGTCGGGGTGCGACGGAGGATCGGTGGCGATCGGCTCGGGGAGCCACTCCCCCACATACTCGAGCCGCTGGGCGCTGGCGCGGCGGAGCGCGTCGATCGCGAGCCGAGTCACCACCGTCACCAGCCACGCCTCCGGGGAGGAGATCGCCTCCCGGTCGGCCGCGTGCCAGCGCAGGAAGGTCTCCTGCACAAGATCCTCGGCATCGGCGGCGCTCCCCAGCATCCGGTACGCGATGCCGAAGAGCCGGGGACGGAAGGGCTCGAAGATGGCTGCGGGGTCGGTCATGGGTTGCAGATGGGACCTGGGGCTTGGGGCCTGGGGCCTCGGACCATTCGCTCGCGCTCAGGGGGAGCTTCGGACCCCCTTCCTACTACCAAGACGTCCTTCCCCCGGATCCGTGACACCCTGTCACACGTCGCACCATCTGCCGTCTTACCTTCGAAGTCCGGCATCGACCAAATACGACAGGAGCTACTCTCGTGACAAGTCGTCTTGACCTTGGCGCCACCGCGCCGCTCGGAATGAAGCCCCTCCTCGACCTGACGCGCTACGTCAACGGCTGCGGCCTGGAGCACCCGCTGCTGGAGCTCGTCAAGCTGCGCGCCTCGTATATGAACGGCTGCGCCTACTGCGTGGATATGCACACCAAGGACGCCCGGGCCGACGGCGAGACCGAACAGCGGATCTACGCCGTGCCCGTCTGGCGCGAGACCCCCTTCTTCTCTCCGCGCGAACGCGCCGCACTCGCCTGGACCGAGGCGGTCACCGAGCTCGGCCCGCACGGCGTGCCCGACGAGGTGTACGCCGAGGCCTCGGCCCACTTCCCGCCCAAGGAACTGGCCGACCTGACGCTGGCGGTCATCTCCATCAACGCCTGGAACCGGGTCGCCGTGCCATTCCGGGCACCGGTGGGGAGCTACAAGGCGGGATCGGTGCGGAAGTCGCTCGAGGTGTGAGGACGTCCCCCCTCTCCCGCCAGGGAGAGGGGGACAGGGGGTGAGGTGACCTGCGCCCTCAGAACTCCAATTCCACCCCCAGCCGCACCAACCTCGGCGCGCCGTAGGCGAACGTCGGCTGGAACGCGTCCCGCGCGGCGGCCAGGAAGAGCGGATAGAGCTCGTCCTGTCCCGCGATGAGCCCGTCGTGGTCGAGGTCGGCGTAGCTCCGGTAGCGGGGCGACTCGTAGGGGATCGCCTCGGGGTGCGCCAGGTACGCGTTCATCGCGCGGTCCTCGAGGCTCGCCTCGTCCAGGTAGGGGCTCCCGGTGTCGCGCCGCACCGCGACGATGTTCCTGCGGTTCAGCGCGTTCCGCACGTCGAGGTACACGCTCCCGTGCCGCCCGCCGAGCGTCACGGGGCGGCGCACGAGGAGGTCGAGGGTCTGCTGCGCCGGCAGCCGCTGGCTGTTGGGGGGACCGATGATCGTGTCGCCGGTGGCGTTGGTGCGGCTGAAGGGGAGGCCGCTCGCGTAGCGGCCGATCGCCGCGAGCGAGAGCCCCGCCACGGGGGAGGGGAGGGTGCCGGGGGTCTCGTACTCGAGCGCGCCGATGAAGGAGAGCCGGCGGTCGTAGTCGAGCGGGAACTGGTCGCGGCTGGCGGTGATGGTGTCGCCGCTCACCGGATCGACCACCGTGACGCGCTGGCGGAAGGCGTCCGACGCGCTCGCCTGGGCGCTCTGCAGGGTGCCGTTGAGCCGCGCGCGGAACCCCTTGAACACCTCGCGCTCGAAGAGCACCTCGGCGCCGTACACCCGGCCGTAGTCGGCGTTGGCGAAGACGGCGGAGTCGGGGCTCACCGCCACCGGCACCGAGGCCACCAGCCCGTCGAGCAGCTTGACGTAGACGTTGACGCGCAGGTTGGTGACGGGGGACGGGCGGGTGCGCACGCTGAACTCGTACTGCGTGGCCGTCTCGTAGCCCAGGTCGGGGTTGCCGGTGCGGAAGCGCCCGGTGCGGGTGGTGTCGTCGAACGCGGCGTCCACGAGGTACTGGTAGTCGGGCGCCTGGGCGAAGCGGCCCCAGCTCACCACCACGGTGGCGCCGTTGAGCACCGTGCTGAACGACACGCGCGGCCCGAGCGCGGTGCGCGCCTTGACCCCCGCGAGCGAGCCGGTGCCGGGGTCGAAGCGGTCGAAGCGGAGCCCCGCCGTGATCGCGAGGTCGCCGAAGCGCTGCTGCCCCTCGACGTACGCGCCGAGCGCGAGGGGGGAGAAGTCGCTCGCCACCGGCGGGGGGACGCTGTCGCCGTAGCCGGCGGGGAGGTAGCCCAGCACGCGCTGGAAGGTCTGCACGTGCTGCCGTGCCACGTCGGTGCCGAAGAGGAGGTCGGCCCCCTGGCCCAGCCCCTTGGTGAAGTCGAGCTGCAGCCGCGCCTCGCGGTAGTGGTTCCACGAGACCTCGCCCCGTCCCCCCTGGCCGTAGAAGAAGGCGGGGACGCCGTACGGGGTGCGGGTGCTGAAGTCGGGGGAGAGCATCCCGGGCACCTGGCCCTGCGCGGCGGCGGTGTCCTGCGCCCGCGCCAGCTCCTCCCCCACGATGTGGAGGGGCTTGAAGGTGAACGCGCCGAACGCCTGGTCGGCGGGGTCGCGGCTCTGGCCGCGGAGGAAGTCGCGGTCCAGGAAGCCGATGCGCGCGTCGAGCACCATCGGGTCCACGGTGCCGGCGCCGAAGGTGTGCTGCACCTGCGCGGTGAGGAGGGTGCCGCTCACCCGGCGCACCGGGCTCCAGCGGCCCTCGTACTTGTAGACGTAGTCGAAGAGCTGCCGCTGCTCCAGCGTGTGCAGCGCGAAGAGCCGCACGTCGTGCCCCGCCACCGGGAGCGCCAGCTTGAGCGCGCCGGTGTAGGTCTCGCCGCCGTTGAAGGGGAGGAGGGGGGAGTCGTGCCGGAGGTCGCGCGGGTCGCCCGGGAGGGGCGCGCTCACCGGCTCGGCGTCGAGCCGGCCGGTGAGGTCGAGCGCCCCCATCATCCGCGCGCCGCCGGGGAGCGGCCCCCCCGCGGAGACCACCACCCGGTCGAGGCCGTAGTCCCACGACGTCGGGGCGGGGCGGTCGGTCTCGTACGCCGCGCGGCCGCTCCAGCGGTCGCCGCCGTCGCGGGTGGTGACGTTGATGAGCCCCGAGATCGCCTGCCCGTAGCGCGCGCTGAAGCCGTTGCTCACCAGCGACGCCTCCTGCAGCAGGTCGGGAGGGATGCGGAAGCCGGGGCCGTTGGTGCTCGCGTCGAGCTGGTTCTTGACCCCCACGCCGTCGAGCACGAACGCCTGCTCCCCCGGCCGCCCGCCGCGGACGCTCTGGTCCACCGTCCCCGCCGAGAGGCCGATGGCGTCCTCCACCGTGCTGATGGGGAGGTTGCGGAAGTCCTTGGCGGTGATGCGCTGGGTGGCGGCGGGCGCCAGCGGGTCGAGGATCGGGTCACGCTCCTGGCGCACCACGAGGCTTTCCACCTGCACCGCCACCGGCGCCATCGCGAGGTCGAGCCGCAGCACCTCGCCCGCGTTGACCACCACGTCGTCGCGCCGCACCTGGCGGTAGCCGATCCGGATCACCAGCACCGTCCAGGTGCCGGGGTGCATCTCGCGCAGGCGGTAGCGCCCGCCGCTGTCGGTGAGCGCCCCCTGCGCGCTCCCCAGGATGCGCACCTGCGCCCCCGCCACGCCGCGGCCGGTCATCGCGTCGGTCACCTGGCCGGTGATGGCCCCGTTCACCTGCGCCGCCGCCGGCCGCGCCCACCCCGCCAGCGCCACCGCCGCCGCGACCGCCGCTGCGCGCGCCGCGCGGCGCACCCCGTCACCCACCGTCATGGGATCCTCACCACGTAGATGTCAGTCACGCCGCTCGCCAGGTCCCGCCCTTCCAGGGCCAGCGCGCCGCCGCCGGGGGCGCGCGCGGGGTGGCGCCAGAGGTGCCCGGCGTCCACCAGCTGCGTGCCGCCCCCCTCGGCCACCCAGAGCTCGCCGCCGCCGTCGATCTGCAGGTGGCCGATGTTCTGCAGGAAGGTGTCCCGCACCTCGCCCCCCACGATCGCGAAGAGCCGCCCGCCGTCCCACACCGGGTCGCGCGCCACGCCCGCGACCCCGAAATCGAAGACCGTGTCCCGCGCCCCCCCCGCCAGCGTGGTGCGGTACACCCGCTCGTCGAAGAGCTTGGTGAAATAGATCACCCCGCCCGGCGCCAGGGTGAAGCCGCTCGCCGAGTCGGTCCCGGGGATCGGCGTGACGCTGGCGGTGTCCGCGGCGGTCAGGAGGAGCTTGGCCAGCTCGATGCCGCGGTAGATCGTGTCCTGCGTCGTCGCGGTGTTCCCCGGCACCGTCTGCTGGGTGGCCAGGTACACCAGCGTCGTCTCGTCCACCCACTGCGGCGACTCGGGCCAGGTGTGCAGCGGCCCGTCGGGGGGCGCGGGGGTGAAGGGGAAGCGGCGCAGCACGCGCTCCGCGGTCGGGTCGGCCAGGCGGTCGATCGGCGCGATGACGAACTCCCCCCGGCCCCCCGCGCGCGCCGTGCGGATCTGCGACCAGCGGAACCAGAGCACCCGCCGGCCGTCGGGGTGCGGCGCGGGCCAGAGGAACCAGTTCACCGAGTCCTGGCTCGCGGGGGGAAGGAGGCGGCACGCCTCGTCGGTGCGGGTGCCGCCGGTGGCGGGGAGCCGCCCCAGGCAGAGGTCGCGGTCACGGCGGTCGAGCCGCTCCCACGCGTACCAGATCCCCCGCCCGTCGGGGCTCCACGCCGGGGTGGCGTCCTTCCCCGGGCTCACCGTGAGCCGCTCGGGCGGGCCGTGCTCCACCAGCGAATCCTGCACCGCCACGCGCGGCTCCGAGGCCAGCGTGTGGTCGCACGCCGCGAGGAGGAGGAGGGCGGCAAGGGCCCGGCGGGGGATGGCCACGATGTGATCGGGATGGGCGGAGACCTCATTGTACCGGTGCTAGGACGTCCGGGGGAGGGGGGAGCCGCACACGCGCCCCCTATCGGGAGGCTCCCTTCGTTCGTTACATTGCGGGTACCCCCTCTGACAACTCGACTCCCGATCGGGCCCACCCTACTGAGCCCCCTCCTCGTCGTTTCGCTCGCCCTGCGCGTGACCGCCCTGGCGTGGTCGGTGGTGCTCCTCCGCCGGCTCCAGGACTGGCGCCTCGGCGTCCTCTCCGTGCTCCTCGCCCTCCTCACCGGCGACCTCCTGCTGCACGCCAGCGGGATGCTCACCGGCGGAGAGGGCTACGTCACCTCCGAGTTCCTCCTCTCGCTCGTCACCCTCGGCGCCACCTTCGCCCTCGGGCACCTGGTGGTGGAGCACCGCCGCACCGCGGAGGAGCTCCGGCTCGACACGGCGTACTTCGAGCAGCTGCTCGACAGCGCCCCCGAGGCGCTCGCCATCGTGGACTCCGCCAGCCGGGTGCAGCGGGTCAACGCCGAGTTCACGCGGCTGTTCGGCTGGACGCAGGCGGAGGCGCAGGGCCGCTCGGTGGACGAGCTCCTGGCGCCGGGGCAGGACGAGGCCCAGCGGATCACCCGCCAGGCGGCCGAGGGGCGCACGGTGAGCATCGAGACGGTGCGCCGCCGGCGCGACGGGAGCGAGGTGGCCGTCTCGGTGCTCGGCAGCCCCATCATCGTGGACGGGCGCCAGGTCGGGGTGCTCGGCACCTACCGCGACATCTCGCGCCAGCTCCGCGCCGAGGAGGCGCTCAAGGCGAGCGAGCGCTACTTCCAGAGCCTCCTGGCCAACGCGCTCGACGTGGTCTTCGTGCTCGACCGCGAGGGGCGGGTGCGCTACTCGAGCGGCTCGGTGGAGCGGGTGCTGGGCTACGGGGCCGAGGAGTTCCTGGGCCGCGACGTGGTGCACCTGGTGCACCCCGAGCAGCTCGCGCGCGCGCGCGCCCGGTTCCGCGAGGTGCTGGCGGTGCCGGGCACCCTGGTCAACAGCGAGGTGCGGGTGCGCCACGCGGACGGGAGCTGGCTCACGCTCGAGGTGAGCGCCAACAACCAGCTCGACGACCCCGCCATCGACGGCGTCATCATCACCTGCCGCGACGTCACCGCCCGCAAGCGCACCGAGGAGGCGCTGCGCGAGAGCGAGGAGCGCTACGCCCTCGCCGCCCGCGGCGCCAACGACGGGCTGTGGGACTGGGACCTCCGCACCGGCACCGTGCACTACGGCGAGCGGTGGAAGACGATGCTGGGCATGGCCGACGCCGAGGTGGGGGAGAGCCCCGAGGAGTGGTTCGGCCGGGTGCACCCCGACGACGTCGAGCAGCTGCGGGTGGACCTCGACCTCCACCTGGCGGGGCTCACCCCGCACCTGCAGAACGAGCACCGGATGCGCACCCGCGAGGGGAGCTACCTCTGGGTGCTGGTGCGCGGCCTCGCCGTGCGCGACCGGACGGGGCAGGCCACCCGCCTCGCCGGCTCGCTCTCCGACATCGCCGAGCGCAAGGCCACGCAGGAGAAGCTCCTGCACGACGCCTTCCACGACCCGCTCACCAACCTCCCCAACCGGGCGCTCTTCATGGACCGCCTGGACCACGCGCTCCGGCGCGTGCGCCGGCGGAGCGACCGCCACGCGGCGGTGCTCTTCCTGGACCTCGACCGCTTCAAGCTGGTCAACGACTCGCTGGGCCACCTGCTGGGCGACGAGCTCCTGCGCCAGATCGCCCGGCGGCTCGAGGAGGCCTCGCGCGACGGCGACACCGTGGCCCGGCTCGGCGGCGACGAGTTCGTGCTCCTCCTCGAGGAGGTGCACGGCGTGGCCGAGGCCGAGTCGATCGCCACCCGGGTGCAGGCGGTGCTCGCCGCGCCGTTCGACCTGGCGGGGCAGGAGGTGTACACCTCGGCCAGCATCGGCATCGCGGTCTCGACCGGCGAGGACCGCGCCGAGAGCCTCCTGCGCGACGCCGACACGGCGATGTACAGCGCCAAGGGGGCGGGGAAGGCGCGCCACCAGCTGTTCCAGGAGGGGATGCGCCAGGACGTGGTGAGCCAGCTGCAGCTCGAGACCGACCTGCGCCGCGCCCTCGACCGCCAGGAGCTGGTGCTCTTCTACCAGCCGATCGTGGCGCTGGCCACCAATCGCGTCGTCGGGTTCGAGGCGCTGGCGCGCTGGCGGCATCCCGACCGCGGGTTCCTGGGGCCCGAGGACTTCATCCCCCTGGCCGAGGAGACCGGGCTGATCCACGCGCTGGGGCGCTGGGTGCTCCTCGAGGCGTGCCGCCAGCTGCGGCGCTGGCTCGAGGAGGTCCCCGACTACGGCCCCCTCTCGATGAGCGTCAACATCAGCCCCCGGCAGTTCCAGCGCCAGGAGCTGGTGGACGAGGTGGCCGAGGTGCTCCGCTCCGAGCCCCTCCCCCCGGGGAGCCTCCGGCTCGAGATCACCGAGACCACGATCATGACCCAGGCCGAGGCGAGCGTGCGCACCCTGCGCGCGCTGAAGGAGCTCGGCGTCCAGGTGCAGGTGGACGACTTCGGCACCGGCTACAGCTCGCTCAGCTACCTCCAGCGCTTCCGGCTCGACGCGCTCAAGATCGACCGGAGCTTCATCGGCGCCCTCGGCGCGCCGGGGGAGAACCCCGAGATCGTCCGCACCATCGTGACGCTCGGCAAGACGCTCGGGATGAGCGTCATCGCCGAGGGGATCGAGACCCCGCGCCAGCACTCCCTCCTGCAGCAGCTCGGCTGCGACTACGGCCAGGGGTGGCGCTTCAGCCAGCCGCTCGACCCCGAAGGGGCCGTGGCCCTCCTCGTCCCGACCGGCAGCTGGGTCCGCCGCTGACCCGCGGCGCGATACGCATCCCTCCTCTCCCTTCTCTCTTCCGTAGCGCCGGCCGGTGCCGTGCTTTACAATACAAAGCACTTGACGCCACCCCGGGTCTCTTCCTATCTTCTCCCCATATGGCCGCCCCCCTGCGCCCCCGCCCGGAGCCTCCCGCGCTGCACGACCGGGCCCTCCAGGACCTCTCCTTCATCCGCCGGACGATGGAGGGGGCGGCGTCGTTCACCGACGTGCCGGGGCTCGGCCTCGTGATCATCGGCGCCACGGCGCTCGGCGCCGCGGGGCTCGCCCACCTGCAGGGGAACGCCATCAGCTGGCTCGGCGTCTGGCTCCTTGAGGCGCTCCTCGGCGCCACCGTCGGCACCGCGATGATGGTGCGCAAGATGCGCCTGCGGGCGGGGGACGGCCCGGTGCTCAGCATCCCCGCGCGCAAGTTCCTCCTCGGCTTCTGGCCCGCCATCCTCGCCGGCGCGGTGCTCACCGTGGCGCTCGCCGACCGCGGCGGGATGTGGCTCCCCGACAGCCGCGCCCCCCAGGTGCTCCCGGGGCTCTGGCTCCTGCTCTACGGCGTGGGCGTCGTCACCGCCGGCGCCTTCTCCGTCCGCGCCGTCCCCCTGATGGGGCTCGGCTTCATGCTCCTCGGCACCGTGGCCCTCCTCGCCCCCCAGGTCTCGGGAGACCTGCTCCTCGCCCTCGGCTTCGGCGGGCTGCAGATCGGGTTCGGACTCTTCATCGCGCGGAGGCACGGTGGCTAAGCGCGCCCTCAAGCCCCAGCCGGCGGTCCCCCCCCAGCCCCAGCTCCACAAGGTGGCCGGCGACGACACCGCCCCCCTCGCCCTCGACCGCGTCATCCACGAACGGGTGCGCCTCGCCATCGTGAGCGCCCTCGCCGTGCACGACACGCTCACGTTCAACGAGCTCAAGGCGCTCCTCAACGCCACCGACGGCAACCTCTCGGTCCACGCGCGCAAGCTCGAGGAGCACGGCTACGTCGAGTGCCGCAAGCAGTTCGAAGGGCGCATCCCCAAGACCGAATACCGCCTCACCCCCGCCGGGCGGAAGGCGCTCGAACGGTACCTGGGGCATATGGAAGCGTTGATCAGGCGGGTAGGCGGGTAGGGCGGGTGGG
>DASTRQ010000009.1:0-2130 GCA_035761145.1 Gemmatimonadales bacterium
GGCCGCGGTCAGCGCGCCCGGGGAGGGGGCCGCCGAAGCGGCAGGAGGATCGGCGGGAGGACGAGCATCGCCCCCAGGGTACTGGCGATGACCCCGCCAGCGGTGGCGAGCGCGATGGCGCCGAAGAGCGTGTTGGTCGCCGAGCCGATGGCGAGCGGGATCAGGCTGGCGAGGGTGGTAGCGGTGACGAGTACGATCATACCGGCGCGGTCGCGGCAGGCGGAGACGATCGACCGGACGGAGAGGCGAGCGCGCGCTCCGCCGCTCCGCCGCTTCGCCAGGGCCGCGTCCACGAGCAGGATGGAGTGATTGACGGCGAGTCCCGCCACCAGGATCACGCCCACCGCCGCCTCCCGGGTGAAGCTCGCCTTGGCGAGCCAGAATGCCGCCGCCACTCCCGCGAGGGCGAGCGGGAGGTCGAGCATCACCATCACGGTGGCCCAGACGGAGTCGAAGACCAGCGCCACCGAGAGGACCACCAGGAGGATGCCGACCCCGAAGACGAGCCAGAGTCCGTGCTCGCTCTGGTCGCCCTGCCAGTCGAAGACGTCGTCCCCCACCTGATACCCGGGTGGGACGCTGATCGACTTCATGAACGCCTCGTGGACGCGCTGCGCCAGCTTGTCGGGGCCCCGGAAGTCGTAGCCGACGACCCGGACGTATTGTTGGTCCTCCCGCTCGATCCGCGAGACTCCTTCACGCTCCGCCACCTTGGCCAGGGCGCCCACCGGCACGGGCGCGCCGGCGGGATTGGGCACCGGCGCGGCGCGGAGCTCGTCGAGGGAGCGCTCCCGGGCCCCGGCGGCCTTGAGGCTCAGCACGAGTTCCTCGTCGCCGAGGGTGATCCGGTCGGCGCCGACGGGGCCGTTGACCTCGCGCGCCACCGACCCGGCGAACTGCACGGCGGTGATCCCGTTCCGCGCCAGCGCGTCGCGATCGGGCGTGAGGGTCACGACGTACGACTTCTCGTCTCCCCAGCCGAAGCCCCCCGCGTTGATGTCCACGGACCGCACGCGCGGGATCCGCTCGAGCCGGGTCTTGAGGTCCCGGGCCAGCTGCTCCACCCCCAAGTAGGAGTAGCCGAGGACCTTGATCCGGAAGCTGGAGAAGCCACCCCCGCCGTAACCGGCGCTGAACCCAGGCCCCTTCCCCTGCACGCTCACCTGCGCCCCGCCGATGAGGAGGGCGCGCTGGGTAAGCTCGTCCTGGAGCTGGTAGGGGAGGGGGCCGAGGTCCGACCCCTTGGCGAAGGTGACCTGCATGAATCCGCCGTCGCGGGTGCCCGAAGTCTCCACCCGCTCGACGCCGGGGAAGCCCACGGCGATGGACTCGAATTCGCGCATGCCCCGGTCAAGGCTCTCGGGGTCGGAGCCGCGCGGGAAGGAGAGGGACGCGCCGACGGTGGTGGGCTGGTCGCCCCAGAAGCCGAAGGACGACTTGGGGACCTTGAGGACGAAGGCCCAGCCGAGCCAGCCGAGGGCGGCGAGGGCGAGGACGATCGTGGCCCAGCGCCAGCGGAGCGCGAAGGAGAGGATGCGGGCGTAGACCCGCTCGAAGCGGGGGAGCCGCGCCGCGTGGGAGCGGGTCCCGCGCCCCAGCGCCGGCACCATCACGAGCGCGGTCACGATCGAACTCCCGAGCGCCAGGGCGAAGGCCGTGGCGAACGGGACGAAGGCGGCGCGCGTGTCGCCCTGCAGATACAGAAAGGGGACCAGCACCACCGCGGTGGTGAGGGTGGAACCCAGGACCGCCGGGGCGATCCGCCGCCCCGCCCGGGCCCGCCCATCGGGGGTGTCGGGCTCGGTGCGAAGGCGCTCCACCACCACCACGCCGTTCTGCACCAGGATGCCGATCCCCATCCCCAGGCCGGCGAGGGTCAGGAGGTTCACCGGGACGTGCATCACGTAGAGGCCGAGGCTGGTGGCGCCGATCGCGACCGCGGCGCTCCCCATCACCAGCGCCACCGCGCGAGCCTGCCGGAGCGCCAGCACCAGGACCAGGAGCACCGCCGCGAAGGCGATCCCGCCCCGCAGGAAGAGGTCGTCGAGCTGGCGGGCCAGTTCCTGGCTCGTGTCGTTGAAGAGGGAAAGGGCGACGCCGACGGGGAGGTTCTTCCCCACGGCGGCCATC
>DASTRQ010000010.1:0-13629 GCA_035761145.1 Gemmatimonadales bacterium
TGCAAGGTCTGCCCTCAACACGGAGTCACGAACAGACGAACACACGAATGGTCCTTCTTCGTGTCGCCGTCGATCCGTGCGTTCGTGTTGAAGGCAGACCCCGCCGTCGTTGGGATTCCGGCCCGCCCGCGTCAGGTCGTATCCTCTTCCACGTGATCGAACCCGATATGGATGAAAGGCCTGCCCTCAACACGGAGTCACGAACAGACGAACACACGAAGGATCCGTCTTCGTGTCGCCGTCGATCCGTGCGTTCGTGTTGAAGGCAGGCCCCGCCGTCGTTGGGGTCGCTGCCGAACCGCGCCTAGCTCGTGTACTCCTCGACCTGATCGAACCCGATCAGCACCTCGCGCGGCTTGCTCCCGCTCCCCGGCCCGAGGATCCCCCCCTGCTCCAGCTGGTCGATGATCCGCGCCGCGCGGCCGTAGCCGATCCCCAGCCGCCGCTGCAGCAGCGACGTGGACCCGCTCCCCTGCTGCAGGCAGACCTCCGCCGCCTGGCGGAAGAGCGGGTCGCGGTCCCCCTGCGCTCCCTCCCCCGCCGGGCCGCCCCCCGCCTCCGCCACCTCGAACGCCCGCTGCTCGGCGATGATGTCGGGCTCGGTGGCCCCCTGGAGCGCCGCGCGGCGCGCCTCGTACCACCCCATCACCGCCTCGGTCTCGTCGGTGCTCACGTACGCGCCCTGGATGCGCATCGGCTCGTTGCGCCCCGGCTGCAGGAAGAGCATGTCGCCGTTGCCGAGCAGCGCCTCGGCGCCGTTGCCGTCGAGGATCGTGCGGCTGTCGGTCTTCGACGCCACCCGGAAGGCGATGCGGCTCGGGAAGTTCGCCTTGATGAGGCCGGTCAGCACGTCCACCGAAGGGCGCTGGGTGGCGAGCAGCAGGTGGATCCCGATGGCGCGCGCCTTCTGCGCCAGCCGCGCCAGCGGCGTCTCCACCTCGGCGCGCACGGTCATCATCAGGTCGGCCAGCTCGTCCACCACGATCACCACCAGCGGCAGCTTCCCCTCGTCGTACACCTCGGGCTCGGGGGGTTCGGCGGGGGTGGTCTCCTCCTGGGCGCTGATCGTCGCGAGGGTCTGCTTCGGCTTGGGGATCGGCTTGAGCGGCTTCCCGTCCTCCACCTTGCGGTTGAAGTCGGCCAGGTTCCGCGCCCCGTTCACCTGCAGCAGCTGGTAGCGGCGCTCCATCTCGCGCACCGCCCAGTTGAGCGCCGTCGCCGCGTCCTTGGTGTCGGTCACCACCGCGTGGCGCAGGTGGGGGAGCACGTTGTACATCGAGAGCTCCACCATCTTCGGGTCCACCAGCAGGAGCCGGAGCTCCTCCTTGCGCTGGTAGCGGTAGATGAGGCTCGTGAGGATCGTGTTGATCCCCACCGACTTCCCCGTGCCGGTGGCGCCCGCCACGAGGAGGTGCGGCATCTTGGCCAGGTCGGCCACGATGGCGCGTCCCTCGACGTCCTTCCCCAGCGCGATCGGGAGCACCCGCTCCTCCCCCTCCCACGCCTCGCTCTCCAGGATCTCGCGGAGCCGCACGAACTCGCTCCGGGGGTTGGGCACCTCGATCCCCACCACGTCCGAGCCCGGCACCCGCGCCACCCGGATGCTGCGCGCCTTCATCGCCAGCGCCAGGTCGTCGGCCAGCGCCACGAGGCGGTTCATCTTGACCCCCGCCTCGAGCCGCACGTAGAACTGCGTCACCACCGGCCCGCTGGTGAAGTCCTCCACCCGCGCCTGCACGCCGAAGGTGGCGAGCGTCTCCTGCAGCCGCACCTGCAGCTGCTTGAGCTCCTCCCGCAGCTGGGCCGGGTCCACCGCCGGCTGGTGCGGGGTGAGCAGGTCCACCTCCCACCGGTCGCCCGGGTCGAGCGGCTCCCCCTCCGCCACCGCGGGCGCGGGCTTGGTCCGCGCGGGCTTGCGCGGCTTGGCGGGCTTGCGGGGCCGGGACGCGGGCGCCTCGGCGTCGAGCTCCTCCACTTCCACGACGCTCGTCTGCACCGCCGGCTCGAACCGCGGCTCGGCCCCCTCCCCCTGCGCCTCTGCGCCCCGGCGTCCCCGCGTCCCTGCGCCCCTGCGTCCCTGCGCCTCCGCGCCTCCGCGCCCCTGCGCCTCCGCGCCCCTCCGCTCGAACCGCGCCAGCGGATGCCATCCCACCGTGAGCACCGTGAGCACCGTGAGGAGCAGGAACCCCGCCAGCACCGTGATGGGGCGGCCCAGCACCCCCGTGAGCGCGTCGGCGAAGAACCCCGGCACGATCCCCACGAGCCGTGCCCAGACGCTCCACTCCCCCAGCTCCGGGTCGAACGCCGTGCCGGGGAGCCGCGCGATGGCGCCCACGAAGAAGGGGAGGAGCACCGCGAGCCCGGTCACGAGCAGCGCGGTGCGCCGCATGTCGAGCCGCTCCACCCAGCCGAATCCCGCCAGCGCCACGCCGACGCCGAGGAGGGGGAATCCCACCGCGCCGAGGCCGAAGTAGCGCCAGAGCCAGCGTCCCACCACCGCGGGGACGGTGGCGGGGTCGTGGATGGGGAGGAGCGCGAGCCCGAGCGAGAGCCCGAGCACGAGCGCCGCCACCGCGCCGATGCGCCGCCGGGCGTCGGGGGTCACGCGGCCTCCGCGGCCGGGGCCAGGCGGATGCGCCGCTCCGAGAAGAGCGGCACCACGGGCGCGGTGTCGGCGGCGCCGCACGCCGCCACGTCCTCGGCCAGGTCGATGGCGGCGAGGGCCCGCCCCCCCGCGCTCGTGCCGAGGGGCCGTTCCCAGCGCGCGCCGTAGCGGCGCACCAGGTCGAGCGCCGCGATGGCGCCGTCGTTGAGCCCGCGCCACCGCCGCCGTCCGCCGAGCGCCGCCTCCACCACGCGCCCGGCGCAGTACGCGTCCTCGAGCGCGAAGCTCCCCTCGCGCCCGCTGCAGAGCACGAGGAGGTCGCCGCCGCCCTCGACCACGGGGCGGAGCCGCCCGGCCAGCGCCGTGAGGTTCACGGCCGCGCCGAGGTACACCGCCTCCGCGCCCTGGGTGGCGAGGAGCGTCGGGGTGCCGTTGGTGGTGGTCATCACGAGGAGCTTGCCGCCCACGGCGGCGGGGGTCATCTCGCGCGGGGAGTTGCCGAGGGCGAATCCCTCGATGCGCCGCCCGCCGCGCTCCCCGCCGAGCAGCACGTCGGCCGGCCCGAGGGTGCGGGCCAGCTGCAGCGCTTCCTCGGTGCTCGCCACCGGGATCACGGCGCGGGCGCCGGCGTGGAGCGCGGCGCAGGCGGTGGTGGTGAAGCGCAGGATGTCGATCACCACCACCGTCCGCCCCGTCACGTCCCCGGGGTCGAGGTCACGGGGCGTGAAGGCGACGTCGACCCTCATTCCGCCGGTCGGAGGAGGTGCGGCTCCCGCTCGAGGAACTTCGTGTCCACCTTGCCGGCCACGAAGTCGGGGTGCTGCAGCACGCGCACGAGGAACGGGATCGTGGTGGTGACCCCCTCGAGCACGAAGGTGTTGAGCGCGTTGACCATCCGCGTGAGCGCCTCGGCGCGGCTGTTGCCGTGGACGATCACCTTGGCCAGCAGCGAGTCGTAGAACGGCGGCACCTGGTACCCGGCGTACACGTGGCTGTCCACCCGCACCCCCGGCCCCCCCGGCGGATGGTACGCCGTGATGAGCCCGGGCGAGGGCTGGAAGTTGCGGTACGGGTCCTCGGCGTTGATGCGGCACTCGATGGCGTGCCCGCGGAGCCGCAGGCCGTCGCCCAGGAACGAGAGCTTCTCGCCCCCGGCCACCCGGATCTGCTCCTTCACCAGGTCGAAGCTCGTCACCATCTCGGTGACGGGGTGCTCCACCTGGATGCGGGTGTTCATCTCCATGAAGTAGAACGACCCGTCCTCGTCGAGGAGGAACTCGATCGTCCCCGCGCCCACGTAGCCGATGGCGCTGGCCAGCTGCACGGCGGCGGCGCCCATCCGCTGGCGCAGCTCCTCCGAGAGCGCCGGGCTCGGCGCCTCCTCGATGAGCTTCTGGTGCCGGCGCTGCACCGAGCAGTCGCGCTCGCCCAGGTGCACCACCTTGCCGTGCTGGTCGCCCATGACCTGGATCTCGACGTGCCGCGGGCGGGCCAGGTACTTCTCGACGTACACGCTCCCGTTGCCGAACGCCGAGAGCGCCTCGTTCTGCGCCAGCCCGAAGCTCTGCGCGAACTCCTCGGCGCTCCGCGCCACCCGCATCCCCTTCCCGCCGCCCCCCGCCGTGGCCTTGATGATCACCGGGTAGCCGATCTCGCCAGCGATCCGGAGCGCCTCGTCGAGGTCCTGCAGCGTGTCGGGGGAGCCGGGCACGGTGGGCACCCCCGCCTCCTTGGCCAGCCGCCGCGCGGTGGCCTTGTCCCCCATCGCGCGGATCTGGTCGGGGGTGGGCCCGATGAAGGTGAGCCCCGAGGCCTTCACCGTCTCGGCGAACTCCGCGTTCTCGGCCAGGAAGCCGTAGCCGGGGTGGATGGCGTCGGCGCCGGTGATCTCGGCGGCCGCGATGAGCCGCGGCACCACGAGGTAGCTCTCGCGCGAGGGGCCGGGCCCGATGCAGACGTCGTCGTCCGCGAAGCGCACGTGGAGCGAGTCGCGGTCGGCCTGCGAGTACACGGCCACCGTCTCGAGGCCGAGCTCCTTGCAGGCGCGGATGACCCGGAGCGCGATCTCGCCCCGGTTGGCGATGAGGACTTTCGTGAACATCAGGCGGTGAGCCCCTCGAGGCCGCCCCCGGCGCCCCCCTGCATGTCGCTGAAGGTGCGGTCGGACGCGGAACCGATCCCCGAGGCGCGCAGCGCGAACTCGCTCGGGTTGGTGGCGTAGAAGAGCGCGCTCTCGTACGAGATCACGCCCTGCTGGTACCAGGTCATGAGCGACTGGTCGAACGACTGCATCCCGTAGCTCACCGTCCCCTCGGCGATCAGGTCGGGGATGGCGAGCGCCTTCTCGAGGTCGCGGATGTTCTCGGCCACCGCGGCCGTGTTCACCAGCACCTCGCACGCCGGCACCCGCCCCGAGCCGTCCTTCTTGGGCACCAGCCGGAGGCAGACCACCCCCGCCAGCGCCGTGCTGAGCAGCGAGCGCACCTCGGCGTGCTCGTGCGGCGGGTAGAACGAGATGACGCGGTTGATGGTCTGGGTGGCGTCGGTGGTGTGCAGCGTCGAGAACACCAGGTGGCCCGTGTCGGCCGCCTTGAGCGCGGTGTCCAGCGTCTCCTTGTCGCGGATCTCGCCGATCAGGATGACGTCGGGGTCCTGGCGCAGCACCGACTTGAGCGCGCTCTGGAACGAGAGCGTGTCGGTGCCCACCTCGCGCTGCGAGATGTTGCTCTGCTGGTCGCGGTGCAGGAACTCGATCGGGTCCTCGATCGTGATGATGTTGACCCGCTCGTTCTGGTTGACGTGGTTGATCATCGCCGCGAGCGCGGTGGACTTGCCCGAGCCCGTGACGCCCGTGACCAGCACCAGCCCCCGGGGCTTGAGCGCGATCTCCTCGAGCACCGGCGGGAGCTTGAGCTCGCGGATCGTCTTCACCTCGTACGGGATGGCGCGGAACGCGAACGCCAGCGTGCCGCGCTGCTGGTACACGTTGGTGCGGAACCGCCCCACCCCCGGCACGCCGATGGCGAAGTCCGCCTCCTTGCGCTCGGCGAACTCCTTCACCTGCCGCGGCGTCATGATCTTCTCCGCCAGCGTCTTCAGGTCCTCCGGCTTCATCGGCGCCATCTCGAGCGGCGTCAGGTCGCCGTTGAGCCGGATGGTCGGCGGGCGCCCCACCTTGAGCAGGAGGTCCGAGCCCCCCCGCTGCACCATCTGCGAGATGGCCGCCTTGAAGTCGAAGCCCCCCGCCGCCGCCGCGGCCGGGGCCCCCGCCGGCGCCTCAGCCATTGGGGTCCACCCGGAAGAGCGCCTGGCCGAACTCCACCGGCGCCGCGTCCGTGGCGCACACCTCCGTCACCACCCCCGAGACCTCCGCCTCGATCTCGTTCATGATCTTCATCGCCTCGATGATGCACACCACCTGCCCCGCCTTCACCCGCGTCCCCACCGCGGCGTACGGCGCCGCCCCCGGCTCCGGCGCCGAGTAGAACGTCCCCACCATCGGCGACTTGATCTCCTTGAGGTGGCTGGCCGGCGCGGGCGCCGCCGCCGCCGGGGCGGCCGCCGGGGCCGCCGCGGGCGCCGGGGCGTGATGCGCCACCGGGGCGTGCGCCACCGCCGGCAGGGCGGGGGCCGCCGCCGTCCCCGCGCGGCTCACCTCGTAGGAGGCCTCCCCCCGCTGGTAGCGCAGCGTCAGCGCGCTGGAGGCGTCGAGCAGGGCGACCATCTCCCTGAGGATGGTGAGGTCGCGCGTTTCGGCGCTCGCGGACGCGGCGCCCTTGGCCGGTGCTTTCGGCATCGTCGGTGTCAACCCAGGATGGTCAGTGATCGTTCGAAATGGGTCAGGGACTCGGCGCCCTCGGGATGGAGGACCACGTCGTCCTCCAGGCGCACCCCGCCCCAGCCCGGAAGATAGACGCCCGGTTCGATGGTCACCACGGCGCCGGCGGGGAGCACCCCTTCGGCCGTGGGCGACAACCGCGGCGCCTCGTGCACTTCGAGCCCCAGCCCGTGCCCCAGCGAGTGCCCGAACGCCTCGCCATATCCCCGCTCGGCGATCGGCTTGCGCGCCAGCTGGTCCCCCTCGCGGCCGGTCATCCCCGCGCGCACCCCCTCGCGCGCGCGCCGCGCCGCCTCCTCCACCACCTCGTACACCGCCCGCTGCCGCTCGTCGGGCGCGCCCCCCACCACGAAGGTGCGGGTGATGTCGCTGCAGTAGCCGCCGAGCTGGGCCCCGAAATCCACCAGCAGGAACTCCCCCCGCCCCACCTCGCGCGGGCTCGTGCGCGCGTGCGGCAGCGCGCTGCGCGGCCCGCTCGCCACGATCGTCGGGAAGGGGTGCCATTCGCTCCCCCGGCGCCGGAGCGCCTCCTCGAGCCGCGCCCCGATCACCAGCTCGCTCTCCCCCACCCGCACCGTCGCCACGACCTCCGCCAGCGCCTCCTCGGCCAGCGCCCCCGCCGCGCGGATCGCCGCCACCTCCTCCGGCGCCTTCCGCTCCCGGAGCCGCTCCACCAGTCCCGCCCGCGGCTCGGGCCGGGCGCCGAGCGCCGCCGTGAGCCGCTCCAGCTCCGCCACCGTCGCGACGTGCGACTCGAAGGCCCACGGTCCCGGCGCCCCCGCCGCCACCCGCTTGAGGCGGTCCCAGATGTTCACCTGGTCCACCTCCACCCGCGCCACCGTCGCCGACTCCTGGGGGGCCTGGGTGGCATAGCGGAAGTCGGTGATGAGCACCGTCTGCCCCCGCCCCACCAGGCAGAGCCCCGCCGAGCCGCTGAAGCCGGTCAGGTAGCGGATGTTGGGGAGCGACTGCACCACGAGCCCCGCCACCCCCTCGGCCTCGCAGAGCGCCGCCAGCGCCCCCTGCCGCTCCAGCCTACGATCGGCCACCGAGATGCTCCACCAGCGCCCGCAGCGCGTGCACGTACCCCCGCACCCCGAACCCGCACACGAACCCCACCGCCCGGTCGGCGATCAGCGACCGCTGCCGCTCCGCCTCCCGCGCGAACAGGTTGGTCAGGTGCACCTCGACGAACGGCACCGGCAGCGCCAGCACCGCATCGCGGAGCGCCAGGCTCGTATGGGTCCACGCCGCGGCGTTGATCAGGCAGCCGTCCGCCGCGCCGCGCAGGTCGCGCAGGGTGTCGAGGAACACCCCTTCGTGGTTGGTCTGGTGCCAGGCGAGCGTCACCCCGAGCGCCTCGGCCTCCCGCCGCACCAGCGCCTCCAGCTCGGCGAAGGTGGTGCGCCCGTAGCGCTCCGGCTCCCGCACCCCCAGCAGGTCGAGGTTGGGACCGTTGAGGACGGCGACCCGGGTCACTGCTTGAGGCCCTTGAGCCAGTCCTGGAAGCTCGAGAGGTCGTCGGGCGACGGGGGGGTGTTCGACGGGCGCGTCGTGCGCGAGGCCGGCGGCTCCGTCGGCGCGGGGGCCGCGGCGGGCGGGGGTGCCCCGAAGAAGTCGTCGAACGAACCCGGCTTCCCCCCCGCCGGCGCTCCCCCCTCACCGAAGACGTTGTTGAGCGAGAAGCTCCCGCTCGCCGGGCGCGTCGGCGCCCCGGGGGAGGCCGGCGCCGGCGCCGGCTCGGCCGCCGGCTCTGGCGCCGGCGGCGGTTCGGGGGCGGCCTCCGCCACAGGCTCCGGCAGCGGCTCCGGCGCGGGGGCCTCGGCCACCGGGAGCGGCGCGCTCGCGCCCGAGGGGAGCCGCGCGCTCAACACCCCCGCCAGCCACTCCCCCACCGTGACGCCAGAGGCCGCGGCCGGGGCCGGCGCGCCCCCCACGAACATCTCGAGCTCCACCACCCGCGCCGCGAACCGCCCGCCATCGGGGTCGCGCGCCATCAGCTCACGGTACACCTCGAGCGCCTGCACCAGGTGCCCCTGCGACGCGTACAGCTCCGCCATCGCCTCGGTGAAGACCGGCTCCGGCTCCGCCACGGCGGGCTCGGGCTCCTCGGCCACCGGCGGCGGCGGTGCCGCCTCCTCCTGACCCATCCCCAGCGTCTCGGCGTCGGACGGCACCTGGAACTGATTGGGTCCGCTCAGCCGCGCCTGCAGCATCTCCGCCGCCGACGCCTCCTGGAACTCGTTCGTCCCCGCCCCGGAGAGCTCGATGTCCTGTTCCCGCTCCAGCTCGTCCTCGCCCGGGACGGACACGAAGTCGAGCGGCGCGGCGGGCACCGGCTCCGGCTCCGGCTCCGGTGCAGCCTCGGGCTGGGGCTCCGGCCCGGGTACCGGCGCGGCCGGCTCCCCGCTGATGCTCTCGAGGCCGGTCACGGAGGTACGCGGCGCATCGGTGACGTCGAGCGGCCCCGCGGTGGGCTCGAAGCCCGAGGCCGCGGGGATCGCCGCCGCCTCGGCCTCGCTCATCCCGAGATCGAGCCCCGCCAGCCGCTCGGTGGGCATTTCCGCCGACGGCCCTTCGAAGCTGGTCGGCTCGAGCGCGTCCATCGGCGACACCTGCGCGGCGATCGCCTCGGTCTGCGCCTCGTCGCTGATCCGCTCCACCGGGAGCGGCTCCGGCTCCTGGGCCAGCGGCTCCTCCGCGGCGATGAACGCCGGCGCGCCGCCCGCCACCGTCGGCGGGACGAAGGGGGTCGGGACGGTGCGTTCCTCGCTCGCCGCGGGCGGAGGGGGCGGCGGGGGCTCCATCGCCGGCTCCTCCGGCGGCACGATCAGCTCCAGCGACGAGAGCCCGAGCGAGGCGCGGGGCGCCGCGGCGGGGGGCTCCGGCAGGATCTCGGCGACGGGCGCTTCGGGGGCGGCGGGCGCCGCCTCGGCCGGGGCTTCGGCGGGGGCCGCGGCCTGGAGCCGCTCCATCTGCTTCTGGGCCTCGTCGTTCCCGGGGTCCACCGTGAGCAGCTGGGACGACCAGCGCACCGCCTCCTGGGCCGAGCCATCCTGTTCGGCCAGGTCGGCCAGCGCCTTGAGGGCGATCACGCTCTCGGGGTCGAGTTCCACCACCCGCGCGAAGGCCTCCCGGGCCTTGGCGTTGTCCCCCATCGCCATGTGCACGCGGCCGAGCACCACCCGGGCCGAGACGTAGTCGGGGTGGTTCTGGAGCCCCCCCTCGAGCACGTCCAGGGCGCGCTGATACTGGCCGTCCTTGCGGTACGCGTCCGCCAGGGAGGCGAACAGCCGCCCCTTCGGATTCTCCCGCACGAGGCGTTCGAGCTTCTCGATCTCGCTGGCGGCCATGCCTATGGTATCGCTCTAAGTTGTTGTGGGGATTGAACTAATAGAGTACCCGCGGGTGGGGGCCGTGTCAACCACGCCGGGGGCCGTTCGGCTTGAGATTAGCGGTTGTCGCGCTTAGACTTGGGGCTCTTTTTGCGCCCCTTCGTAGTGGCCGTCCCACCCCGCGGAGACCAATGAACTTCTTCCGCAAGCTTGCGGGCCCGCTCGTGGCCCTGGTCAGCGTCACCTTCCTGGTCTGGCTCGTCGTGGACCTCAGCGGCATCACCGGGAGCGGGGGCTTTTCCCGTCCCCAGGCGGCCGGCGAGGTCAACGGCCAGGAGCTCGACTCCCGCCAGTACGAGCTGATGGTGCAGCAGGCCAGCTCCCAACAGCAGCAGCAGGCCCAGGCCTCGCTCGGGGCGGACGACTACGCCCGGATCCGTGACCAGGTCTGGAACCAGTGGGTGGACGCCGCCGTGCTCGAGTCCGAGTACCGCCGGCGCGGCCTGAGCGTCACGCCGCAGGAGCTGGCCGACGCGATCCGCACCACGCCCCTCCCCGAGCTGGCCCAGAACGAGCTGTTCCAGACCAACGGACAGTTCGACATGGAGAAGTACCAGCGCTGGCTCGGCACCGCGGCCGCGGCGCAGGTCATCCCCCAGCTCGAGTCGCGCTACCGCGACGAGATCCTCCGCTCCAAGCTCCTCCGGGTGGTCACCGCCGACGTCTTCGTCCCCGAGCCGGCGCTCTGGCGCCAGTACCGGGACGAGCACGAGACGGTGAAAGTGGACGTGCTCGGCATCATCCCGGCCAACGTCGTCCCCGACAGCGCCGTCACCCTCACCGACGCCGACGTCGAGGCGTACTACCGCGCCCACCAGGACGACTTCAAGCGTCCCGAGACGGCGTTCCTGAGCTACGTCGAGATCCCGCGCACCCCCGACGCCGCCGACACCGCGGCGGCGCTGGCGCGCATCCAGGCCGCCCGCGCGGAGATCCTGGGCGGCGCCAAGTTCGAGGACGTGGCCCGGCGCGAGTCCGAGGATCCCGGCTCCGCCGCCAACGGCGGCGACCTCGGCGAGTGGCACCGCGGGCAGATGGTGCCCGAGTTCGACTCGGTGGCCTTCCGCCTCCCCGTGGGGCAGGTCTCCGCGCCCTTCCTCACGACCTTCGGCTGGCACATCCTCGAGGTCAAGAGCCGCAAGGACAGCACCGTCTCCGGCCGCCACATCCTGATCCGGATCGACCTGGCCGGCGCCCATCGCGACCGCGTGGACGCCCTGGCCGACACCCTCGAGCGGCTCGCCGCCGACCGGGTGGACGGCCCCGCCCTCGACACCGTGGCCCGCGTGCTCGGCCTCCGGGTCGGGCGCACCCTCCCGGTGCAGCGCGGCACCTCGGTGCAGGCCGGCACCAACGTGGTCCCCAACGTGGCCACCTGGGTCTTCCAGAAGGCTACCGCCGGCGCCATCGGCGAGATCGAGGAGACGCCCGACTTCCTCTATCTCTTCCGGATCGACAGCCTGGTGCCGGCGGGGGTGCCCCCGCTCGCCGCCATCCGCCCCGCCGTGGAGCGCGAGGCCCGCGCCGCCCGGAAGTGGGTGGCCGCGCGCGCCATCGGCGAGCAGGTCCTCAAGCGCCTCAACGAGGGTGCCACCCTCGACATGGCCGCGCGGGCCCTGGGCCTCCGGCACCAGGTGATGGGGCCCTTCACCCGGCTCAACCCCCCGATCTCCGACGCCACCCTCGTGGGCGCGGCCTTCGCCCTCGCCCCGGGGCAGCGCACCGGCCTCCTCGACACGCCCAACGGCTACTTCGTGCTCGAAGGGGTGGCCCACACCCCCGCCGACTCGGCCGAGTTCGCGCGCCAGAAGGACGAGCTCCAGGCCCGCGCGGTGCGCCTCGCCCAGCAGGACCGGGTGCGGCTCTTCCTCCAGGGCCTCCGTGAGCACGCCACCATCGCCGACCACCGCGAGGAACTCCTCCGGCAGTCGGAGAAGCTGGCGGACGCGCAGGGCAGGTAGCAGGGGCGCGGGCCGCTCCAGCGGCGCACGCAAGAATCCCCCCGGGGACCACGTCTCCGGGGGGATTCTACGTCCTGCCTACTCCATCTCAAGCGTCTCGAGCGTCTCGAGCGTCTTGAGCGCCTCGAGCGTCTTGATCACTTCGAGCGCCTCACGCGCCTTCCGCCTCTGCTCCCCTCACTGCGACAGCCGCTTTGGCCCTCCCTGCGCCGGCGGCTCGGTGGGGGGCGCCTCGAACTGGCGCGGGGGCTGCTGGTACTGGCCCTGGCCCCCCGGGGGGAGCGGGTCGGTGGCGTCGGAGATGCTGCGCTTGAACTCGCGGATCCCCTTGCCGATGGAGCTGCCGATCTCGGGCAGGCGCTTGGCCCCGAAGAGGAGGAGGAGCGCCAGCACGATCAGCAGGATCTCGGTGAAACCGAGGTTACCCATAGAGACCTCAGGAGCTAGAAGAGCGAACGCGCCATCAGGTAGGCCAGCACCACACCCACCAGGCTGAGGAGCGACACGTGGATGCCCACCGGACCCAGGGTAAAGCTAACGACGAGGAGGTCCAGGGACACGGGCCCCACCGTCGGGGTCACGGTGTAGGTGAAGAAGTCCTTCGCCGCGCTCTCGGGGAGGAAGCGCTGCAGGAGGGCGTTGAGGAACCCCCCGGTCACGAAGCCGGTGACGAGCACGCCCAGGTAGAACCGGGGCCGGCGTGGTCCGATGGCCATCAGCGTCGCCGCTCCAGGACGTAGGGGATGCTGGCCCGGAGCGCCTCGCGCGCCGGGGAGGCCGGCAGGCGGTCGAGCGCCTGCTCCGCCGCCTGGGCGTGGCGCTGGCCGCGCTCGCGGGCGTAGTCGAGCCCGCCGTGGGCCGCCACCGCGCGGATCACCGCGGCGATCTGGGCGTCCGTGGGCGCCGGGTCGGCCATCAGGGCGTCGAGGGCGGCCCGGTCGGCCGGGGTGAAGCGCGGCAGCGCCGCGATGAGGGGGAGCGTCACCTTGTGCTCCCGGAGGTCGCCCCCCACCGGCTTGCCGGTCTCGGCCTCGTCCCCCACGTAGTCGAGCAGGTCGTCGGTGACCTGGAACGCCATCCCCAGGTGCTCGCCGAACTCGCGCAGTGCCGTCCGGTACGCCGCCGGCGCGCGCAGCGCCCCCACCTCGCACGCCCCCGAGAGGAGCGAGGCGGTCTTGCTGCGGATGAGCAGGTCGTACGCCGCCTCGTCGAAGCCCAGCCCGTCGTGCGCGATGAGCTGGCGCATCTCCCCCACGGTCATCTCGTTGGTGACCCGGGAGAGCACCCCCAGCGCGTCGAGGTCCTGGAGCCGCACCAGCTCGATCACCGCGCGCGAGTACAGGTAGTCGCCCATGATCACCGACACCTGGTGGCTGAACAGGGCGTTGATCGTGGGCATCCCGCGGCGCAGCACCGAGTGGTCCACCGCGTCGTCGTGCACCAGCGTGGCCAGGTGGATGAGCTCGATGATCCCCGCGAAGGTCACCGCCCGCGGGTCGCGCGCGCCGCTCGCCGCGTCGGCCAGGAGGAGCAGCGTGGGGCGGAAGAGCTTCCCCTGCATCTGCAGCAGGTGCCCGTTCACCTCGGCGATGAGCGGGAAATCGGCCTCGATGAGCCGGCGGATCTCGTCGCGCGCGCGCACGAGCCCCTCCCGCACCGGGGCCTGCACGTCGGCCAGCGTCACCGAGGCGGCGGGGCTGGTCACGCGAGCGCCTTCACCCGGTCGGCGGTGTCGAGGAACCGGATGTTCACCGCGGTCACGTGCTGGTAGGCGGTCTTGGCCTCGGCCCCCTTCCCCTGGGCCTCGTACGAGCGGCCCAGCCAGTAGTA
>DASTRQ010000011.1:0-5511 GCA_035761145.1 Gemmatimonadales bacterium
TCCCTGCGCCTCTGCGTCCCTGCGCCCGCCTACCCGCACAACACGCTCCCCCCGTTCACGTTGAGGATCTCCCCCGTGATCTGCGCCGCCAGCGGCGACGCCAGGAAGAGGATCGGTCCCGCGATCTCCTCGGCCGTGGCCGGCCGTCCCATCGGGATCGTCCGGTCGATGCGCGCGCGCGCGGGACCGCGGAGGGCGGCGGCGCTCATCTCGGTGTCCACCCACCCCGGCGCCACGCAGTTGACCCGCACGTCGGGGGCGCACTCCCCGGCGAGCGACTTCGTGAACGAGATCACCGCCCCCTTGGTGGCCGCGTAGTCGGCGTGGTACGCCTCGCCCCGCTGCCCCGCGGTGCTCGCCACGAGGATCACGCTCCCGCCGGGCGCCATCAGGCGGAGCGCCATCCGGGTCACGTAGAAGAGGCTGTCCAGGTTGGCGCGGATGGTGCCGTGCCAGCGGGCGTCGTCCATCGCCTTGACCGGCACGTCGGACTCGGGCCAGATGCCGTGGTTCACCACCGCCACGTCGAGCGTGCCCCACGCCTCGCGGAGCCCCTCGAAGAGCCGTTCCACCGTGGCCGCGTCCCCGAGGTCGCCGCCGAAGCTCAGCGCCTTGCGTCCCAGCCCCTCGACCTCCGCCACCGCGCGGTCGGCCTCGTCCTTCCGGGTGTGGTAGGTGAGCGCCACGTCCGCCCCCGCCTGCGCGAAGAGCCGCGCGCACGCCCGCCCGATGCCGCGGGAGCCGCCGGTGATGAGGACGCGCTGGTGGGAGAGGTCGAGCATGGGTCCGTCAGGGGTAAGGAGTGAGGGGTGAGGGGTGAGGGGTGAGGGGGAGTGTGGCGCGGACGAGGGTCCCCCTTACCCCTCACTCCTCCCCCCTCACTCCAGCAATTCCGCCTCCACGATCTCCACGATGAGATGCTCGATCGCGAGCTGGGTCTCCTGGATCTCGCTCGTGACGTCGCTCCGCACCACGTAGGCGTGGTCCACGGCACGCTTGAGCGGGCCGCCATCCTTGCCCAGGAAGGCCACGGTGCCCACCCCCTTGGCCTTGGCGGCGGCGGCGGCGCGGAGGAGGTTCTCGCTCTTCCCGCTCGTGCTGTGGAGGACGAGGAGGTCTCCCGGCCGCGCCAGCGCCTCCACCTGGCGGCTGAAGAGCTCGGCGAAGCCGAGGTCGTTGCCGGCGGCGGTGAGGAGGGAGGTGTCGGTGGTAAGGGCGAGGGCGGGGAGGGCGCGGCGGTCCCGCTGGTAGCGCACCACGTACTCGGTGGCCACGTGCTGGGCGTCGGCGGCGCTCCCGCCGTTGCCGGCGAAGAGGAGCGTGCCGCCGCCCCGGAGGGTCTCGACGTAGCGCTGGGCGATCGTGGCGAGCGCGTCGGCGTCGCCGGCGGTGAGCTCCGCCAGCCGCGCGCGCCGGCCGAACCCGTCGCGGAAGCGCCCGGCGCTCACGCCACCGCCGCCTGCTGGAGCGACTCGGCGAAGCGGCCGAGCGCGGCGGGATCGGACTCGGCGCAGGCCAGCAGCGCCAGCGTGATCAGCGCGTCGGCCGCGAGGAGGTCGAGCGCCACCGAGCGGTCGCCCGGGTGCTTGCAGACGTTCTCGAGCGCGCGCCGTCCCGCGTAGGCCAGGCGCTCGGGGAGCGTCCCCGGCGGGAGCGTCGCCATCGAGGCGAGTCCCACGACCCGCGCGCGCAGGAACTGCGGCGCGGCGGCGGTGTGATGCTCGGTCCAGGCCACGAGGTCGGCCATCACGCCCCTCCGTTCTCGAGCCACGCGCCGATGCGCCGGAAGGCGGCGTCGGCGTCGGGCTGCTGCTCGCGCGCGAGGCTCCCCGAGGCGAAGTAGGGGCGCCCGCCCCCCTTCCCGCCGAGCGCCTTGATCACGGCGCCCGCCTGCCGGCCGGCCCCCACCAGGTCGTCGGTCAGGGCGACGTGGACGCCCCCCTTCTCGCCGGTGCCCAGGAGCACCAGTATCGCGCCGGACCTGCCGCTCCGGAAGGCGTCGGCCATCGCGGCGATCTCGTCGCGCGACTCGGCGCCGGTGGGCGCCACCGTCACCTGCACCCCGGCCACGGCGCGCTCCGCCCCGCTCACGGCGGCGCCGCCCGACTTGAGGAGCTCCGCCACCCGGGCCTCGAGCTTGTCCCGCTCGGCCAGGAGCTGCTCCAGCTTCTTGAGCAGGTGCTCCGGCTGCGCCTTGAGCGCCTGCGCCGCGTCGCGGAGCTGCGCCTGCTGCCGCTCCACCACCGCGAAGGCCTCGGGCCCCGTCACCGCCTCGATGCGCCGCACCCCCGCCGCCACGCCCCCCTGGGTCGTGAACTGGAAGAGCCCCACCTGGCCCGTCGAGCGCACGTGCGTGCCGCCACAGAGCTCGATGGAGCTCTCGCCCATCGAGACCACCCGCACGCGGTCGCCGTACTTCTCGCTGAAGAGCGCCATCGCGCCGAGCGCGAGGGCGTCGGGATAGGCCATCTCGCGGGTGGTGACGGGGAGGTTCTGCCAGATGTGCGCGTTCACCTCGCGCTCGATCGCCTGCAGCGACTCGGGGGGGATCGGGCCGTGGTGGCTGAAGTCGAAGCGCAGGTGATGGTCGTCCACCAGCGACCCCTGCTGGCGCACGTGGGTGCCCAGGTGCTTGCGGAGCGCGGCGTGCAGGAGGTGCGTGGCGCTGTGGTTGCGCTCGATGTTCCGCCGCCGCGGCGCGTCCACCGCCGCGGTGAGCGAGGTCGGCTCCCAGGTGTCGGCGAAGGGGCCGCCCACCACGGTGCCGCGCTCGTCCTTGCGGACGGCGTCCACCGGCAGCGCCCACCCCTGCCCCCCCAGGTGGCCGGTGTCGCTCACCTGCCCTCCCGACTCGACGTAGAACGGGTTCTCGCGGAGCAGCAGCTCCACCCGGTCCCCCGCCTGGCGGAAGGCGAGCGCCTCGGTCTCCACCCGGTCGGCCTCGTACCCCACGAACCGCTGGCGGTCGGCGCGCACCTCGCGCCACTCCCCCGCCTGGTCGGTCAGGATCGCGGGGCCGCGCGAGGTCACCTGCGAGAGCCGCACCGCGCGCGAGCGCCGGCGCTGCGCCTCGAGCGCCTGCTCGAACCCCGCCAGGTCCACCGACGCCCCCGCCTCGCCGGCGATGATCTGCGTCAGGTCGATCGGGAAGCCGAAGGTGTCGTAGAGCTTGAACGCCTCGTCGCCGGGGATCACCGTCACCCCGCCCGCGAGGAGCTCGTCCATCCGCTTGAGCCCCCCCTCGATCGTCTCGAGGAAGCGCTCCTCCTCGGTGCGCGTCAGGTCGGCCACGTACCCCGCCTTGGCGCGGAGCTCGGGATAGGCCTCGCCCAGCTCCCGGACCACCAGCTCCGTGAGCGGCGCGAGCGTCGGCTGGCGGCGGCCCAGGAGCCAGGCGTGCCGCACCGCGCGCCGCAGGATGCGCCGCAGCACGTAGCCCCGCCCCTCGTTGCTCGGGTACACCCCGTCGGTGAGGAGGAAGGTCACCGCGCGGGCGTGGTCGGCCAGCACCCGGTACGAGGCGCCGCCGGGCCCGCGGTCGTACGGCTTCCCGACCAGCTCCTCCACCTTGTGCAGGAGGGGGAGGAAGAGGTCGGTGTGGAAGTTCGAGTCCTCCCCCTGCAGCACCGCGGTGATCCGCTCGAGCCCCGCGCCGGTGTCCACCGAGGGCTTGGGGAGAGGGGTGAGCGTCCCGTCCTGGGCCCGGTCGTACTGCATGAAGACGAGGTTCCAGATCTCGAGGAAGCGCCCCGCTTCGGCGAGCCGCTCGAAATCCTCCTTCGAGATGACCTCGTCCGGCTGCGTCGCTGCGCCACTCCGCCCCTGCGCCTTCCACTCGAGGTCCACGTAGATCTCCGTGCACGGCCCGCACGGCCCCGTGTCCCCCATCTGCCAGAAGTTGTCCTTGTCCGAGAGGCCGTAGATGCGGTGGTCGGGGAGCCCCGCGATCTCGCGCCAGAGCGCGCGCGCCTCGTCGTCCTTGTGGTGCACGCTCACCCGGAGCCGCGCGGGGTCGAGCCCCAGCCACGCCTTGCCGGTGACGAACTCCCAGGCGAACGCGATCGCGTCGCGCTTGAAGTAGTCGCCGAAGGAGAAGTTCCCCAGCATCTCGAAGAAGGTGTGGTGCCGCTTGGTGTGCCCCACCTGCTCGAGGTCGTTGTGCTTCCCGCCGGCCCGCACGCACTTCTGCACCGTGGTGGCGCGGCGGTACCCCCGCTGTTCCTGGCCCAGGAAGGTGCGCTTGAACTGCACCATCCCGGCGTTGGTGAACAGCAGCGTCGGGTCGTCGGCGGGGACGAGCGAGCTCGAGGCCACCTCCTGGTGGCCCCGCGCCGCGAAATAGTCGAGGAACTTCCGGCGGATCTGGCGAGCGTGCATAGGTGGGGAATATACAACGACTTAGCGACGGGACGACGCGCGGGAGCGCCCGCGCCCTCACCCCCTATCCCAGCACCTCCCGCACCACCTTCCCCGCCACGCTCCCGCCGAACCCCCGCCGCCCCAGGTACTGCACCAGCCGCCGCCGGAGCGCCTGCCGAGGGAGCGCCCCCAGCTGCTTGAGCCGCTTGGCCGCGAGCGCCCTGGCCAGCTCCTCCGGGGGGACGCTCGCGGGCCACGCCTCGGCGATCGCGCGATCGATCACGTTCCCCTCCACTCCCATCGCGAGGAGGTCGCGCTTGACGCGGGCGGGGCCGCGCCCGCGCACGGCGCGGGTCTCGACGTAGTCGCGCGCGAAGCCCGCGTCGTCGAGCAGTCGCTGCGCCGCGAGCGTCTCGAGCGCCTCCCGCACCGCCTCGGCCGGGTGCCCCTTGCGGACCAGCCGGCGGTGCAGGTCGCGCGTGGCGAACGCCCGGCGCTCCAGGTGCCGGAGCGCCGTGCGGTACGCCGCCTCGACGTCGGCGGCCCGCTCGAACGCCGCGACCTGCCGGTCGGTCAGGATGGTCCCGACCCGGAGCGCCTCCGCGTCGGCCTCCCCCTCCGTCCGGCCCACCGTCCAGCGCACCTTCCCGTCCACATACACCCGCAGCGCCCCCGCGCGCCGCGGATCGGGCTCCACGCCCGTCACCCGCCCCTCGCCAGGGACGACGGCGGGCTCACGGATGCGGGGGGGATCGGTCCATTTCAGCATCGGCAGAACGCTCCTCGAAGAACGCGCCTGGAGGTTGGAGCCTGGAGCCTGGAGAGTCGGCGGCCAGGTCCATCCATGCCACCACACATCGGGACCCGCCCCCACCTCGCCAGGCTCCAAGCGCTAGGCTCCAGGCTCCAGGCGCCAGGCCCCAGGCCTCACTCCTCGTCCTCGTCCCCCTCCTCCTCCCCGCCCACCCCCGCTCCCACGGCGGTGGCGCGCATCCCCAGGAACTCCTTCACCTTCCCCTCCACCTCGGCCATCAGCGCCGGGTTGTCCTTGAGGAAGAGCTTGGCGTTCTCGCGCCCCTGGCCGATGCGCTGGTCGCCGTAGCTGTACCAGGCGCCCGACTTCTGGATGATGTTCGCCTCGGAGGCGATGTC
>DASTRQ010000012.1:0-13771 GCA_035761145.1 Gemmatimonadales bacterium
CTCGGGGCGGACATCGCCGTCATTCCCGAATGCCCCGCCCCGCCGACGACCCGCCGCGGCCTCTCCTGGACCGGCACCGACCGGCGGAAAGGGGTCGCCGTCCTGGCCAAGGACGGCTGGCGGCTCCGGCGCGCCACCCGGCGGCGGCTCCCGGCGTTCGTGGTGCCCTACCACGTCGAGGGGCCGCGCTCCTTCGTCCTCCTGGCGGTCTGGATGAAGGGCACGGGGCCCGAGCGCTACGTGCGGGGCCTCCACCGCGCCATCTCGGCCTGCGAGGACCTGATCCGCGCCCACCCGACCGTCATCCTTGGCGACCTCAACTCCAACGCCATCTGGGACGCCGAGCACCCGGGCGGGCGGTCGCACTCCGACCTGGTGGCGCGACTCGACGCGCTGGGGCTCGTGAGCGCCTACCATCACCACCGGGGGGAGCTGCACGGGGCCGAACGGGAGGCCACCTTCTTCCTTTACCGGCGCCCCGCGGCCCCCTACCACCTGGACTACTGCTTCCTACCGCGGGCCTGGCTCGGCGACTTGCGGGGGGTGGCGGTGGGCCCTCGGGCAGAGTGGCTGGCCCTGAGCGACCACCTCCCCCTGACCTGCGACCTGGCCCCCGGCCCCCTGCCCCAGTCCGTTGCCCTGCCTTAGCTTACGGGCACTGGCCCCTCGTCCAATTGGCAGGACAACGGACTTTGGATCCGTGAATGGTGGTTCGAGCCCACCGGGGCCAACTCAGGCGACAGTGGACAGACGCTCAAGACGCTCAGGAGGGACCGTGTCCGAACGGAGTCCACTGAGCGCCTTACGCGTCTGAGCGACTGAAAGCTCCCCGTTGACCTAACCCCAACCCCCCGGCTATTTTACGCGGCTATCGTATGAGCGAACTTTCCCTGTCGCGCAGCCAGATCCTGCTCCTTAGCGGGTCCGCCAACCGGGCCCTGGCCGAGGAGGTGGCGCAGCATCTGGGACAGCCGCTCTGCAAGGTGACGAGCAAGCGCTTCGCCGACGGCGAGATCTTCGTCAAGATCGACGAGAACGTGCGCGGGCGGGATGTGTACATCATCCAGCCCACGAACCCGCCGGCCGAGAACCTGATCGAGCTGCTGCTCCTGATGGACGCGGCCAAGCGGGCCAGCGCGGCGCGGGTGACGGCGGTGATCCCCTACTTCGGGTACGCCCGCCAGGACCGCAAGGACCAGCCGCGGGTGGCGATCAGCGCCAAGCTGATGGCGAACATGGTGTCGATGGCCGGGGCCGACCGCGTGCTCGCCATCGACTTCCACCAGCACCAGCTGCAGGGGTTCTTCGACCTGCCGGTGGACCACCTGTACGCGGCGCCGGTGTTCACCAACCACTACCGCCAGAAGTCGCTCCGCGACCTGGTGATCGTGGCCCCGGACGTCGGGAGCGCCAAGATGGCGCGCGGCTTCGCGAAGCGGCTCAACGCGAGCATCGCCATCATCGACAAGCGCCGGCCCTCGGCCAACGTGGCCGAGGTCGTCAACGTGGTGGGCGAGGTGGCCGGGAAGGACTGCATCATCCCGGACGACATGATCGACACCGGCGGCACGATGGCCGAGGCGGTCCACGCGCTCAAGCGGCTCGGCGCCGAGGATGTGTACGTCTGCGCCACCCACGCCCTGCTCTCGGGGCCGGCGGTGGACCGGCTGATGGCCTCGCCGGTGAAGGAAGTGGCGGTGACCAACACGATCGCGCTCCCGCCGGAGCGTCACTTCGACCGGCTGAAGGTGCTCAGCATCGCGGGGCTCCTGGCGAAGGCGATCGGCTATACCCACAGCGACCAGTCGGTGAGCTCGCTGTTCGACTGACAGGAAGGACCGGACCATGGCGACGATGCATACCCTCGCGGCGACCAGCCGCACCACCACCGGCAAGGGCGCCGCGCGCGCCCTCCGCCGCGAGGGCCGCGTGCCCGCGGTGATCTACGGCCACCACCGGGAGCCCGCGGCGCTGACGCTCGAGGCCGCCCAGGTGGCGCGCCTCCTCCAGGCCACCCACGGCGGCGGCAGCACCCTCTTCGACGTGGCGGTGGACGGCAAGGCCCCCGTCAAGGCGCTGCTCCGCGAGGTCCAGCGCGACCCGGTGCGCCTCACCGAGATCGTCCACGTGGACCTCTACGAGGTCAAGGCCGACGAGAAGATCACCGTCAAGGTCCCCATCCACCTGGTGGGCACCGCCGACGGCGTCCGCAACGGCGGCGGCGTCCTCGAGCACCCGGTGCGCGAGGTGACCCTCCGCGTCTTCCCCGGCGACATCCCCGACCACGTGGACGTGGACGTGAGCCCGCTCGGCATCGGCAAGTCCATCCACCTGAGCGACCTCCAGATCGCCAAGGCGGAGATCCTGGACGACCTCAAGCTCACCGTGGCCGCCGTGGTGGCGCCGCGCGTCGAGGAGGCCGCCCCCGCCGCCGAGGCCGCCGCCGCGGCCGAGCCCGAGGTCATCAAGAAGGGCAAGGAGGAAGAGGGCGCCGAGGCCGAGGAGAAGTAACGCGTGCGGGCCATCGTGGGGCTCGGCAACCCGGGCCCGGAATACGATGGCACCCGGCACAACGCGGGCTTCTGGCTGGCCGATCACCTGGCCCGCCGCTGGGACCTGGGGGCGTTCAAGCGGGGCACGCAGGCCCGCACCGCCGTGGGGCGCCGCCAGGGGGAGGACGTGGTCCTCGTCAAGCCGTCGACGTACATGAACCGGAGCGGGGCCGCGCTGGCCCCGCTTCGTTCCGTTCCCGGCTTCGACCCCGCGCGCGACCTCCTCGTCCTGGTGGACGACTTCCACCTCGACGCCGGCCGCTTCCGCCTCCGCCCCGGGGGCTCCGCCGGGGGCCACAACGGCCTCAAGAGCATCGAAGGGGCCCTCCGCTCCCAGCAGTACGCCAGGCTCCGGATCGGGATCGGTCCCCTCCCCCCCGGCACCCAGGACACCGCGGACTTCGTGCTGGCCCCGTATGCCCGCGAGGAACGGGAGCTGATCGCCGGCCTGATGGATCCGATGGCGGAAGCGGTGGAGGTGTGGATCAGCGAGGGGATCGAAGCGGCGATGAACCGCTTCAACAAATAGAAGAACAGCGCATGCCAAAGCGCGAAAGGGGCAGAACGCCCCGTCCAGCGCGACACTCCCCGCATGCGCGGAACATTTCGCTTCTTTCGCATTTTTGCATGCGCAGCGCGTTTCGAGCGGAGGTCGTGGGGCGGAACATTTCGCTTCTTTCGCATTTTTGCATGCGCAGTTCTTTTCTGATCGGAAAACGCTAGATGCTTCGTCTCGGGATCGTAGGCCTCCCCAACGTCGGCAAGTCGACGCTCTTCAACGCCCTGACCCAGGCGGGCGCGCTGGTCGCGAACTACCCCTTCGCCACCATCGAGCCCAACACCGGCGTGGTGACGGTGCCCGACCCGCGCCTCGCCCAGCTCGCGGCGATCATCACCCCCCAGAAGGTGGTCCCCGCCGCGGTGGAGTTCGTGGACATCGCCGGCCTGGTGAAGGGCGCCTCCCAGGGCGAAGGGCTCGGCAACCAGTTCCTCGCCAACATCCGCGAGGTGGACGCCATCGTCCACGTGATCCGCTGCTTCGAGGACGAGAACGTCCAGCACGTGATGGGGGGCCCCGACCCCGCCCGCGACCGCGACATCATCAACTCCGAGCTCGGCCTCGCCGACCTGGCCAGCGTGGAGAAGCGGCTCGACAAGGTGGCCCGCACCGCCAAGAGCGGCGACGCCGCCGCCAAGGTGGAGCTCGCCCTCCTCCAGCGGCTCCAGCCCGTCCTCGCCGATGGGAAGCCCGCCCGCTTCGTGGTCCCCACCGAGGAGGAGGCCCCCGTGTACCGGAGCTTCAACCTCCTCACCAGCAAGCCGGTGCTCTACGCCGCCAACGTCCCCGAGGCCGAGATCGCCGGCGGCAACGCGATGGTGCGCGCCCTCGAGGCCGCCATCACGAAGGACGGCGAGACCGCCCAGGTGGTGACCTTCTCCGCCCAGGTGGAGATGGAGCTGGCCGAGCTCCCCGAGGCCGACCGCGCCGACTTCCTCGCCTCGCTGGGCCTCACCGAGAGCGGGCTCGACCGCCTGGCCCACGCCGCCTACCACCTCCTCGGCCTGCAGAGCTACTTCACCGCCGGCGAGAAGGAGGTCCGCGCCTGGACCATCCACAAGGGCGACAAGGCCCCCCAGGCCGCCGGCGTGATCCACTCCGATTTCGAGAAGGGCTTCATCAAGGCGGAGACCGTCGCCTTCCAGGACTTCGTCGCCGCCGGCGGCTGGAAAGGCGCCCGCGACAAGGGCCTCGCCCGCGCCGAAGGGAAGGAATACGTGGTGCAGAACGGGGACGTGATGCTGTTCCGCTTCAACACCTGAACAGCGCATGCCAAAGGGCACAATGGGCGAAAGGACCTGACGCGCGGGACCGATCCCGGTCCGCCGAGGGCGGTCTCGCCTCTTTTGCATTTTTGCATGCGCAGTTGATGTTAGATTCAGATCCTGACACCAACCTCGTGAGTGCCGCGTGACCAACCCCGACGTCCTCTCCGCCCAGTCCACCACCTCCGATGCGGCCCTCGAACGCATCAGCGCCTTCCTCCGCCGCACCTACGGCTGGATGTTCGCCGGCCTGGTGGTGACCGGCCTCGTCGCCGCGGCGACCGCCCAGAGCCCCGCCCTGCTGCGGCTGCTCTTCGGGCACAGCTTCGTGCTCCTGGCGCTCATCATCGCCCAGCTCGGGCTCGTGGTCTGGATCGGCCGGCGCATCGGGACGATGAGCCCCGCCGCCGCGGCGGGGATCTTCCTGGGCTACGCGGGGCTCACCGGGCTCGTCTTCGGCGGGCTCTTCACCGGCTTCACCGCCCAGAGCCTCGGCACCACCTTCCTGGTCACCGCGGGGATGTTCGGGGCGCTGGCGCTCTTCGGCACCGTCACCCGGCGCGACCTCACCGGCCTCGGCCAGTTCGCCTTCATGGGGCTCGTGGGGCTCATCCTGGCGAGCCTGGTGTCGCTCTTCTGGCACAACGACGCGCTCGAGTTCGTGATCACCGTGGTGGGCGTCCTCGTCTTCACCGGCCTCACCGCCTCCAAGGCGCAGATGCTCAAGGGGATGGCGCTCGCGGTCGAGGGGGAGCGCGCCGAGGCGTACGCCATCTACGGCGGGCTGAGCCTCTACTTGTCGTTCATCAACCTCTTCCTGATGCTGCTGCGGATCTTCGGCCGGCGGCGCTGAGCCGCCCCCGCCCCGAAACCTCCGCCGCCGCCCCGCCGTACCGGGGGCGGCGTCGTGCGTTCGCCCCGGCTACCTTCCACGTTCCTTCCCGATCCCACCGGAGTCCGGTATGCGTCGTCTCGCCCTCCCCCTCCTCGTCGCCCTCGCGGCGCTCCCCGGCGCGCTCCAGGCCCAGCGCCCCACCGGCGTCGTCGGCGCCTACGTGCCGCCGCGCGCCTGGCCCGAGGAGCCGCGCCGCTTCGACCTGCTGCACCAGGCCATCCACGTCCGCTTCGACGTGCCCCACCGCACGCTCTACGGCGAGGTGACCACCCGGGTGGCGATCACCGAAGGGCCCACCGACACGCTGCGGCTCAACGCCGAGAACCTGACCATCGACCGCGCCACCGACGCGCGCGGCCGCGCGCTCCGCTTCACCGCCGACACGGCGCACGTCACCGTGCGGCTCCCGCGCCGCGCCGCGGTGGGCGACACCGTGGAGTTCACCCTCCGCTACCACGGCGTCCCCGAGCGCGGGCTCTACTTCGTGCCGCGGCGCAACGTGGTCTGGTCGCAGGGAGAGGCCATCGAGACCCGCGCCTGGGTCCCCACCTACGACGCGGCCAACGACAAGACCACCTGGGACTTCTACGTCACCGCCGACACCGGCCTGGCGGTGCTCTCCAACGGCCGGCTCGTCGGCACCACCCCCGCCGCCGGCGGCCAGCAGGTGTGGCACTGGGCCCAGACCACCCCCGCCAGCACCTATCTCTACTCGATCGTGGTGGGCCCCTTCACCATCCTCCGCGACCAGTGGCGCGGCATCCCGGTGGAGTACTACACCTACGCCGACACGGTGGCCGCCGCCTGGCGCTCCTTCGGCGAGACCCCGGCGATGATGGAGCTCTACTCCCAGGTGCTCGGCGTCCCCTTCCCGTGGGACAAGTACGACCAGTCCATCATCCCCGACTTCACCTACGGCGGGATGGAGAACGTCAGCGCCACCACCCAGACCGACCTGGCGCTCCGCGCCGCCGGCGACGCCCCCCAGGGCGACACCCGCGGCCTCAACGCGCACGAGCTGGCCCACCAGTGGTTCGGCGACCTCACCACCGCCGCCACCTGGGCGCACATCTGGCTCAACGAGGGGCTCACCACCTACATGGAGTCGGTGCAGGCCGAGAAGAGCCGCGGCTGGGAGGCGGGCCAGCTCGAGTGGTGGCAGCAGCAGCAGCAGGCGATGGGCGCCGACCGGAACGAGACCCGCGCGCTGGTCTGGGGCGCGTACCGCGGCACCGACCCCATCGCCCTCTTCTTCAGCGGGCACGTGTACCCCAAGGGGGCCCAGGTGGCGCACCAGCTGCGCCGCCTCCTCGGCGACTCGCTCTTCTGGGCCGGGATGCACCGCTTCCTGACCGACAACGCCCACCGCCCCGTCACCACCGCCGACTACGCCGCGGCGATGGAGAAGACCTGCCAGTGCGACCTGGACTGGTTCTTCGACCAGTGGGCCTACGGCATCGGGTACCCCAAGGTGCAGTTCACCCGGCACTGGGCCGCCGACCAGAAGGTCCTGCACGTCGTGACGCGGCAGACGCAGGTGGTGGACAGTCTCCACCCCCTCTTCCGCTTCCCCGTCACCGTGCGGGTCATCACCCGGGACTCGGTGGTGCGCACCCAGCTGATGGTGCACCAGCTGACGGACACCTTCGCCATCCCCCTGCCGTCGGAGCCCCTCGCCTTCCGCTTCGATGAGGGGGGCTGGCTCCTCGGCACCGTCACCGGCGACCAGACCCCCGCCGAGCTGGCGCAGATGGCGGCGCACGACCTCGACTGGAGCGGACGCCACTGGGCGCTGCAGCAGCTTCGCGGGGTGATGACCCCCGAGGTGATGGCCGCCCGCCGGCTCATCGCCCTCAACGAGCACTCGGCGTGGCTCCGCCAGGTGGCGGTGGGCCAGATGGCGCGCGACACCACGGCCGAGTCCCGCGCGATCGTCCGCGCGGCGCTGCGGGACGCGGACGGCGGGGTGCGCGGCACCGCGCTCGCCACCCTGGCCCGGCTCGACCCGGCGGGGGCGTACGCCGTCGCCGAGTCGCTCTACCGCACCGAGCCGAGCACCGGCGTGCGCGAGGCGGCGGTGGCCATCTTCGCCGACCGCGGCGCCGACGCCCTCCCCCTCCTCCTCGACGCCGCCGGCGCCGACAAGGGGCTCGGGATGCGCTTCGAGGCGGTGGCGGGGCTCGCCAAGATCCACGACCCGCGCGCCCTCGACGCGCTGGAGCGGATGACCGCCACCCAGGAGGTCCGCGACCTCCGCGTCAACGCGCTCCAGGCGCTGGCGCAGAACGACGCCGCGCGCGCCACCGCGCTCGCCCTCCGCTCCATCGGCGACTACGACCCCCTCTTCGCGGTGGCCGCGGTGCGGGTGGCCGCGCGGGCGGGAGGGGACGCCGCCAAGGCCGAACTCACCCGGCGGCTCCGGGGCGAGACCCGGGTCACCGTCCGCTCCGCGATCCGGCAGGTCACGACGGCCCCCTGAGCGGGTTGCCCTTCGGCGCCCCCGGCCCCACCATAGAAGGTGTGGTGCCCGGGGGCGTTCGCTCGTCCCCCTCCGCGACTCCCCCCCTGCAGAGGCTCGGATGCGGCTCCCCCACTTGGCCCTCCCCGGCGCGCTCCTCCTGCTCGCCACCCCCCTCGCGGCGCAGCAGCTCGCGCGGCAGGACCTCGCCCTCCTCGACGTGACCCGCGGCGAGGCGGCCGTCCGGCGCGAACTCGCCCTCGGCAAGGACGCCCTCGAACGCGCCACCGGCACCAACGACTGGGCGCTGTATCGGGAGGCGGTGCGGCACTTCGAACAGGCCGCCCTCGACGATCCCGGCGCGGCGGAGCCCTGGTTCGGGCTCGCCCTGACGCGACTGGCGCTCTACGAGACCGGCGCCAACCCCGTCTTCTCCCCCACCCAGCCCCCGGGCCAGGACACCCGCGAGGCGTGGGCGCGCGACATCCGCTCCGCCCTCGTGCGCCAGCCCGACCACCTGGGCGCCCTCACCAGCCTCACCCACGTGGTGCTGCCGCAGGGAGACCGCTCCCAGCCCGACTGGCTGCGCGAGGTGATCGAGGCCGCGCCCGCGGTGCCCGGCGCGCCGAACGACCTCCAGCTGGTGCGCGGCCGGCTCCTCCGGCAGGAGGCGCGCTACCCCGACGCGCTCGCCGCGCTCGACGCCTACGTGGCGGGGGGCGGCGATCCCTCGGTCGCGGCGTATGAGCGCGCCCGCGCCCTGGCCGGCGCCGGCGACCTCGCCGCCGCCGCGGCGGCGTACGATGCGGGGCTCGCGGCCCTCACCCCCGCGGGACGCGACGCCTACCTCCGCGACCTGGCCTGGATCACCGAGCCCGCCGAACTCGCCCCCCTCGAGCGCATCACCGACCCCGCCGCCACCGCGCGCGCCATCGCCCGCTTCTGGTCCGCGCGCGACGCCGCCGACGTGCGGGGCGAAGGGGAACGCCTGCGGGAGCACCTGCGCCGCTGGGCGGTGGCCGAGCGGCGGTACCGGGTGCAGGACCCCGAGCGGCGCACGCTCTTCCACGAGCCGTGGGCCCCGATCGCACCCTGCGTGCCGCGCGACAGCTTCAGCCTCTCCCAGGCGGGCACCCGCGAAGGGGTGGACCCCCTCGACCCGCGCCGCGCCGAGCGGATCCTCGACGACCGCGGCCTGATGTACCTGCGCCACGGCGAGCCGCTGCGCGTGGTGTGGACCTCCGGCGCCGGCGACCGCGCCCAGGAGGAGGCGGCCAAGGTCACCCGCGCCGAACTCGAGGCCTCCGGCATCCCGCGCGACCTCGTCGAGGCCGAGCTCGGCCTGCGCCAGCGCACCGGCGACCTCCTCGGCGGCACCAACACCGCGGAGGTGTGGACCTACTTCATCGACGGCCGGGTCCGCTCCTTCCTCTTCACCGGCTCCCGCTGGCTCGGCAACTTCGCCCCGACCACCCTCTCGGCCAACACCGGTTCGGGGGAGCTGGCGCTCCTGCGCGCGCAGGTGGATCCCCGGTACTACACCGTCTGGTCGCGCTACGAGAACCCCTTCCCCCCCAAGGTCCCCGTGGAGTGCCTCCCCTCCGTGCAGCGGATGGCGCGGGTGGCGCGCGAGGATCTCGTGGCCGGCGGCAGCAGCGACGACGCCCCGCTCGTCTTCCCCGTCCCCGCGCTCCCGTCGGTGCAGGTGGCCGCCGTGGGTGACGCCGCGCAGGACGCGGGCCGGGCGGCGGTGGCGTGGGCCATCCCGGGAGACCATCTCGTCCCCGCGCGGACCGAGCACGGCGTGGTGTATCCCCTCCGGTGGCGTCTCACCGCCGTGGACAGCGCGGGCGATGTGCACCGCGCCGAAGGTGAGCTGCAGCTCGCCGCCCAGGACAGCCTGGTGGCGGGGCAGTTCCTGAGCGGCACGCTCGAGCTCCCCCTCCCCGCGGGCGCGTGGCAGGTGGGGGTGGCCTTCTGGCAGCCGGACGAGCGCCACGGCGGCGCGGTGCAGGTGAAGGAGGTCCGGCTCGCGACCGGCGCCGTGACCCTCTCCGACCTCCTGCTGGGACGCGAGGAGGAGCTGGTGCGCTGGAACGGCGTGCCCGTCAACCCGCTCAACACCTGGCGCCGCGACGGCACGATGCAGGTGTACGCCGAGCTGCGCGGGGTGCCGGCGGGCGCCGAGTATCGCGCCGCCATCGAGGTGCGCCAGCTGGACCACGCCCGGGGACGGCCCCTCGTGAGCGTCACCAGCCAGGCGCGGAGCGACGGTGCCGTGACCCTCTTCCGCCGGACGCTCGACCTTGGCCGGCTCCGCCCCGGCACCTACCGCCTGACCCTCCGGGTGACCGCGCCCGGGGGCACCGAACTGGCGCGTGAGCGCGTCTTCGAGATCCTCGCACCCTGAGAGCCCCGACGTGCCACGCTTCCGGTCCGCGCTCCTCCCGCTGTCGCTCTATCTCATCGCCGCCCCGGTGGCGGCCCAGGAACCGGCCGACCGCGCGATGGTCGAGGCGTTCCGCGATTCCCTGGCCCTCCTCCCCACCCCCGCCGCCGTGCAGGGGGTGGTGGAGCGCGAGAAGAACGGCGCCTTTCCCGGCAACAAGGACCTCGGCCGGCTGAGGCTCGGGTGGGCCCTGCTCCGGCTGGGGCAGCTGCAGGACACCGCGCCCCCGATGATCGAGGCGCTGCTGCAGTTCTACGAGGCGGGGGTGCGGCACGACAAGTGGCCGTACGCCTGGTTCGGCCTCGCCGCCACCAAGCTCGGCCTCGACGACATCGGCGCGCGCGAGGTCCGTTCGGCGCACCAGTCCGCCGGGAGCGGCTGGCGCTGGGGCGCGGCCGACGCCTTCCTCCACGCCGTACGCTCGGACACGAGCTACATCCCCGCCGCCGTGGAGCTCGGCATCACGGTGATGCGCACGCCGAGCTGGAACAACTACCCCCCGGTGGTGAGCGCGCTGTCGCGGGCCGCCCGGAGCGGGCGCGCCGGCGACGAGGTGTGGCTCGTGCTGGGGCGGCTGGAGCGGCACGTGGACAGCAACGCCGCCGCGCTGCGCGCCTTCGACACCTATGCGGCGCTCCCCGGCGCCGACCAGAGCCTGGCGCAGATCGAGCGCGCCCGGACCCTCTTTGCGCTGGGCCGGCGCGAGGAGGGGGAGCAGGCGTACTATGCCGGCGCCACCGATCCCAGCGCCGCCGCGCGCGACCAGTACCTCAAGGACCTCTCCTGGGTGGCCGACAGCGCCGACCAGGCGCGCATCGCCGGGCTGGCGGGGTCGGAGTTCCCGGCGGCGCTCAAGGAGTTCTGGCGCACGCGCGAGGCCTCCGCGGGGCGCGCCGAGGCCACCCGGCTGATGGAGCACTATCGCCGGTGGGACATCGCGATGCGGCGCTTCCGGCTCGAGCCCGCGCTGCACCGGCAGTGGGTGTTCGGCCAGGTGTTCCGCAGCGCCCAGACCGAGGTGGACGACCGCGGGGTCGTCTACATCCGCCACGGACCGCCTGACGACCGCGCCAGCTACCTCGCCGACGGCGTGCCCCCCAACGAGACGTGGGTGTACCACCGCCCCACCGGCGACCTGGTGCTCCACTTCGAGGCCGCGCTCGGCGCCAGCGGGTGGCGCCTGGTGCAGGGCCTCGGGGCGATGGACCTCAACCCCTGCAAGGTGCCCGGGCTGCTCGATTCCCGCGGCGCGATCGATCCCCGGTACCTGATGATGGCCGAGCTGGCGCGGATGGACAGCATCCGGATCTCCCGGATGGCCGGCCAGGGTGACGCCAACGCCCTCGAGTTCATGAAGGCGTGCCGGCCGGGGGGCGCCAGCGAGACCCAGCAGCGCGTCGCGATGATCGCGGTGTCGCAGAGCGGCGGGATGGCGTACTTCGGCAGCCACCACGTCGAGCAGGAACAGCAGCGCGCGGTCAAGGACATCACCCAGGCCGTCCACACCGACAGCGACCCCCAGCGCTTCCGCCGCCCGATGGAGCCCCTCCTCCAGGCGTTCGGCGTGGGGGGCCGCGCACCGGGCCAGGGCCAGCTCCTCGTGCTCTGGACCCTCAAGGGGAGCGACAGGCCCAAGGCCGACACCATCCCCGGCGTCCGCGGGGTGGTGTACTCCGTGCGCCTCCGCGCCAACGTCACCGACTCGCTGGGACGGCTCATCGTGGGGACCGACTCGGTGCGGCGCTACCGCACCGACAACCTCCTCCCCGACGGGGCGATGCTCCCCGGGCTCCTGGTGTTCGACGTCCCCCCCGGCAGCTACCGCGTGATGCTCACGATCGGCGACACCGTGGGCGACCAGGGCGCCATCCGGGTGGTGCCGGACGTCCCCGTCCCCGCCTTCGGGTCCGGGCGCCCCGAGATGAGCGACCTCGTGCTCGGCATCGAGGGGAGCGGCCCCTTCTGGAACGCGGGGGGTGCGCGCTTCCCCCTCAACCCGCGCAACGCCTGGACCACCCGCGAGGCGATGGAGGTCGGCTTCCAGCTCGAAGGGCTCCCCGCGGGGACGCGCTACAAGGTGCGCATCGCCGTGGCCGACATCGGCGCCGACAGCACCACCCCGCCCCGGGCGGCGGTGGAGCTCGAGAACAACGCCAGCGGCACCCGCGAGCTCGTCACCCAGAGCATCAACCTCCGCACCCTGCGCCCGGGCCGGTACCTGCTCACGGTGTCGGTCACCGCCGGCGAGACCGTGCTCCGGCGGGAGCGGCGGATCGTGGTGGTGGGAGGGTAGTCAGGAGGCGCGTGAGGCGCGTGAGGGGAGTCAGGAGGCGCGTGAGGCGCGTGAGGGGAGTCAGGAGGCGCGTGAGGGGGGTGAGGCGGGTAGGACGGATACGGCGGGCAGCTGGCGAGTGGCACGACCTCCCCGCCATATCTGCCCCACCCGCCTTTCCGGCTTACCCGCCTTCCGCGCCTTACGCGCCTTCCGCGCCTTGAGTTAACCCCCACATCCTATTACACTTACGCCGCTGTCCAACCATCCTCCTCGGCCCCACACCAGGGCCGGGGCGACCCAGACCGAAGGAAGGTGTGATGACCCGTCCGTACGAGGTGGTCTATATCTTCGACAGTGTGCTCGAAGAGGCGGCCATCAACGAGCGCCTGGCGCGCTTCAACGCCCTGATCCAGACCCCGGGCGCCGAGGCTCCGCAGGTGAACCACTGGGGCAAGCGCACGCTCGCCTACCCCATCAAGAAGCACGAGACCGGCTACTACGTGGTCGCCAAGTTCGACTGCGACCCGTCCCTCCTGCCCGAGTTCGAGCGCGCCATCAAGCTCGACGAGGGCGTGCTGCGTTTCCTGCTCGTGGCCAATGAAGGCGCCCAGCCGGTCCCCGTGACCGCGGGCAAGAGCGACGAGGAGGACGACGAATGATGCGCGGCAAGGCCAAGACCTGCGCCATCTGCGAGTCGGGCGTGCGCGTGGTCGACTTCAAGGACGAGCGGACCCTGCAGCGCTTCCTGACCGAGCGCGGCAAGATCCTCCCGTCCCGCCTCTCCGGCACCTGCGCCCGGCACCAGCGGCAGCTGGGCACCGCGATCAAGCGGGCGCGCCAGCTGGCCCTCATCCCCTACATCAAGGGGCAGGGCAGCTGACCTCGGTGACGACGGCACCTCCCGCGCGGTCCCGAGCGAGCCTCGGGGCCGCGCTGGCGTTCGGGGCGGTGTTGCTCGCGCATCCCCCGTCGGTCCTCCTCCCGCTGGCGGGGCTCCTCGCCCTCTCCCGTCCCCGGCGGCGGCGCGAGGTCACGATGCTCGTGGTCGCGAGCGCCGCGCTCGCGCTCTGGGGGGGCCTCATCGCCCCGCTCGCGGTCCGCAGCATGGACGCCTGGGTGGCGTTCCTCACCGGCGCCTTCCTGGTCCTCGTGGCCACCCGCCCCGGCCGGATGTGGGACCACGCCCTGGTCGCCGCCCTCGTCGCCTCCCTGGCCTTCGCGGCGGGGCTCAAGGCCCTGCACATCGCCCCCGCGGCGGTGAGCTACTCGGCCGAACGGATCGTCGCCCAGGCCACCCAGCCGTACCTGTCGCTCTTCC
>DASTRQ010000013.1:0-2394 GCA_035761145.1 Gemmatimonadales bacterium
GCCCTCCTGGTGCCGGTGGCGCTGGCGCTCTGGGTGGCCGCGCTCGTGGCCACCGCCGCGGTGCACGTGCCCCCCGCCGTCCAGGCGCACCCCCACCTGCTGACGCTCCGGTTCCTCGTCTCCGCCTGGCTCGTGTACGCCGCCGTGTCGGTGCTGGTGCTCTCGGGCCGGGCCGCGTGGGCGGTGCCGGTGGCCGTCACGGTGCTGCTGCTCCTCTCGGCGGCGGGCCACGATGCCCCGCTCGATTCGCTGAGCGACGCGCTCTTCCTCCGGTCGCTCAGCCCGTTCCGGGTGCTGCTCGGGCCCTGGATGCTCTTCGATGTCTAGGCGTGGCTGGCTGGTGGGCGCGGGCCTCCTGCTCCTGGCGGGGCGGGCCGGGGCGCAGACCGATCCCGCCGTGGCGGCGGCCGAGCGACGGGTGGCGCGCATCGAAGCGCGGCTCGCCCCCCTGCTCGACTCGCTCCGGGCGCAACGCGCCGCGGCGCTCGCCGCCCGCGCGTGGCACGAGGAGCGGGTGGCGGGGTTCGCCGTGGAACTACCCGAGTCGCTCACGGCCGTGGAGCTGAAGGAAGCGGCCCGGGCCCTCGCCCCCTATGCGCCGTTCGCGGCCTCGCTCCTGCCCGGCGATATGCCGCTCCGCATCTGGTGGACGCTTCCGGATGATCCGGGCGCGCCCACGCTCTTCGCCGCGGTGTCGGGAGACACCGTCACCGTCAACCTCCTCCCGGCGCTCTCGCGCGAGGAGCGGGTGGCGGCGATCGCGGGCACCGTCCTGCGCCGCCGGCTCTCGCGGCTCCTCTCTCCCGATCTGCTGGAATGGTCGGGCGGGGTACCGCCGCTCGGTGCCACGACGCTCACGCTGCGCGACGTGCGCCGGGCGCTGGCGACGAGCCTCTCCTCCCTGGGCGCGGAATGTCTCGCCGGCGCCGCCGCCGCCTGCCGGGCATTGCTGGAAGAGGGCGACGCTCCGCTGACCCGGTGGTATCGCGCCGCGGATCTTCCCGCACTGGCACGGATGGTGGTGGCCACCCAGCGGGGCGACCCCGCGTGGCGCACCTGTGCGGCGGGGCGGTCCGCGGCCGAGTGCAGCACCTTCCTCCGCCGGATCCCGCCCGGTGACGTGCCACGCCCGTTGCCGCGCGCGGTCAACTCGGACCTGGCGACGTTCGCCATCGCCACGGGCGGGGCGGGAGCGCTCGACCGGCTCATCGCGGCGCGGGGGCGCACGGTGCCGGAACAGCTCGAGGCGGCCTCGGGCCGCCCGTTCGCCACGCTGGTCGCCGACTGGACCGCCCGGGTGGCGGGAGCATCGGAGGCCCCCGCCGCGCCCGCCCTGCTCGGAGGCGGCGTGTGGGCGGTCGTCCTGCTGTGCGCGGCGACGCTCACTCTCGCGCGGAGGCGCGCATGAGGCTCCCCTGGTGGCTCTTCGTCGCCGCGATCGCCGCAGAGGGGGCGCTGCTCCTCCCGCCGTCGAGCTCGGCGCCCGGCTTGGCCTGGTGGCTGCAGGCGCGGGACACCATCCGGACGCCGCTCGAGGGACGCGTGGCCGTGCTGGAAGAGGCCCGCGCGCGCGCGGCGTTCCGCGCTCAGGTGGCGCGCTCCGAGGCGGCGCTCAGGCCGTGGCTCGAGGGGCCGGGAGGCACGGTGCTCGTGCTCGACAGGGCGGCCGACGGTCGCCTGGTGGTGGACCGGGAGCGCACGGCCGCGGCAGAATCGCTCTGGGCGCTCCTCCCCGCGCGTGACCGGCGGGTGCGCACCCTGGTGCTTCCTGGGCAAGGCGTCTCGGTGCCCGCGGGCTGGCGGGCGCAGGGGGATCACGGTGTCTGCCTGGGCCACTGGTTCTCGACAGGGGGAGTGTGGGTGCGCCAGCGGGAGGTCGGCGCGCAACTGGGTTACTGCGCCTTCGCCTCGGCCTTCGGCCCGCCGGGAGCGAAGATGCGGGAGTGGGTGGAGCTCGGCTCCCCTTTCTGGCCCGGGGTGGAATGGTTCAAGGGGGCGTGGTCCGACGGGACGGCGGCTCCCGACGACGACCCGCGCTGGGCCCCGTCGGTGCTGGATCGGATCCGCCAGTTTCGCGCCTCGGCGTGGTGGGATGCCCGCACCAGCGCGCGCGCGGCCGACCGCTTCGCCTGCGAGTATGGCCGCACCGACCGCTGTCTCGCCGGGTACGGCCTGGCGGAGATCGGTGGGGACCGAGGCCGGGCCTGGAACGACCTGGTCAGGTTCACGCCACCGCTCGTGGACCTGCTGCACGCGCTCGGTCCCGAGCGCTTCGGGGAGGTGTGGCGCTCGGAAGCGCCGGTGCCGGAGGCCTATGCCGCGGCGACGGGAGCTTCGCTGGCCGAGTGGCTCACGGGGAGGCCGGCCAGCCGCTACGGGCGTGCCGCGCCTCGG
>DASTRQ010000014.1:0-2419 GCA_035761145.1 Gemmatimonadales bacterium
GGCGCCCTTGTCGGTGAGGGAGAACTGCACCTGCTGCGCCGCCTCGGCCGCCTGCCCGGCGAAGCCGGCGGCGGTCACCCTCCCCGGGGCGCGGGGGGCCTGGCCCACCTTGAGGTACCCCTCGTCGATGAGGCGCTGGACGATCCGGTCGAGCAGCTCGGCCAGGGCCTGCTCCACCTCCAGGTCGCGCGCGGGGTCGCCGGTGCCCTCGCCCCGGAGCACCTGGAGCATCTCGGGGGTGAGCTGGCCCGACTCCATCAACGCGCGCAGGATCGCCTCCCGGAGGCCGTCGAGCGTCGGGAGCCCCTCCGGCGGCAATTCCCCCCAGAACGGGTCCTCGCCCCCCGCGAACCCCGATCGCAGGAGGTAGTCGCCCAGCTGCTCCAGGAGGGCCTGGAGGTTCACCGCATCCGCGGCACCGGGAACGTGCTTGGACCAGGTGGTGTAGCGCACTCTCTATATATACCACCCTCGACCCCATCCCCCCTTACCTTTGGTCATGGCCACCATCGGCGCCCTGCGTCACCGCAACTTCCGTCTCTTCGTGGGGGGGCAGGCGGTCTCCCTGATCGGGACCTGGATGCAGACGGTGGCGGTGGGGTGGGTGGTGCTGGAGCTCACCAACTCCCCCTTCCAGGTGGGGCTGGTGAGCACGCTCGGCTCGCTTCCGGTGCTCCTGTTCACGCTCTATGGCGGCGTGGTGGCCGACCGGGCCAACAAGCACCGGATGGTGACGCTGCTGCAGGCGGGGATGCTCATCGAGGCGATCTCGCTGGCGGTGCTCGCGCAGACCGGGCATATCACGGTCCACTGGATCCAGGGGCTCGCGCTCCTGAGCGGGATCTTCAGCGCCTTCGAGATCCCGGCCCGGCAGGCGTTCGTGGTGGAGATGGTGGGGAAGGAGGATCTCTTCACCGCCGTCGCCATCAACTCGACGGTGTTCAACGGCACGCGCGTGATCGGTCCGGCGCTGGCGGGGGTGCTCCTGGCGGCCGCCGGGGCGGCGGTCTGTTTCTACGCCAACGCGTTGAGCTACCTGGCGGTGCTCGCCGGGCTGCTGGCCATGCGGCTCCCGCCGGCGCCGCCCCGGCCCCGCGGCTCCGCCTCGGCCGACCTCCACGCCCTGGGCGAGGGAGTGCGCTACATCTTCGGCGCGCCGCTGCAGCGCACGCTGGTGGTCGTCACCACCGCCTTCAGCATCTTCGGCTTCGCGTTCATCTCGATGCTCCCGGTCTTCGCGCGCGACGTGCTCGGCAGCGACTCGGCGGGATACGGCCTGCTGATGTCGGCGGTGGGGGTCGGGGCGGCCGCGGGGGCCATCGGCGCGGCGGTCTGGGGCGGGCGGTTCCAGCGCGAGCGCCTGGTGCTCCCCTGCGCGATGGGCTTCGGCGCCATCCTGGTCCTGGCGGGGCTCGCGCCGCACCTCTGGGTGGCGGCGCTGCTGCTCGTGCTGGGGGGCTTCGCGTGGGTGCTGATGGCGGTCTTCACCAACAGCACCCTGCAGATCACCAGCCCCGACGCGCTGCGCGGGCGGGTGATGGGGTTCTACTCGTTCATGGTGGTGGGGCTCGCGCCCATCGGCTCGTTCCAGATGGGCTGGGTGGCGGAGCACCTGGGCGCGCGGACGGCGTTCATGGTGGGGGGCGTCGTCTGCCTCCTCGTGGCCGCCTCCGCCCGCTTCATCTGGGCGCGGCGCCACTTCGCGGCGGTCGCCGCCACCACCGTCGGCTGAGCCGGCCCACTCCTGAGGAGGGAACGATGCTCATCACCATCAGCCGCCAGTACGGCGCCGGGGGGAGCAGCGTGGCGCGGATCCTGGCCCGCCGGCTCGGGTGGACGCTCGTGGACAACGACCTCGTGGACCGGGTGGCCGCCCGCGCGGGGCTCACCCCCGAGGAGGTGGCGGCGCAGGAGGAGAAGGCGCCGGGCCTGCTCGAGAAGATCGTGCGCGCCCTCGCCGCCTCGAGCCAGGAGATCCTCACGCCCGAGTCCGCGGCGGCGATCACGCCCTTCGACGAGCCCAAGCTGGTGCAGGTGACCGAGAAGGTGGTGGCCGAGCTGGCGGCCGAGGGGCGCATCGTGATGGTGGGCCGCGCGGCCACCGCGGTGCTCGCGGGGGCGCACGACGCCATCCACGCGCGCCTGGTGGCGCCGCGGGCGCACCGCGTGGCCGTGGTCGCCGCCCGGCTGGGCGTGGACCTCAAGGCCGCCGAGGCCGAGGTGGACAGGACCGACGCCAACCGGGCGCGCTACCACCGCGAGTACTACCAGCGGGTGTGGGACGACCCCGCCAACTACCACCTGACGCTCAATACCGCCGTGCTGGGCCACGAGGCCGCCGCCGAGCTCGTCGCCGCGCGCGCCCGCCAGCTCGGCTGGACCGCCTAGAGCTCCATCCCCTTGCCGTAGCCCCCCTTGG
>DASTRQ010000015.1:0-11661 GCA_035761145.1 Gemmatimonadales bacterium
GAGGTGACGCCGAGGGGCACCGCCTCGGTGAGCCACCAGACCACCATCCACGCCGCGAGGCCGGCGGTGCGGGCCTGGGCCTGGGGGAGGGCGCCGAGGAGGAGGGTGACGACGAGGCCGGCGGCGGGGCCGGCCCAGCGGGCGTGAGCGGCGAGGCGCACGGGAGGTCCGGTGGACGGGGTGCGAGAAATGTACGGTGCCCTTATTCTCCTCGCCGTCCGGGCACGGTCTTCGACGCAAGGAGCAGGGCGTGAGCCAGCTGTCGGTCGGCGGGGTCGGGGTGAGCTACGGCGCCACCGACCTCCTCAAGGATGTCACCTTCACCGTCGAGGCGGGGGAGAAGTGGGGGGTGGTGGGCCGCAACGGCAGCGGCAAGACCACGCTCTTCAACCTCCTCACCGGCGACCTGGCCCCGACGACGGGGAGCGTCTCGCGCCAGGCGGGGCTCCGCATCGCCCTGCTCGACCAGCACCGCGACTTCAGCGGCGCCGAGACGGTCTGGGAGGCGGCGGCGCTCCCCTTCGCGGAGCTCTTCAAGCTCGAGAAGGACCTGGAGCGGCAGGCGCACCGGATGGCGGAGCTGGGTGACCGCTGCACGCAGGCCGACCTGGACCGCTATGCCGCCGACTTCGAGCGCTTCGAGCACCAGGGGGGGTACCAGGCCCACGCGCGGGTGGACGCGGTGCTGCAGGGGCTCGGCTTCGATCCCGCCGCGGCGCGGGAGACGCCCGTGCACGTGCTGAGCGGCGGCGAGCGCGGGCGCCTGGGGCTCGTGCGCCAGCTGGTGGAGCCCTCGGACCTCCTCCTCCTCGACGAACCCACGAACCACCTGGACCTCGAGACCACCACCTGGCTCGAGGAGTACCTCAAGGGACTCTCCGAGACGGTCATCCTGGTGACGCACGACCGCGACTTCCTGGAGCGGGTGGCGGACCATATCCTCCACCTCGAGGGGGGGAGCGCCACGGCGTACACCGGGAAGTACAGCACCTTCGTGCAGGTCCGCGCCGAGCGCCGGCTGTCGCAGGTGCGCGCGTACGAGAAGCAGGCCAGCGCCCTCGCCCGCGAGGCGGAGTACATCCGCCGCAACACCGCCGGCCACAACGCCGCCAACGCCCGCGGCCGCAAGCGCCGGCTCGATTCCATCCCCCGGCTCGCGCTCCCCGTGGGCGAGGCGGGGGTGAGCGCCTTCACGCTGACGTCGAGCCACCGCGGCGGCGACCAGGTGCTCGTGGCGGAGCAGGTGAAGGTGGCCGTGGGCGACCGCGTGCTGCTCGACCGGTTCAGCGCGCGGGTGGACCGCGGGGACGTGATCGGCTTCGTGGGGCCCAACGGGGCGGGGAAGTCCACCCTCCTCAAGACCCTCCTCGGCGAGCGGCCGGCCGAGGGGGGGAGCGTGCGCCTGGGTGACGGCACGGTGGTGGCGTACTACCAGCAGGACCTGGGGCAGGTGCCGGCGGGGAAGACGATCTACGACATCATCGCCGACCTCCGGCCCAAGTGGACCCGGGGCGCGGTGCAGAACCACCTGGGGACCTTCGGCTTCTCGGGGGAGACGGTGCAGCGGGTGGCGGGCTCGCTGTCGGGGGGCGAGCGCGCGCGGGTGGCGCTGGCGATGATGGCGCTGGCCGAGGCCAACCTGCTCGTGTTCGACGAGCCCACCAACCACCTGGACGTCGAGTCCATCGAGGCGCTCGAGGAGAGCCTCGACGGGTATGACGGCACGATCATCCTGGTGAGCCACGACCGCGCGCTGCTCCGGAACCTCGTGACGCGGGTCTGGTCGCTGGAGCGGGGGCGGATCGAGGACGTGCAGGGGACCTTCGACGAGTGGGAGGCGTTCCGCGCGGGGCGGGCACAGCGCGAGCGGCAGGCGGAGGCGGAGCGGCGCGAGGCCGAGGCGCGCAAGCCGAAGGCCGCCAAGCCCTCGCCCGAGGAGGAGCGCAAGGCGCGCCAGGCCGAGGAGCGGGCGCTCGCGCGCCGGCGGGAGGCGGTGGAGGGGCGCGTGCACGCGCTCGAGGGGGAGGTGCGCGCGCTCGAGGGGCAGCTGGCCGATCCGGGGCTCTACAACGGCAGGAGCGGCGCGGCCGAGGCGGCCCGGCTCACCGCGGAGCTCAAGGCGAAGCGCGCCGAGCTGGACCGGGCGATGGAGGAGTGGGGGGCGCTGTAGCGGCGTGGATGATCTGCCAGAGCCAGTCGGCGAAGGCGAGCGTGCCGGTGAGGGGGAACGAGGGATCGGGGCCGTCGGCGGGCTGGTGATAGTGGTCCCAGCGTGTCATCGCGGAGTCGCGCTGGGCGGCGGTGTAGCCCTTCCAGTCGGGCCCCGGGATCGGGAAGAGGATCGGCACCCCGACCGCCGCGAAGAGATAGGCATCCGAGATCGGCCGGGCCGGGGTGGCCCGGGTGGTCCAGCCGCGCGCGCGCGCCAGCGAGTCGGCGAGGCGCGTCCCGGCGTGTTCGGGCGCGCCCCCCATCAGCTCCCAGCTGAGCGCCTCCCCCGCGGGGGCGCCGGCGTCCACGCCGACCACGAGCTGCAGCCGCTCGAGGAGGGCGCGGGCCCCCGGGCCGCGCACCCACGCGAGGGAGCCGAGGAGCCCCTGCTCCTCGAGGTCGAAGTAGAACACCACCAGGGGGCGCGTCCCGGGGCGTTGGGCATAGCGGCGGGCCACGTCGAGCACCATCGCATCGGGGAGCGCGGCGTCGAGGAAGCCGTTGTAGATCGAGTCGCCCGCGGCGTCGGGGTCCCCCACCCCCAGGTGGTCGAAATGGGCGGTGATGCCGACGAGGGGGCCGTCCACCGTGCCCCCGCGCGCCGGCAGGACGGCGATGACGTTGTAGGCGGTGTCGGCGGGGCGCTCCTCGGTGACGAAGGGGACGAGGAGCGAGCTCCCCCCCACGGGGCGGGCGCCAAGGCGCGCGAGTTCGTCCGCCAGCCGGCGGGCGGCGGCGAGGTTCTGGGGCGTGTACGGGCCGCGGCCCCGCATCGAGTCGGCGGCGAGGTCGCGCGCGAGGGTGAGCATCGCGCGGGCGTCGGGGGCATCGCGGAGCGCCGCCCGGCGGGCCTGGGCCTCGGCGCGAGGGGCGGCGAGGGCGAGCGCGAGGCCGAGGGCGCCCCACAGGCGGGAGCGCGTCATCCTAGCGCGTGGGGTGCACCAGGTCGTTGTTGACCCCCCACATCCCCTGCCACACCGGGTAGCCCCGGTGGTTCTCCCAGAAGTACCAGTCCTGCAGCCGCGTCTGGTAGATGTTGGCGCCGTAGGGGAAGCGGAGTCCGGCGGGGCGCGCGGTCATCCAGCGGGCGAGCGCGGCGCTGTCGGCGTAGAGGCTCTCGGCGCTCTGGCCGGCGGCGGCGCCCGCCAGGAAGCCGTTGACCCACGCCTGCCGCGCCTCGGCGCCGTACGCCTGCCACTCGGCGTAGCCGATGCGTGACCAGTGCGGGGGCTCCTGCGCCCCGCGGGCCAGCCCCACGCCGAGCGTGAGGCCGGCCGCGAGGCCCAGGGCGAGGGCGGTGCGGGTCCTCACTGGCCCGCGGGCTTGGGGGTGACCGACATCATCGGCACGCGCGCGCTGGCGTCCACGTGGAGGCGGATCCACATCCCCGCGGCGCCGTGGCCGGGCACCGCGCAGAAGATGAGGTAGGCGCCCGCGGTACGCGTGGTGAAGCGCATCTGGTCCTTGCCCCCCGGCGGGATGCCGGCCTCGAGGTCGCGGGTGTAGGCGCGCGGGATGGCGGGCTCCACCGAGCGCACGGGCACCGGCAGCTGGTCGGTGATGACCTCGGCGCTGTGGGAGAGCATCCCGTCGTGGTTGGAGAAGTTCATCACCACCGACCATCCCACCGGGACGGTGAGGGTGAGGCCGCCGTCGCGGAAGCCGTTGAAGTTGAGGGCGCCGTTGAGCGGCGTGAGCCCCGCGACGAGCTCGAAGGTGAGCCGCTTGGTGGCGGTGTCGTAGGTCATCCACTTCGGGTCGATCTGCTGCGGGGCCACCGCCTGCTGGGCGGCGGCCGCGGCGGGGAGCAGGGTGGCGAGCGCCAGGGCCCAGGTGCGCATGCGACGCATATCGGTGCGGTCCTTCCTCAGGGTCGGAAACGGGACCCGGCGGAGCCCCCCCTTCGGGGACCCCGCCGGGCCGGGTCGGGTCCGGTGGGTCAGCGGCGCGCCATCTGGGCCTTGGGCAGGCCGAAGATGATGATCGCGTCTCCCAGCGGGTAGTTCAACTGGAAGTTACCCCCGCAGGCCATCCCGATGAAATCCTCCCCGTCCATCGTGAAGGCCATCGGGGTGCTGTTGCACCCGGCGCCCGCGTGGAACGACCAGAGCATCTGGCCGGTGCGGCTGTCGCGCGCCTCGAAGGTGCCGTTCCCCTCGCCGGTGAAGGTGAGGCCGCCGGCGGTGCTGAGCGTGCCGCCCATCATCGGCTGGTCCACCTGCTTCTGCCACGCGATGCGCCCGTTCTGCAGGTTCACCGCGGAGAGGAGCCCGTACTGGCGCTCGCCGGGGATGGCCACGAAGGCGGAGCCGAGCCAGAGGCGGCCCTTCTCCCAGGGGGCGTAGTGGGTGATGTAGTTCATCGGCTGGTGCAGCGACGCCACGAAGGCGTACTGCAGGCCGGGGTCCACCGAGATGGGGCTCCACTCCGAGCCGCCGTTGGCGCCGGGGAGCATCCGGGTCCCCTCCGGCGTCGGCAGGGCGAACATGTTCTCCTGCGGCACGGTGGCGTCGCTGCGGCGGATGAGGTGGCCGGTGGCGGCGTCGAGGATGTACACCCAGCCGGTCTTGCCGCTGTGGATCACGACCTTCTTGCCGCCCACCATCGCCACCACGGGCGGGGAGACGGCGTCGAGGTCCCACACGTCGTGCGGCACGGTCTGGTAGTACCACTTGGTCTGCCCCGTCTTGGCGTCGATGGCCACGACGCAGTCGGTGTAGAGGTTGTCGCCGGGGCGGATGGAGCCGTCGAGGTCGGGGCTCGGGTTGCCGACGGCGACGAAGATCGTGCCGAGGTCGGCGTCGTAGGCGGGGGTCATCCAGACGCCGCCGCCGCCGCGCTGCCAGGCGTCGGCATAGCGGGCGCTGTCGGCCTTTTCCTGGGTGATGTTGCGGTGCAGGTCGGCGCCGTCGGGGGTGTGCGGCGCCCAGGTGCCCCACCAGCCGTTGGGGGCCATCGGGTCGAAGGTCGGGTCGCCGCGCGGGGCGGGGACGCTGTACCAGCGCCAGAGCTGGCGGCCGGTGGCGGCGTCGTAGGCGGTGACGTGGCCGCGGATGCCGTACTCACCCCCCGAGACGCCTACGATCACCATGTCGCCGATGACGAGCGGGGCGTGGGTGATGGAGTAGCCGTAGGTGGGGTCGGCCACCTCGACGTCCCAGGCCACCTCGCCGGTCTTCTTGTCGAGCGCCACGAGCCGGGCGTCGAGCGTGCCCATGTAGACGTGCGGGCCGTGGATGGCCATCCCGCGGTTGTTGGGCCCGCAGCAGTAGATCGTGGTGCCGAGCCGGTGCTCGTAGCGCCAGAGCTGCTTGCCGGTGTGGAGGTCGTACGCCATCGCCGTGTTGTAGGGCGTGGTGGCGTACATGATGCCGTTCTCGACCAGCGGCGTCGTCTCAAGGGAGCCGAGGCGCGTGGTCCCGGTCTGGAACATCATCCGGGGCACCAGCCGCCCGACGTTGGTGCGGTTGATGCGGCTGCTGTTCCACCAGCGCTGGTTCCAGTAACCGCCGCCGTAGATGGTCCAGTCGCCGCCGGTGGCGGCGCGGGCGGCGGGGGCGGCGCGGCGGGCGGGCCGGGCCTGGCCCACCGCCACCGTGGCGGCGGCACAGAATGCGAGTGCGAGCGAGGCGCGTAACACGGAACGCATACGATCGACTCCTTCTCGATGTGAAGGGTCGGATCCCGGGGAAGGGCCCGCGGGACCCGGGGGCGCCTACGGTCAGGTGTGGCTGTAGGTGAGTCCAGCTATGTTGCAGTCCGAACTCCCAACCGTCAAGTGCAGGCCTGAACCAATGCTCATCCGGCCCCTCCTCCGCCTCCTCCCGCTTTCCCTCCTCCTGCCGGCCACGGCGGGGGCCCAGGGGGTACCCGCGGACACCACCGATGGGTTGCCCGCCTGGGTGGCCCCCGACACCGCCGCGCGGAGCGTGACGCTCGACCTCGTGGCCGAAGAGGGGCGGCGCCTCAACGGGCACCGGGAGGGGGATATCCAAGTGGTGGTGCCGGCGGGGTGGACCATCCGCCTCCAATGGCGGAACGCCGACAGCGTCCCCCACGGCTTCGTCGTCCAGGTGGAACGGGAGAAGATCCCCGAGCGCGCCGGCGAGCCCGCCTTCCAGTACGCCTACAGCCGCTCCCCCGTGGCCGGGCTCCCCCCCGGGCGCACCGACCATACCCAGTTCGTCGCCGACACGCCGGGGTGGTACTGGATCCTCTGCGGCGTCCCCGGCCACGCCATCGCGGGAGAGTGGATCGGGCTCCGGGTGGATCCGGAGGCAAGGGGGGTGAGCGTGGTGGAGCGATAGTCGAGGGTCGCAAGTCGCAGGTCACACGTCACACGTCACTGGTCACTGGTCACCCACCACCGTCGAGCATCACCATGCTCCTTCCCCTCCTTCTCCTCGCCTTCCAGCAGGATCCGCTCGCGGTGCGGGCGGATACGGTCCGGCCGCATCACGACGCGCTGAGCTACGACATCAGGCTCGCGGTGAGCGACACGGGGAATCACTTCGTGGCCGAGGCGACGACGCGGTGGCGGCTGACGAGCGACGACCCGGTGGTCGTGGCGCTCGACACGAGCTACCGGGTGGTGCGGGTGCTGGTGGACGGCCGGGAGAACACCCGCCTGCACCGCACGATGTTCGGCCAGGAGACGGGGCGGGTGATCATCCCGCACGACCGGCACGCGGGGGACACGGTGGAGACGCAGGTGCGCTACCACGGCTGGCCGCGGGACGGCCTGGTCATCCGGCGGCAGGGGGACGCGCTCACCGTCTTCGCCGACAACTGGCCCGACCGGGCGCATCATTGGTTCCCCGCGCAGGACATCCCCGCCGACAAGGCCACGGTGACGTGGCACGTCGAGGCGCTCCCCGGCTACCGGGTCATCGCCAACGGCGACCTGACGGGGGTGGACACCCTCCCCAACGGCCGCACCCAGTGGCACTACCGCCTGGGGACGCCGGTCTCGCCGTACAACATGGTCCTCGGCATCGCGCGCTTCGCGGTGACCGACCTGGGTGCGGCGGGGTGCGCGGTGCGCTGCGTGCCGCTGCAGGTGTGGGCCCTCGCCGCCGACAGCGCGGCGGCGGTGCGCCCCTTCCGCCGCGCCGGGGAGATGATCGATTTCTTCCAGGAGAAGCTGGGGGCATTCCCGTTCGCGCGGCTCCGGCACGTCGAGTCGAGCACCATCTTCGGGGGGATGGAGAACGCCACCGCGATCTTCTACGACCAGCGCGCGATGGGGAGCGGACGGCTCTCCGAGGAGACGGTGGCGCACGAGACGGCGCACCAGTGGTTCGGCGACAACGTCACCGAGGCCGACTGGCACCATCTCTGGCTGAGCGAAGGGTTCGCCACCTTCCTGGCCACCGAGTGGGTGGGCCACGCCGACGGCGACTCGGCCTACCGCCGCAGCCTCGGCGCCGCGCGCGCCGCGGTGCTCCGGAGCGAGGTGACCCGGCGCCCGGTGCTCGACAGCGCCGCCACCGACCTGATGGGGCTCCTCAACACCAACAACTACCAGAAGGGGGCGCTGATCCTCCACGCGCTCAAGGGCCTGGTGGGGGACAGCGCCTTCTGGCAGGGGCTCCGGAGCTACCAGGCCCGGTTCGCGCAGGGCACCGCCCTCTCGAGCGACCTCGCGGCGGTGATGTCCGCCGCGGCGGGACGCGACCTCACCTGGTTCTTCCGGGAATGGCTCACCCAGCCGGGATACCCCCAGCTCGAGGTGACGCGCGCGTACGACGCCCGCGCCCGGCGGCTCACCCTGACCGTGCGCCAGGTGCAGCCGGAGGAATGGGGCGCCTGGACCCTGCCGCAGCTGGCCTTCGGGGTCGACGGCACGGTGCGCCGCGCGGACGTGTCGGGCCGCACCGCGACCGTGGTCTTCAACGACGTCCGCTCGGCCCCCGCCACGGTGACAGTGGACCCCGAGGGCCAGTGGCTCCTGACGGCGACGGTGCGATGAGGGTCGGGGGTCGAGGGTCGAGGGTCGCGGGGCGCGTAGCCAATGGCCAACAGCCAACGGCCCATAGCCAGTAGCCAGTAGCCAATAGCCAACAGCCAACAGCCCCTTGCCCTCCCACGCACGCGCCCGGCTGGCGCTGATCGTCACCGCCACGCTCTTCTCCACCGGAGGGGCGGCGATCAAGCTCACCACGCTCACCGGCACGCAGGTGGCGTGTCTGCGGAGCGCCATCGCCGCGGTGACGGTGCTGCTCCTCGCCCCCGAGGCGCGCCGAGGATGGACCTGGCGCACCTGGGTGGCGAGCCTCGCGTACGCCGCCTGCCTCACCCTCTTCGTGCTGGCCAACAAGCTCACCACGAGCGCCAACACGATCTTCCTGCAGTCGGCGGCGCCGCTCTACCTCCTGCTGCTGGGCCCGTGGCTGCTGCGCGAGCCGGTGAAGCGCGCGGACCTCGTGGTGCTGGCGCTGATGGGCGTGGGGCTCACCTGCGTCTTCACCGGCACCGCGCCCCCCGTCCGCACCGCCCCCGACCCCGCGCTCGGCAACGTGCTGGCGCTCCTGAGCGGGGTGGCGTGGGCCTTCCTCGTGGTGGGGCTCCGGTGGCTGGGGCGGGCGGAGACCTCGGCGGGGCACGACGCCCCCTCGCCCACCACGGCGGTGGTGCTCGGCAACCTCATCGCCGCGGCCGCCAACCTCCCCTTCATCTTCCCGTTCGCCGCGGTGACCGCCACCGACGTGGTGGCGGTGCTCTTCCTTGGCACGGTGCAGATCGGCGTCGCCTACCTGCTGATGAGCCGCGCGCTCAGGCACGTGGGCGCGCTCGAGGCCTCGCTCCTGCTGATGGTGGAACCGGCGCTCAACCCGATCTGGTCGTGGCTCATCCACGGCGAGGTCCCCGCGCTCTGGAGCCTGGCCGGCGGCGCGCTGATCCTTGGCGCCACCGTGCTCAAGAGCGTGCTGGACGGACGCCCCGAACAACCGGTGGCCGCATGACGACCCTGCTCGAGACCGTGCGCGTGAAGGGGGGCAAGGTCCCCCTCTGGCCCTACCACCTCGTGCGCCTCGCGCGGAGCAGCAAGGCGCTGGGCCGGGAGGTCCCCACGCTGGTGGCGCCGGCCGGCGGCGCCGACCGGGTGGTGCGCTATGAGGTGAGCGCCGAAGGGGTGCGGATGACCGAGCGCGAGGTGGGCTCCGTGGCGCCCGTCCGGCTCGGCGCGAGCGCGCGGGCCCACGCGCCCTATCCCCACAAGACGGCGGAACGGGCGCAATTCGACGCCGCGCTCGCCGAGGCGGCGGCGGCCGGGCTCGACGACCTGTTCCTGCTGGCCGAGGGCGCGGTGGCGGAGTGCGCGGCGTGGAGCTGCTTCTGGTGGGAGGGGGACCGGCTCGCGGCGCCTCCCCTCGCGCTCGGCGTCCTGCCGGGCGTGGCCCGGGCGCGGTTGAACGAGCTGGCCGGCGGGATCGTGGAAGGGCGGGTGACCGAGGCGGAGTTCCGCGCCCGGCACGGCTTCCTGGCCAACGCCGCGCGCGGTGTGGTCGCGGTGGCGGGGGTGCCGGAGGCGGCGGGGACGGTGTTCCTGAGGACGAGGTTCTGGTAAGAGCGGCAGGCGCGAAAGGCGCGTGAGGCGCGGGCCGTGGGCGAGGTGATCCTCGGACCTGGCGTCGTAAGCTGATGCCCGCCATCCATTTACGCGCCGGGCGCGGGTTCGGCGGCCCGCGCGCCTTCAACTTGAAAACTCCCCCCCTCGTGGCTACTTTCTACCTCCCCGCAAGGGGTCGTGGTGCTTGTAGCTCAATCGGTTAGAGCGCCGGACTGTGGCTCCGGAGGTTGCGGGTTCGAGACCCGTCAGGCACCCTGGAAGCTGTCGGCCCACAGCTGACAGCCGGTCCCGGGCCGAGCCCCGGACCGCTGCAAGCCGATGGCTGATGGCCGATGGCCGATGGCTGATGGCTCCGAAGGTCCGTAGCTCAATTGGTAGAGCACCGGTCTCCAAAACCGGGGGTTGCAGGTTCGATTCCTGCCGGGCCTGTTGAAATTCCGGGGGGGTGGGGGTAGCTTCCCCGCCGCTTTCGATACGCCGCTATCGTCTAGAGGCCTAGGACACAGCCCTCTCAAGGCTGGAACACGGGTTCGAATCCCGTTAGCGGTATGGCGATCCCCCGACGGGAGACCCTGGCCCCATCGTCTAGCGGCTAGGACGGGACCCTTTCAAGGTCCAGAGACGGGTTCGATTCCCGTTGGGGCTATTCCGAGCGATCGCCGCCATAGCTCAACTGGCAGAGCAGGGGACTCTTAATCCCAAGGTTGAAGGTTCGATTCCTTCTGGCGGCACTGCGGGCTCCCGAACGGGGGCCCGCTTTCTTTTCCCCCGGTCTCAGAGATAGCTGAGCCACCACCACGTGTGGGTCGCCTTGATCCGCTCGTACCAGCGGCAGAGCGGGTACATCAGCGCCACCACGACGAGCCAGACGAGCCATACCTGGGGCGGAGCGAGCCCCCATCCTTCGGGTGCCGTGATGGGGAACCGGTCGAGCGACGGGGACTGGAACATCCCGGCCACCGTGCCGAAGCGCGCGGCCGCCCACGCCACCGCCAGCAGGTGGATCAGGAGGAAGTGCCCCAGGAAGTAGAAGAGCGGCACCCGGCCGAAGGTGAGGATGGGCCGGAGCCATCGCGGAGTGCCGCCGTCGAGCGCGGCGAGGATGAGGAGCCCCGGCCCGAGCACCATCAGCAGGAAGAGGAGCGACGGAGGGTACTTCGTGGTGTTGAGGAACGAGAGGAGCGTGTAGCCGCTCGTGGCCTGGTGCGACCACGGACGCGGGTCGCCGTACCCGTTGATCAGGCGGAGGAGGACGAAACCGAGCGTGAGGGCCGTCCCCGTGCGCCAGAGGAGGGCCCGGCGCCGCTCGGCGGGCCAGCTGTACACCTGGCCCAGCGCGTAGCCCACCGCGGTGACGCCGATCCACGGCACGAGCGGATAGGCGAGGAAGACGGTGTGCTCCGGCGCGTTGAGCAGGAAGCCCGGGGCGTGGAGGATGGTCCAGAGCGGGGCCCAGGCGCCGAGGGCGGCCGCCTGCACGCCGTCGAAGGCGTTGTGGAGGGTGATGAGGAGCCCGCCGACGGCCGCGATGGCCCAGGTGGGGAGCCGCACGAGGCCGGCGAGGACGATCATCGCCCAGCCGAGCGCCCAGAGCACCGTGAGCAGGGTGACGCGGTAGTCCACGTTGAACTGCATCGCGAAGCGCAGCACCGTCACCTCGAGCAGCACGAGCCAGAGCCCCCGGGTCAGGAGGTACCGCGACAGCCCCCCCTCGCCCCGCCGGCCGCGGCGCAGCCAGGCCCCCGTGCCGGTGAGGAGGAAGAAGGTCGGCGCCGAGAGGTGCGTCACCCAGCGGGTGAGGAAGAGCGCCGGGGTCGTGGTGGCGAGGTTCGTGGGATCGGCGCCGATGACGCCGAAGAAGTCGCGGGTATGGTCGA
>DASTRQ010000016.1:0-2523 GCA_035761145.1 Gemmatimonadales bacterium
AGGAGAAGTGGCACGGGCTGGGCGCCTACGACCCCGTCACCGGTGAGATGCGCGCCAAGAGCGGGGGGCCGCCGGCGTGGACCGCGGTCTTCGGCGAGGCGCTCGCCCAGCTCGCCCACGCCGACCCGAAGCTCGTGGCCATCACGGCCGCGATGCCCTCGGGCACCGGCACCAACGTCTTCCAGAAGCGGTGGCCCGGGCGGTTCTTCGACGTGGGGATCGCCGAGGGGCACGCGGTGACCTTCGCGGCGGGGCTCGCCACGCAGGGGATCAAGCCGGTCTGCGCCATCTACAGCACCTTCCTGCAGCGGGCGTACGACAACATCATCCACGACGTGGCCATCCAGAAGCTCCCGGTGATCTTCTGCATGGACCGCGCGGGGCTCGTGGGCGAGGACGGCCACACCCACATGGGGCTGTACGACATCGCCTACATGCTGGCGGTGCCCGAGATGACCGTGACCGCGCCGAAGGACGCCGACGAGCTGATCGGCCTCCTCAAGTGCGCGCTGCAGCACACCGGCGGCCCGTTCAGCACCCGCTACCCGCGGGACAAGGCGCCCGCGGAGCCGCGCCCCGCCGACCAGGTCCCCGCGGTGCCGTACGGCACCTGGGAGCTGCTGCGCGACGGCAAGGACCTCGCCATCCTCGCGGTCGGCACGATGGTGCGCCCGGCGCTGGCGGCGGCGGAGCGCCTCGCCGCCGAGGGGGTGGACTGCGCGGTGGTCAACGCGCGCTTCCTCAAGCCGTTCGACCAGGCGATGCTCGAGACCCTCGCCCAGCGCTTCCGCACCCTCGTCACCATCGAGGAGGGCGTGGTGACCAACGGCTTCGGCGCGGCGCTCGCCGCCACGCTGCAGACCACCCGCCCCGAGGTGCGCGTGGTGCCCCTCGGCGTCCCCGACAAGCTCATCGACCAGGCGCCGCGCGCGCGCCAGCTCGAGTGGTTCGGCCTCACCCCCGACGGCATCGCCCGCCGGATCGCCGCGCTCCACCGCGAGGAGTCCCTCCAGGCCCCATGAACCTGGGCGTCGTCGGGAACCCCCGATACCCGGACCTGCAGCCGATCCTCCGCCAGCTGGACGCCCTCGCGCCGGCGCGGGGGATCGCGCTCTTCTCGGACGAGGGGCTCGAGCCCCTCTGGGGCCGGCCCCTCCCGCCGCTCGAAGGCGCCCCCCTCGACGCCCTCGTGACCCTGGGTGGCGATGGCACCCTCCTGCGCGGCGCGCGCCTCCTCGCCGGCCGCGAGACGCCCATCCTCGGCGTCAACCTCGGCCGCGTGGGCTTCCTCACCGGCGCCGCGCGCGCGTCCTTCCGCGACGCCATCGACGCGCTCGTCGGCGGCCGCTACGCCATCGAGCGCCGGCAGGTGCTGCGCGCGGTGATCCGCGGCGCCGACGGCGGCGAGCGCGCCGTCACCCACGCGCTCAACGACGTGGTGGTGCACAAGGGGGGCGTGGCGCGCGTGGTCCGGATGCGGGTGAGCATCGGCGGCGAGGAAGTGGGCCCCTACAGCGCCGACGGCATCATCGTGGCCACCCCCACCGGCTCCACCGCCTACTCGCTGAGCGCCGGCGGCCCCGTGGTGGTGCCCGGCGTCGAGGCGCTCGTGGTGACCCCCATCTGCGCCCACACCCTCGCCGTGCGGCCGCTCGTGATCCCGGCGACGCAGGAGGTGGTGCTCGCCCCCATCGCGCCCTGGGCCGACGACCTCCTCGTCTCCTTCGACGGCCAGGTGGGCACCACGCTCGTGGACGGCGACCAGGTCCACGTGCGCCGCGCCGAGCACAAGGTGCTCCTCGTGCGCCTCGAGGGCGACAGCTTCTTCACGCTGATGCGCGAGAAGCTCCACTGGGGCGACCTCCAGCACCGCATCGCCCCCCGATGATCACCGAGCTCCGCGTCCGCGACCTCGCCACCATCGCCGAGGTCGCGCTCCGCTTCGGCCCCGGCCTCAACGTCCTCACCGGCGAGACCGGGGCGGGGAAGTCGATGCTCATCGACGCCCTGGCCCTCCTCCTCGGCGAGCGCGCCGACGCTTCGCTGGTGCGGCCCGGCGCCGCGCGCTGCGTGGTGGAGGGCGCCTTCGAGGCCGCCGCCCCCCTCCGCCGCCGGCTCGACGCCCTGGGGCTCGACGCCGAGGACGAGGCGCTGGTGATCCGCCGCGAGGTCTCGGCCGAGGGACGCTCCCGCGCCTGGATCAACGGCAGCCCCACCACGCTCGCCGTGCTGGGCGAGGTGGGCGCGCTCCTCGTGGACCTCCACGGCCAGCACGAGACCCAGTCGCTGCTCCGCCCCGACGCCCAGCGCGACATCCTCGACGACTACGCCGGCGCGCGCCCCGCCCGCGCCGCCGTGGCCGAGGCGTGGGGGGCGCTCCGCGACCTGCGCGAGCAGGAGGCGGCGCTCGCGCGCCAGCGCGACGAGGTGACCCGGCGCGCCGATTACCTGCGCCACGTGGTGCAGGAGATCGCCGCGGCCAGGCTCACCGCGGGCGAGGATGAGAAGCTCGAGGCCGAGGCG
>DASTRQ010000017.1:0-9549 GCA_035761145.1 Gemmatimonadales bacterium
GGAGGCGGTGGCCGCCCGCGGGCTCGCCGACCGGCTGCTCGTGCTCTACACCAACGACGAGTACGGCCAGGGACTGCGGGCGGGGGTGATCGAGGCGCTGGCGCACCGCGGCCAGCGTCCCACCGCGGAGCTCCCCGTGACGCCCGGCAGTGATTTCGCCACGCTGCTCCAGAGCGAGTTCGCCGCCCGCCCGCCGCGTGCCATCCTGGCCGCCGTGCGGAACCCCGAGCTCGTTGCGCTGCTTGGCGCGCTCAAGGCCCAGCGCCGGCGGGTGCCGGTCTTCAGCGGCGACGGCGGCTCCTCCCCGCTGATGGTGAGCGAGCGGGTGGGCGCGCTCGACTTTCCGGTCTACTCCGCCGCCTTCGCCGCGCCGGGCGGGGACAGCGCCACCGCGACCTTCGCCCGCTGGTGGCGCGGCTACGCGCACCAGCCGCTCCGCCCGGAGGACGCGCTCACCGTGGACGCACTCGTCGTTGCCGCCAACGCCGCCCGCGCCACGGGCGGGGACCGCGCCGCGGCGCGCCGGTGGCTCGCCACTCTGGGCCAGGAACGTCCCCCCTTCGCGGGCGTCACGGGGCCGATCGGCTTCGGGTCGGCCGCGGCGCGACCGGTGTACCTCCTCCGATTCGAGGGCGACTCCACGGTCGCCGTGGCCCGCCCGTGACCCTTCCCGCCGCCCCGCCGCCCCCGCGCGCGCTCCGGCTCCGCACCCTGCTGCTGCTCCTGCTCAGCGGCATCGCGGCGTACGTGTTCGGGATCTTCCTCGTGCTCACGCTGCGCGTGGGACAGGAGGCGCGGCGCCTCCAGCGCGACGCCGAGCCCGCGCTCTACGTCTTCGACCGCCTGGTGGAGCGCGCCCAGGGGCTCCAGCGCGCCGTGGCGGACGTGCACCTCGTGGTGGGTCGCGGCCGGGTGGATGACGCGCTCACCTCGACGCTCACGGAGGGGATCCGCCGCCAGGCGCTCACGCCGAGCCGCACGCTGCCGTTCGAGGACGTCCCGGCGCGGATGCGCCCGGTGCTGGCCCGCGCCGACGAGTCGGTGAGCGCCGTGCAGAACCGCCTGCTCGAGGTGCTGGCGCTCGTGGAACTGCGGCGCACCGGGGAGGCGGAGCGCCGGCTGGGGCAGGTGGACTCGCTCAGCGAGGTGCTGGCCGAGCAGATCCGCCGCGCCGAGGCGCTCGGCCTGGAGGACCTGCTGCAGCGCGAGCGCCTGCTGCGCACCACGATCGACCAGGTGACCTACGCGCTGGGGTGGTGGATCGTGGTGGGCATCGTGCTTCTCCCGCTGGTGCTCTGGCTGCTGCACCAGCGGCTCGAGCGGCCGCTCGACCAGCTGGAGGAAGGGCTCGCCCGCGTGGCGGAGGGGGACCTCTCCCCGCGGCTCGCGGTGCCGCGGCAGGATGAGCTGGGCCGCCTGGCGGAGCATTTCAACCAGATGACCAAGGTGCTCCGCGAGCGCGCGGCGGAGCAGGGGCGCTTCGCCGCCGCGGGCGCCCTGCTGGCGGACGTGGCGCACGAGGTCAACAACCCGCTCATGGCGATCGGCGCGCTCACCGAGGCGCGGCTCGCCGACCGCCAGCTCTCCGACGAGCTGCGCGGGGAACTCGAGCTGATCCTGCGGCAGTCGCGGCGCGCCGGGAAGCTCCTGAGCGGGCTGCTCCGCTTCGTGCGGCCCGCCGACGGGCGGCAGACCGCCGTCGCGGTACACGAGGTGCTCCGCGCCTCGCTCGACCTCGTGGGCCACCAGTTCGGGACCCTCGGCATCATCAGCGAGGTGGACCTGGCGGGGCAGGAGCCGTGGGTGGTGGGCGACGCGGCGCGGCTGGAGCAGGTGTTCGTCAACCTGCTGAGCAACGCCCTCGATGCGATGCGCCACCACCCCCCGCCGCGCCGCCTGACCATCACCACGCAGGTGAAGGGGGGGCAGCTCGGCGTCACCGTGCACGACAGCGGGCCCGGCGTGCCCCCCGAGGTGGCCGACCAGGTCTTCCGCCCCTTCGTCTCGACCAAGGGGAAGTCGGGCACCGGGCTCGGGCTCTACATCTCCCGGCAGATCGTCCGCGAGCTGGGGGGCGACCTCTTCCTCGCCCCTTCGCCGCCGGGGGAGGGGGCGCGGTTCGTGGCCACCCTTCCGCTGGCCACCCCGGAGGTGGTCGAGGCGCTGGCCGCGACCGCCGGGAGCGGGAGCGTCGCCCGGCCGTCCGTGCCCAATCCCCGGCCGCTCGAGGGGGTGCGCGTGCTCCTGGTGGAGGACGAGGAAGCGGTGCGCCGGCCCGTGGCGCGATACCTCACGCGGCGCGGGGCCCGGGTGGCCGAGGCGGCGCACGGCGTCGAGGGGCTCGCGGCGCTGGCGCAGGAGCGCCCCGACGTCATCGTCGCCGATCTCCGGATGCCGGTGATGGACGGGCTCTCGTTCTACCGTCGCCTCATCGCGGACGATCCCTCCCTGGCCGAGCGCGTCCTTTTCCTGTCGGGGGACTTCTCGCAGCTGCACTCGCTGGACGGCCTCACCGTCCCGACCGACCGCCAGCTGGTCAAGCCGGTGGACCTGCGTCTCCTCGAGCAGCGGGTGCTCGAACTGGGCCGGGCGGCGGCGGGATGAGGCGCCTGCTCCTCGCGGCGGCGCTCGGGGTCGCGGCGTGCACGCCGCCGCCCCCCTGTCCGGTGGTGGCCTACGCCGCCGGGACGCGGCACTCGGTCGTGGTGGCGGTGGCGGAGAGCCTCCTGGCGCGGCGGCCCGCGGCCGCGCGGCCGCGGGCCTGTCTCCGCCTCGCGGCGCAGGCCTCGTACGACCAGGTGGACCAGCCCGACGCCGAGGTGAGCCTGGCGGAGAGCCTGGTGGCCGACCCGCAGGTGGTGGCGGTGGTGGGCCACATGCGGAGCCGCGGCAGCCTCGCGGCGGCGCCGGTCTATGCGCGCGCGGGGGTGCCGCAGCTGGTGCCCGCCTCGACCAGCGCCCTGCTCCGCGCCATCGGGCCGTGGACCTTCGTGCTCTCGCCCGGCGAGGAGGACCAGGCGGCGTTCCTTGCCGCCACGCTGGAGACGATGCGGCTGCGGCGCGTGCTGGTCTTCTTCTCGGGCGAGGCGTACGGCGAGGGGCTCGTCGCGGCGCTCCGTCCGCGGCTCGCGGCGCGCCACATCGCGGAGGCGGCGGCGATCCGGGTGGGCCCGGGTGCGGACGTGGCGACGCTCGCCGAGGCGGCGTTCCGCGGGCGGCGTTTCGACGGCGTGGTGCTCCTTACCGACTACATGCAGGCGGCGGGGCTCGCCAAGGTCGCGGTGGCCCGGCGCCCCGGGATCCCCCTCGTCGCGGGGGACGGCGCGATGTATCCCGCCGGCCTGCGCCAGCTCGGTGGCACGGCCGCGGAATCGCTCCAGGTGGTCTCGCTCTGGACGCCCGACACCGCCGACGCCGGCGTGCGGGACTACCTGCGGTGGTTCCGCCGCATCGCGGGGCGGGCGCCCACCCCCTCCGAGGCGTTCGGCCACGACGCGCTGCTGTACGCCCTCGCCGCGATCGAGGCGGCGGGCCCGGCCCGGTCGGCCATCCGCCAGTGGCTCGCGGGCGACGGTGGGGCGCGACCGGTCCCGGGGCAGGTCACCGACCGGCGCCTGCACGGCGGCGGGCCCCCGCGGATGGCGCTCGTGCGCATCGGTCCCGCCGCTACGCCGTGAAGACCGCCGCCTCCTCCCGCGCGTAGTCCTCCGCGGCGCGCGCCACCTGCGCCGCGTCCCATCCCAGCAGCTCCCCCATCCGCCGCGCCACCGCCGGCGCGGCCGCCACGCCCCGGTCGTCGGTCTCCTCGCGGAGCCGGAGCCGCCGCACCAGCACGTCCGCCACCGTCTGCGCCCATTCGCGTCGCACCGCGTACACCACCTGCGCCGCGATGGCGGGATGCGCCGGGTGGAGCGGGGTGGCCAGTTCGCGATCCGCGGCCACGAGGTTGAGGAGCGCGGGCACCTCCGCGCCGTAGCGCGCCACCAGGTGCGCCGCCGTCGCGGCGGAGAGGCCGAGCTCCTCGGCGGCCGCGGCGATCGGCGTCAGGTCGCGGGCCTCGCCGCCGGGGAGGGGCTCGCGGTCGGTCGGGGCGCGCGCCGCGCGGGGCCGGCCGTCGAGCCGGTGCAGCTCCCGTGTCACCTCGTCCACCACCTGCGCGGCCATCCGGCGGTAGGTGGTGAGCTTCCCGCCCGCGATGGTGAGCATCCGCCCCGGGCCGGTGAGGAGCACGTGCTCGCGCGAGACCTGCGCGGTGGTGGCGGCGTGCGGGTCGGCCACCAGCGGACGGACCCCCGTCCACGCGGCGGTGACATCCTCGGGGGTGAGGTGTGCGGAGGGGAAGGCGGCGTTGGCGGAGCGGAGGAGGTAGGTCACGTCCGCCTCGTCCACGCGCGCCGCCTCGGGGGGGCCGTCGTGGTCGGTGTCGGTGGTGCCGATGTAGGCGTGCTCCCCCCACGGGAGGACGAACATCACGCGGCCGTCCACCGCGCTGGTCAGCGTGATGGCGCCGCGGTTCCCGAGCCGCGCGCGCGGCACCACCACGTGGGTCCCCTTGGTGAGGCGGAGGAGGGGGCGCGCGCCGGGGTCCTCGAGCCGGCGGAGCGCGTCGGTCCAGGGGCCGGTGGCGTTCACCACCACGCGGGCGCGGAGCGCGCCGGTGGCGCCGGTGAGGCGGTCGCGGAGCTCCGCGCCGGCCACGCGGCCGTCGGCGTGGAGCAGTGCGGTGACCTCGGTGTAGCTGGCCACCGCGGCGCCGTGCCGTGCCGCGCTCCGCGCGGTGGCCAGGGTGAGCCGGGCGTCGTCGGCCTGGCAGTCCCAGTAGCGCGCCCCGCCGGTCAGGCCGCGCTCCCGCAGCATCGGCTCGGCCCGGAGCAGCGCCCGCTTGCCCAGCCCCCGGTGCCGGCCCACATTCCGGGTGCCGGCCAGGAGGTCGTACAGCCAGAGTCCCGCGAGGAGCTTCCAGCGGGGCACCCGGTCGCCGCGGTACACCGGGAAGGTGAACGCGAGCGGATGGACGAGGTGGGGCGCGATGCGGAGCAGGACCCCCCGCTCGTGCAGCGCCTCGAAGACGAGCCGGACCTCGCCGTGCTCCAGGTAGCGGAGCCCGCCGTGGATGAGCCGGCTCGAGATGGCGCTGGTGCCGGCGGCCAGGTCGCCCCGTTCCACGAGGGCCACCGACAGGCCGCGCATCGCGGCGTCCCGGGCGATCCCCGCCCCGACGATGCCGCCCCCGATCACCAGGACCTCCCACGGCCGCGCCGCGAGCGCGTCGACCGAGGCTCGATGACCCACGACGTCTCCCTCTCCCCCCCGCCCGTCGCGCCCCCCCTCGAGCGGCCCAGTACCTGGTTCACCTGGCACGATCATCGGTTCCATCCCGGGGTGCGGGTGCTCGACCTGGCCGCGGGCGCGGGCCGGCACGCCATCGCCGCCGCGGCGCTCGGCGCGGAGGTCGTGGCGCTCGACGCCGACGCCGAGCGGCTCGAGCAGGGACGCGCCCACGCGGCGGCGCGCGGGGTCGCGGTCACGTGGCAGCAGGCGGATCTCACGGGGGCGTGGCCCGCGCTCGGCGTTTTTGATGTGGTCATGGTGTTCAACTATCTTGACCGCGCCCGCATGGACGACGTGCGCGCGCTCGTCGCGCCGGGCGGGACGCTGATGATGGAGACCTTCCTCGTGGGACAGCGCCACCTGGGGTGGGGGCCGCAGTCGGACGCGCATCTCCTCACGCCCGGGGAGCTGCCCCGGCTGGTGGCCCCGCTCGTCGTGGCGCACGGCCGCGAGGTGGTCGAGCCGGTCGAAGGGGAGCGCTGGCGGGCCGTGGCCGGCGTGGTGGCCGAGCGGCGACCCTGACCCCGCGACCGTAACTTCCCGACTTCCGCCGCGCCCGGCAACCCGGCGCGGCCCGAGGACATACCCATGGACGTTCCCGCCGGCCGCCGCGCCGCGATCGTCGCCGGGCTCCGCACCCCGTTCGCCAAGAGCGGCACGGTGTTCCGCGACGTGCCCGCCGTGGCGCTCGCCCGCCACGCCGCCCGCGAGCTGCTCTACCGCGCGGAGCTCCCCGGCCACGAGGTGGACCAGGTCATCTGGGGACAGGTGGTGCCCTCGGTGCTCGTGCCCAACGTGGCGCGCGAGGTGAGCCTCCTCCCGCAGTTCCCCCGCACCATCCCCGCCTACTCGCTCAACCGCGCCTGCGCCTCCAGCGCCCAGGCCGTGGCCGACGCCCACGACCAGGTGGTGCAGGGCTTCGCCGATGTGGTCCTCGCCGGCGGGGTCGAGTCGCTCTCCGACGTGCCGATCCTCCACTCCCGCGGGATGACGCGCATCCTGATGGACGCGGGCAAGGCCCGCACCCTCGGCCAGCGCCTGCGCGCCTTCGCCAAGGCGCGGCCGCGCGACCTCGTCCCCGTCTCCCCCGCCATCGCCGAGCCCTCCACCGGCGAGTCGATGGGGCAGTCGGCCGAGAAGATGGCCAAGGAGAACGCCATCGCGCGGCGCGCGCAGGACGAGGTGGCGCTCCGCAGCCACCAGCGCGCCGCCGCCGCCACCGCCGACGGCCGCCTCACCGCCGAGATCGCGCCCTGGTTCGGCGGGAAGGGGATGGACGAGCCGGTGACGAGCGACAACGGCATCCGCACCGACACCTCGCTCGAGCTCCTCGCGGGGCTCAAGCCGGTGTTCGACCGGCGCTACGGCACCGTCACCGCGGGCAACAGCTCCCCGCTCACCGACGGCGCCGCGGCGGTGCTCGTGATGGCGGAGGCCAAGGCCCGCGCGCTCGGCTACCGGCCGCTGGCCTATGTGCGCGCCTACGCCGTGGCGGCGGTGGATCCGGGGTGGCAGCTCCTGCAGGGGCCCGCCTTCGCGGTGCCCAAGGCGCTCGAGCGCGCGGGCCTCACCTGGAAGGACCTGGGGCTCGTGGAGATCCACGAGGCGTTCGCCGCGCAGGTGCTGAGCAACATCCAGGCGTGGGGCTCCCAGGCGTGGGCCGACCGGCTCGGGCTCAAGGGGCCGGTGGGCGAGGTGGACTGGAGCATCACCAACGTGAGCGGCGGGTCCATCGCGATCGGGCACCCCTTCGGTGCCACCGGGGCGCGGCTCGTGACGCAGCTGGCGCACGAGATGCAGCGCCGCGACGTGCAGTTCGGGCTCATCTCCATCTGCGCCCAGGGCGGGATGGGGATGGCGATGATCCTGGAGCGCGCCTGATGAGCGTCTTCACCGTACAGCGCGAGGGCGATGTCGCCCTCCTCGTGCTCGACGTGCCCGGCGCGCCGGTCAACACGCTCAACGCCGACGTCCGCGCCGAGATCGACCGGCTCCTCCCCGACCTGGCCGCCGACGCGTCCGTGCGCGCGGTGGTGTTCCTGAGCGGCAAGCCCGAGAACTTCGTCGCGGGGGCCGACATCGAGGAGTTCACCCGGCTCCGCACCGCCGACGAGGCGGCCGAGCTCTCGCGCACCGGCCAGGCGCTGGTGCAGCGGCTGGAGGACTTCCCCAAGCCGATCGTCGCCGCCATCCACGGCGCCTGCCTGGGCGGCGGGTGCGAGATGGCGCTGGCCTGCACCTGGCGCATCGCCACCGACCACCCCAGGACCGTCATCGGCCTGCCGGAGACGATGCTCGGCATCCTCCCCGGGGCGGGGGGCACCGTGCGGCTGCCCCGCGCCATCGGGATGCGCGCCGCGCTCGACATCATCCTGGCCGGCAAGAGCGAGCGGGCCGCCAAGGCGCTGAAGCTCGGGCTGGTGGACGAACTGGTGCACCCGGCCATCCTGCGCGAGACCGCGGTGGCCGCGGCTAGGCGGCTGGCCGACCGGGTCCCGCTCCGCGCGCCGCGCCCGCCGGGGCTCGCGGCCGCGCTCCTCGACCGCACCCGGCCCGGCCGCGCGCTGGTGGCGCGGATGGCGCGCAAGCAGGTGCTTCGGAAGACGCTGGGCAACTACCCCGCGCCGCTGCGCGCGATCGACGTGGTGCTCACCGGCCTCAACGAGGGGGCGGCGGCGGGGTACGCGGCCGAGCACCGCGCCTTCGGCGAGCTCGCGGTCACCGACGTATCGCGCAAGCTCGTGGGGCTCTTCTTCGCCGACACCGCGCTCAAGAAGGACGACCCGGCGCCCGGCGCGCGCCCCGTCGCGGTGACGCGGCTCGGCGTGCTCGGCGCCGGCTTCATGGGCGCCGGCATCGCCGGCACCGCGGTGACGCAGGCGCAGGTCGAGGCCCGGCTCAAGGACGCCGACCTCAAGGCCGTGGGCCGGGGGATCAAGGCGGCCACCGGCATCGTCGAGGGGCGGCTGCAGAAGCGGCGCATCACGCGCTTCGAGGCCGAGCGGCTCCGCGCCCTCGTGAGCGGCACCGCGGGGTACGACGGCTTCCGCGGCTGCCAGCTCGTCATCGAGGCGGTCTTCGAGGATCTCGACGTGAAGCGCAAGGTGCTCCGCGAGCTCGAGGCCGCCACCGGGCCGGAGACCGTCTTCGCGACCAACACGAGCACCATCCCCATCCACCTGATCGGTGCGGAGGCGGCGCGCCCCGAGCGCGTCATCGGGATGCATTTCTTCTCGCCGGTCGAGAAGATGCCGCTCCTCGAGGTGATCCCCACCGACCGCACCAGCCCCGAGACCCTCGCCACCGCGGTGGCCTTCGGCCGGCGGATGGGGAAGAAGGTGGTCGTCTGCCAGGACCGGCCCGGCTTCTGGGTCAACCGGATCCTGATGCCGTACCTGAGCGAGGCAGGACGCCTCATCAGCGAGGGGACCCCGATCGACCAGCTCGACCGGGTGATCCTCAAGGTGGGCTTCCCGGTGGGGCCGGCGGCGCTGCTCGACGAGGTGGGGCTCGTGGTGGGACAGAAGGCGGGGAAGGTGATGCACGAGGCCTTCGGCGACCGCCTGGAACCCTCCCCCCTCCTCGGCACGATGCTCGCCGACCAGCGGCAGGGGCGGAAGAACGGCCGCGGTTTCTATCAGTACCACGCCGGCCACAAGGCGGGGGTGGATGAATCGGTGTACGACCTCCTGGGCGTGCGCCCCCGCCCCCGCGACCCCCGGGAGATCGAGGAGCGCTGCCTCTACGCGCTGCTCAACGAAGCGGCGATGGCCTACGCGGAAGGAGTGGTGCGGAGCCCGCGCGACGGCGACCTGGCGAGCATCTTCGGCATCGGCTTCCCGCCCTTCCGCGGCGGACCGCTCCGGATGATCGACGACCTGGGGCAGGCCAACGTGGTGCAGACGCTGGAGCGCCTCGCGGCGAAGCACGGCAAGCGGTTCACCCCGGCGGAGGCGCTGGTGCGGATGGCGCGGGAGGGGAAGAAGTACTACGGACCTGGGGCCTAGGACCTCGGGCCTCGGGAGGCAATGCGAAGTCCCGGTGCTGACCAACGAGCATCGGGACCTTTCGTTTCCTCCCCAGGCCCCAGGCCCCAGGCCCTAGTCCCGCAGTCTCACATACAACCACCGATCCCCCACCTCGCCATCCTTGATCACCGCGCGGCGAGTGGTCGCCTCGAGGACGTAGCCTGCCTTCTCGAGCACGCGCGCGCTCGCC
>DASTRQ010000018.1:0-9390 GCA_035761145.1 Gemmatimonadales bacterium
GAGAAGGTCCCAAGGGTCCGGCTGTTCGCCGGTTAAAGTGGCACATGAGCTGGGTTCAGAACGTCGTGAGACAGTTCGGTCTGTATCCGTCGTGGGCGTGGGAGCGTTGAGGGATGTCGACTCTAGTACGAGAGGACCGAGTCGTAGTGACCTCCCGTGTACGGGCTGTTCCGCCAGGGGCAGCGCCCGGTAGCGATGTCACGCAGGGATAACCGCTGAAAGCATCTAAGTGGGAAACCCGTCCCAAGATGAACGTTCCTGGAGCTTAAGCTCCCTGACGGGCCCTGGGAGACTACCAGGTTGATAGGCCGCAGGTGCACGGCGCGCGAGCGCTTCAGCCGAGCGGTACTAATCGCCCGTGAAGTTTGATCTCTCCCAATTTCTTCGCATTCCGCGATCGCTCCCATCCTGTCCCCCTCGTTTGTCGCCCGCGCCTCGCGCGTGGGCAACACAAACGCTGACGACTAGCGCGCAGGGGCCACACCCGTTCCCATACCGAACACGGCCGTTAAGCCCTGTAGCGCCGATGGTACTACGATCGAGAGGTCGTGGGAGAGTAGGCCGTCGTCAGCACCTCTTCGCCAGGCCCCGGGGTCCACGCTGTGGATCCCGGGGCTTCGGCATGTGGGGGATCGAGAGTCACAAACCCTCGTCCCTGGACCCGCGACCCTCGACTATCTTCCCCCCCATGACCCGCTGCGGCCACGTCGCCCTCGCCGGCCTCCCCAACGTCGGCAAGAGCTCCCTGATGAACGCCCTCGTCGGCGAGCCGCTCGCCATGGTCTCCCCCAAGGCCCAGGCCACCCGCCACCCCGTCGTCGGGCTCCGCACCGAGGGGGAGGTGCAGTACGTCTTCCACGACCTCCCCGGCCTCCTCGAGCCGCGCTACCTCCTCCACGAACGGATGCGCGCCCTCGCCCTCGACACCCTCGCCCAGGCCGACGTGGTGCTCCACCTCCACCCCGGCCCCGAGGCCCCGGCCCCCGACCTCGTCACGAGCGCCCACCTCGACCGCCCCCCGCGGGCGCCGGTGCTCACCGTCTACACCAAGGCCGACCTGGTCCCGGCGGCACAGCGGCCCGGCGGCGCCGGCGCGGCCCTCTGGGTCTCGAGCACCACGGGGGAGGGGATCCCCGAGCTCCTCGCCGCGCTCGTCCCGCTCCTCCCCGAGGGCCCCTTCCAGTTCGCCCCCGACGACCTCGGCACCCAGCCGATGCGCTTCTTCGTGGTGGAGTACCTGCGCGAGGCGGCGTTCGAGCTCCTCGAGGACGAGCTCCCCTACGCCTTCCAGGCCGAGGTGGAGGAGTTCCGCGAGGAGCGGACGCCGGTGTACATTCGCACGACCCTCTTCGTCGAGTCCGAGTCCCAGAAGGGGATCCTCATCGGCAAGCAGGGACGCACCCTCAAGGCGATCGGGGCCCGCGCCCGCCAGCGCCTCGAGCGGCTGCTCGGGACCCCGGTGTACCTCGAGACCTGGGTGAAGGTCCTGCCCAAGTGGCGGAAGAGCGCCGAGGCGCTCGCCCGTTTCGGATTCCCCCGCGCCTCCACGGAGGAGACGTCGTGAGCCTCGCCCCCGAACTGCTCGAGATCCTCGTCTGCCCCAAGTGCAAGGGGGAGCTCGACTACCACGCCGAGCCCCCCGAGGAGCTCCGCTGCCACGCCTGCCAGCTGGCCTACCCGGTGGAGGACGGGATCCCCGTGCTCCTGGTGGACGAGGCGCGCCCGCTGTGAGGGGCCCGCGCCTCACCTGGCGCGCCCTGGCCCTCCTCGCCGTCCCGGCCAGCCTGGTCGCCACCGGCCTCCACGCCCCGCCCCTCGCCAGCTTCGTCCTCGCCTGCGTCGCCGTGCTCCCGCTCGCCGGGCTGATGGGCGATGCCACCGAGCATCTGGCCCTCCGCACCGGCCCCACGCTGGGCGGCTTCCTCAACGCCACGTTCGGCAACGCGGCCGAGCTCATCATCGCGGTGATGGCGCTCCGCGCCGGGCTCGTGCCGCTGGTCAAGGCGAGCATCACCGGCTCGATCCTCGGCAACCTCCTGCTGATCCTGGGCCTCGCCCTCCTGGCAGGGGGCACCGTGCCCGGGCGCGAGACGCTGCGGTTCAACCGCACCGCGGTCGGGATGAGCGCGGGGATGCTCGCCCTCGCGGTGGTGGGGCTCGTCTTCCCGGCGCTCTTCCACGGGCTGCATCCGGTGGGGCAGGGGGCCGACGAGCTCCGGCTCTCCGAGGGGGTTGCCCTGATCCTCCTCGTCACCTACGCCGCCTCGCTCCTCTTCTCGCTCAAGACCCACCGCCGGCTGATGGGGGGCGATCCCCACCCGGTGGATGAGACCCCGTGGCCGGTGGGGCGCGCGGTGGGGCTCCTGGCCCTCGCCACGGTGGGCGTGGCGGTCGAGTCGGAGATCCTGGTGCACGCGGTGGAAGGGGTCACCGCGAGCCTCGGCTGGTCGCAGGCGTTCCTCGGCCTCATCATCATCCCCGTCATCGGCAACGCCGCCGAGCACGCCACCGCCGTGGTGGCGGCCCGGAAGGGGCAGGTGGACCTGGCGCTCCAGGTGGCGCTCGGCTCGAGCACCCAGGTGGCGCTCCTCGTGGCCCCGCTCCTCGTCTTCATCGGGCTCGCGCTCGGCCGGCCGATGGACCTCGTCTTCACCCCGTTCGAGGTGGTCGCCGTGGCCCTCAGCACGGTGGTGGTCTCCATCGCGATGCTCGACGGAGAGTCGCACTGGTTCGAGGGGGTGCAGCTGCTCGCCGTGTACCTGATGGTCGGGGTGGCCGCCTTCTTCCTCTGACCCGGGGCGCCCGCCCCGTTTGACTTCCCCGAAGGCTCTCCGTAAGTTCCGTAGATTCAGCGAGTTACGAGGCCGAGTGCTCGGACGGACCACCATCCTCTACCACGCCCCGGATGCCCGGAGCGCCCCCGCGTTGCTGCGCGCGTGGAGCGAGGCCCGCGGCTGCCCGCTGGTGGAAGAGGGGGATCCCCGGGAGGTCGAGTCGCTGCTGCTGCGCGGCGCCTTCGCCGCGGTGGTGCTCGACGGCGCCGCCGGCGTCGCGCCGGTGGGGGAGCTGGTGCGCCGGCTCAAGGGGGATCCGTACACGGCGGTGATCCCGGTGGCGCTCCTGCTGCCGCACCACCTGACCGAGGAGATCGCCGGGCTGCTCACGGCGGGCGCGGACGAGGTGCTCACGCCGCTGCTGGACGTGGCGGAGCAGCAGGCGCGGCTGGAGGGGATGGTGGTGCGGTCGGAGCGCTCGGTGGCGGTGCACCCCAGCACGCGGCTCCCGGGCACGATCGAGATCGAGCGCGCCATCCGCCGCAACCTCGCGGGGGAAGGGGAGTTCGCGGTGTGCTACGCGGACCTCGACCACTTCAAGGAGTTCAACGACCGGTACAGCTATTACGACGGCGACCGGGTGATCCTGATGCTCTCCCGGATCCTGCACGACGTCGTGAAGGGGATGACGGGCGCGCAGGGGTTCGTCGGGCACATCGGCGGGGACGACTTCCTGTTCATCATCCCGAGCGCGGCGATCCACGAGGTGTGCACCGAGATCCTGCACGTCTTCGACGCGCTGGTGCCGCTGCAATACAACGAGCAGGACCGCCGCTCCGGGTATTTCTTCGGGAAGGACCGGCGCGGCCAGCTCCACCGCGTGCCGCTGATGACGCTCTCGATCGGGATCGTCACCAACCGGCACCGCCGCTTCACCCACCCGGCCCAGCTGAGCGAGCTGGCCACCGAGATGAAGAGCTACGCCAAGACCCTGCCGGGGTCGGTGTTCGTGGTCGACCGCCGCCAGCCCGCCGAACCGGTGGAGCAGGTCCCGGCCCGCACGGCCAGTGAAGGAACGGAACGATGAACGTCAGCTGCCCCACCTGCGCCACCACCTACCGCGTGGATCCCGCCAAGGTCCCCGCCGCCGGGGTGCGCGCCCGCTGCCAGGTCTGCGCCACGGTGATCCCCGTGTCGCGGAACGGAAGTGCCGCCCCGGCCCCCGCCGCCGCGCGGCCGGCGGCCCCGGTCCCGCCGGCCCGCCCCTCGGTGCCGGTGATGCCGCCGGTGGCGCCTCCCATCCAACGGCCGGCCATCCCGACTGGGCTCCGGGCCTCGGGCGTGGTGGTGCCGCCACCGGCCGCCGTGGCGCCCCCGGCGACGCCCCCGCGCCCCGCGCCGGCCCCTCCGGGGGCGGCCCCGGTGCCGCCCCCCGCAGCGCCTCGCCCCGCCCCCCCGCCGCCAGCGGCCGCCCCGGCACAGGCCCCCGAGCCGGTGCGTGCGCCAGCGCCCCCGGCGCCCGCACCGACCCCGGTGGCGCCGCCTCCCGCGCCCAAGCCGGCGCCCCCGGCCGCGACCGGCGGGCGGCCGCTCAATCCCTTCCTGGCCAACGACCCGAACACCCGCGCCAAGCGGATGGCGCGCGCGCTCGTGTCCGACCTTGTGGTGTACAACACCGCCCGGCGTGACACCGCCCTCAAGGCCGGCACGCTCAAGGAGGAGTTCGGCGAGGAGATCAAGAAGAGCTGGGAGGAGTACGTGGCCCAGGTGGGGAAGGAGCTCGCCGACGCCACGAACTTCTTCAACGAGGCGCTCAACGAGATCCTCGCCGGGGGCCAGCAGGTCTGGTAGGCCGCCCCACCCGCGCGGCTTCACGGCCCACTTGGCGCCTGGCGCGCCGGGTGGGCCGTCGCGCGTCGGCGGAGCGCCCGCTAAGCCTTTGAGGGGCCACGAGTTACCGTTAGATTCGAGGCATGTCCAAGCTTACCGACTCCCTCCTCGACCTCGAGCGCCGCGTGGCGGAGCTCCGGAGGTTCCTTTGACCTCGACGCCAAGCAGGCACGGCTGAAGGACCTCGAGGCGCGCCAGGCCGATCCCGCCTTCTGGACCGACCAGGCCGCGGCGCGGACCGCGGTGCAGGAGGTCAAGCAGCTCAAGGGGTGGGTCACGCCGTATCTCGACCTGAGCGGGCGCATCGCCGCGGCGCTCGAGATGGAGCCGTTGCTGGCGGCCGAGCCCGACGCCGAGCTCCAGGCCGAGCTCGAGCGCGAGGCGGCGGCGCTGGCGGACGGGGTGGAGGAGTTCGAGCTCAAGGCGATGCTCCGCGGCCCTGACGACGCCGGGGACGCGCTCCTCACCATCCATCCGGGCGCGGGCGGCACCGAGAGCCAGGACTGGGCGCAGATGCTGATGCGGATGTACACCCGCTGGGGCCAGCGCCACGGCTTCGAGGTGACGCTCCTCGACGAGCAGCCGGGGGAGGAGGCGGGGATCAAGTCGGCGTCGCTCGAGATCAAGGGGCAGTACGCCTACGGCTTCCTCAAGGCGGAGAAGGGGGTGCACCGCCTGGTGCGGATCTCGCCCTTCGACGCGCAGGCCCGGCGGCACACGTCGTTCGCCTCGGTGTTCGTCTACCCCGACATCGACGACACCATCGAGGTGGACCTCCGCGACGAGGACATCAAGATGGACGTCTTTCGCGCCTCGGGCGCCGGCGGCCAGCACGTCAACAAGACCTCCTCGGCGGTGCGCCTGACGCACCTGCCGACGGGGATCGTCGTCTCGTGCCAGCAGGAGCGGAGCCAGGGGAAGAACAAGGCCACCGCGATGAAGATGCTCCGCGCCGCGCTGTACCAGAAGCAGCTCGACGAGCAGAACGCCGCCAAGGCGGCCGTCGAGGCCACCAAGACCGACAACTCCTTCGGGCACCAGGTGCGGAGCTACGTCTTCCAGCCGTACACGATGGTCAACGACCACCGCACCGAGCTCAAGCTCACCGACGTGCAGAAGGTGATGGACGGCGAGCTCGACGGCTTCATCCAGGCCTACCTCAAGAAGTTCGGCGGGGAGGCGGCATGAGCGACGCGCCCAACTTCGTCGAGGCGCACCGCCGCGAGACCCGGGCCCGGCTCGAGGCGCTCGGCGTCCGGCCGTTCGCCTACCGCTACGACCGCACCCACCTGGCCGCCGACGCCGCCGCGCTCTACCGCGACGAGATGGGGGAGGAGGGCCCCGAGGTGGCGGTGGCGGGGCGGGTGGTGTCGTTCCGGAGCCAGGGGAAGACCGCCTTCGCGCACCTCGAGGACGCGAGCGGCCGGCTGCAGGGCTACTTCCGCGCCGACCAGCTGGGCCCCGCCTTCGAGGTGGTGAAGCTCCTCGACCTGGGGGACCACGTGGGGATCCGCGGCCGGCTCTTCCGCACCCGCACCGGCGAGGTGACGGTCAAGGCGGCCCAGGTGGAGCTCCTCGCGAAGAGCCTCCGCCCCCTGCCGCTCGCCAAGACCACCGACGACGGCGTGGCCCACGGCGGCCTGAGCGATCCCGAGGTGCGCTACCGCCAGCGCTACGCCGACCTGGCCGTGCACCCCGAGGTGCGCGAGCTGTTCCGCCTCCGGGCGCGGATCGTGCGCGCCATCCGGCGCTTCCTGGACGCGCGCGGCTTCCTCGAGGTGGAGACCCCGGTGCTGCAGCCGCTCTACGGCGGCGCGGCGGCGCGCCCCTTCGTGACGCACCACAACGCGCTCGACATGCCGCTCTACCTCCGCATCGCCGACGAGCTGTACCTCAAGCGGCTGCTGGTGGGCGGGCTCGAGCGGGTGTACGAGATCGGCCACGACTTCCGCAACGAGGGGCTCGACCGCACGCACAACCCCGAGTTCACGATGCTCGAGTGGTACCAGGCCTACGCCGACTACCACGACGTGCGGGCGCTGTGCGAGGAGCTGGTGGCGGCGCTGGTGCGCGAGGTGACCGGGGGCCCCCTCACCCTCGCGCGCGACGGGGTGACGCTCGACTTCACCCCGCCGTTCCGCACCGTGCGCTTCGTCGAGGGGATCGTGGCGGCGGGGGGGCCCGACGTGCTCGCCGCCTCCGAGGACCAGATGCGCGCCGCGCTCCGGTCCCGGGGCGTCGGGCCGGAGCAGAGCGCCGGCTGGACCGGCGGGAAGCTGATGGACGAGGTGTTCAAGGCCTTCCTCGAGCCCACGCTGGTGCAGCCCACCTTCGTGCTCGACTACCCGCTGGCGCTCTCGCCGCTCGCCAAGAAGCACCGCGACGACCCGCGCCTGGTGGAGCGCTTCGAGCTCTTCGTGCAGGGACGCGAGCTGGCCAACGCGTTCAGCGAGCTCAACGACCCCGACGACCAGCGCGCCCGCTTCGAGGAGCAGGTGCGCCAGCGCGAGGCCGGCAACGACGAGGCCCAGCAGTACGACGCCGACTACCTCCGCGCCCTCGAGTACGGGATGCCGCCGGCGGGAGGCATCGGGATCGGCATCGACCGCCTGCTGATGCTCCTGGCCGACCGGCCGAGCATCCGCGACGTGATCCTCTTCCCGGCGATGCGGCCCGAGGAAGGCCGGAGCTGATGCGGCTCTGGCCCTCCGCCCTCGAGCGGCGCATCGCGCGGCGCTACCTGCAGGGGCGCCGCCGGCGGCGGGGGGCCTCGCTGCAGGCGGTCATCGCCACCGGGGGCGTCGCCATCGGCACGATGGCGCTCGTGGTGGTGCTCGGGGTGATGAACGGCGTGCGCGACGAGCTGCAGGCCCGGATCCTCGTGGGCAGCCCCCATCTCCGGATCCTCACCTACGGCGACGGCCTGCGGGTGGACGACTGGCGCACCGCCCTCGCCACGGTGCGCGCCGACCCCGACGTCGTCGCCGCCGCGCCCGAGGTGCTCACCCAGAGCATCCTCACCACCGGCGCCGACTACGTCGTGGCGGTCAACATCATCGGCCTCGACACCGACACCGGGCGCGTGGCCGTCACCACCCTCCCGCAGGCCATCGTCGAGGGGGACCTGGGCTTCCGCACCACCCTCCCCGCCACCGGGCCCGACGGCATCGAGGGCGGGGTGCTCCTGGGGCGCCGGCTCGCCGCCAAGATCAACGCCCACGTGGGGAGCACGGTGCTCCTGGTCCCCCCCACCGCCGCCAAGGTGAGCCCCGCGCTCGGCGTGGCGGTGCCGCGGATGTGGCGTTTCGAGGTGACCGGCCTCTTCGACACCGGGATGTTCCAGTACGACGACCAGTTCCTGGTGATGCCGCTCGCCACCGCGCAGCGCTTCGCCGGCCTCGACTCGGCGGTCTCGGGGATCGAGGTGCGGGTGCGCGACGCCGAACGCGCCCCCGCCGTGGGCGCCCGGCTCGAGGAGACGCTCGGCTACCCGTACCGCTCGCTCGACTGGCAGACCCAGAACGCCTCGCTCTTCGGCGCGCTCAAGCTCGAGAAGCTCGGGATGGGGCTCGTCATCTTCTTCATCATGATCGTCGCCGCGTTCAACATCGTGGGCGTGCTCACGATGGTGGTGGTGGACAAGACCCGCGAGATCGGCATCCTGCAGGCGATGGGGCTGCCGCGCGCCGCGGTGGCGCGGATCTTCCTCGCGCAGGGGGCGGCGGTAGGCCTGCTGGGCGTGGGGAGCGGCCTCGGGCTCGGGCTGCTGGTGGCCGCGGCCATCGACCGCTGGCACATCATCCCCATCAACCCCGCGGTGTACTTCATCGACCACCTCCCGGTGCGCATCGAGCCGCGCGACGTGCTGCTGGTGGTGGCGGCGGGCTTCCTCCTCGCCATCGGCGCCACGATCTACCCGGCCCGCGAGGCGGCCGGCCTCACCCCCGTCGAGGCGATCCGCCACGAATGACCGCCGTCCTCGAGGCCACCGGGCTCCGCAAGGAGTATCACGGCGAGGACGGCGCGGTCGTCCCCGTCCTCACCGGCGTGGACCTGGCGCTCGGCGCCGGGGAGTTCGTCGCCGTGCTGGGCGCGAGCGGGGTGGGGAAGTCCACCCTGCTGCACTGCCTCGGCGCGCTCGACACCCCCACCGCGGGCGTCGTGCGCCTCGACGGGGTGGACTACGCCTCGCTCCCCCCCGCGGGCCTCGCCGCGCTCCGCAACCGGCGCATCGGCTTCGTGTTCCAGTTCCACCACCTGCTGCGCGAGTTCGACGCGGTGGAGAACGTGGCGATGCCGCTCCTCATCGCGGGACACCCCGAGCCGGAGGCGCGCCGCCGCGCGGTGGCGGTGCTCGAGTCCCTCGGCCTGGGCCACCGGCTCACCCACCGCCCCCCGGCGCTGAGCGGCGGGGAGCAGCAGCGGGTGGCGGTGGCGCGCGCGGTGGTGGTCGAGCCGCGGGTGATCCTCGCCGACGAGCCGAGCGGCAACCTCGACGCCCACAACGCGGCGCGGCTCCACGCGCTCTTCGCCGAGCTGGGGCGCCGCTTCGGCACGGCGGTGCTCGTGGTGACCCACAACCCCGACCTGGCGGCGCGCGCCCACCGAGTGGTGACCCTCGAGGAGGGACGCCTGGTCGAGGGGGCGCCCCGGCCCGCCGGCGCGCCCGGAGGCTGAGATGCGCTGCGACGCCTGCCACGAGCGTGAGGCGGTGGTGCACCTCACC
>DASTRQ010000019.1:0-2666 GCA_035761145.1 Gemmatimonadales bacterium
AGTGACTCGAGCCGCTGCGACTGGCGCAGCTGCTCCTCGGTCCCCTCGCGCTGGCGCGCCTCCTCCTCCAGCCGGGCCACCGCCTCGGAGAGCTCGCGGGTGCGTTCGCCCACCGCCACCTGGAGCGCGGCCTGGCGGGAGGCGACGAGGTGCACCACGACGACGAGGAGCGCGCCGCTCAGCACCGCGCCCAGCGCGAAGAGCAGGAACCGCAGGCGGATCGAGGCGAACCACCCTTGGCGCGGGGCGACGAGGAGCTGCCACCGGTCGTCGGGGAGGGTGACGCCGATGACGGCGGGATCCCGCGCCACGACCGCGCTGTCCCCCGCCAGCACGCGCCGGCCGGCGCCGACCACCGCGAAGGAGATCCCCGCGGCCTCCCCCAGCCCCGCCTCCGCGAGGAGCGGCTCGAAATCGAGCACCAGGGCGGCCACCTTGACCGCTTCCCCTTCCCGGACGCGGAACCGCTGGCGGAGCACGAGCCCCGAGCCGCCCTGCCGCAGCTCGAAGGGGCCGGTGACGGTGACGACGTCCGCCGCCTCGGCGCGGAGGAACTTGGTGCGCACCTCGGCGTCGGGATGGTGCCGGATGTCGAGGCCGAGCGCCGACTCGTTCCCCACCCGCGGGGCGAGGACCGTGATGTGCCCTCCCTCGACCACCTCGAAGGCGCGCACGCCCCGGGTGGTGGCGCGCACCTCGCGGACGTACTCCTCGAGCCGGGCGGAGTCGCGCATCAGCTGCGGGCTCACCCTGAGGAAGGAGGCGAACCCCTGCAGCAGCGCCACGCGCCGGGCCATCGCCGCCGTGAGCGCGCCGCCGTAGGGCTGGGCCTGTTCGGTGGCCTGCTGGTGCGCCTCGACCAGGAGGTACTGGCGGTAGAGGAGCACGAGCTCCCCGGCCGCGACCGCCGTGACCAGCGCCGCCACCAGGGTGGCCGTGCGCACGCCCTTGAGCACAGCGCCCCCGACCGCGGGGGCGGCCGGGGGCGAGGGAGGCACGTGCGGCGACGCGCTCAGGGCCGGAACCGCCCCACCGCCAGGGTGGCGTTGTGCCCGCCGAACCCGAAGGCGTTGGAGATGGCGACGTCCACATCGCGCTCGACCATCCGGTTGGGCGCGCAGTCGAGGTCGCACTCCGGGTCGGGGGTGACCTGGTTGATGGTCGGCGGGATCTTGCCGCGGGTGGCGGCGAGCAGCGCGATGACGAACTCGAGCGCGCCCGCGCCGCCCAGCAGGTGCCCCGTCATCGACTTGGTGCTGCCGAACACCAGCTGGCGGGCCCGGTCGCCGAAGACCGCCTTGACCGCCTGGGTCTCGGCGATGTCGCCGAGCGGGGTGCTCGTCCCGTGGGCGTTGACGTAGTCCACGCGCGAGACGTCCACCTCGGCGTCGGCGAGGCACATCCGCATCGCCCGCTGGGCCCCCTCGCCATCGGGGGCGGGGGCGCTGATGTGGTACGCGTCGCCGGAGAGGCCGTAGCCCAGCACCTCGCCGAGGATCGTGGCGCCGCGGCGCTCGGCGTGCTCCAGGCTTTCGAGCACCACCGCGCTCCCGCCGTCGCCCAGGACGAAGCCGTCGCGGTCCTTGTCGAAGGGCCGCGAGGCGCGCTCGGGGTCGTCGTTGCGGGTGCTCATCGCCTTCATGTTGGCGAAGGCGGCCACGGTGAGGCCGGTGATGGCGGCCTCGGAGCCCCCGGTCACCATCGCGTCGGCCATCCCGTCGCGGATCATCCGGAACGACTCGCCGATGGCGTGGGCCGAGGAGGCGCACGCCGAGACGGGGGCGAAGTTGGGCCCCTTGAGGCCGTAGCGGATGGAGACGAGCCCGCCCGCCATGTTCGGGATGAACATGGGGACGAAGAAGGGGGAGACGCGATCGGGCCCCTTCTCGATGAAGGCGCGGCAGTTGTCCTCGAACGTCTGCATGCCGCCGATGCCCGTGCCGAGCACCACCCCCACGCGCGTGAGGTCGGGCGCCTGGTGGATGCCCGCCTGCATCACCGCCTGGTGGCTGGCGGCGATGGCGTACTGCGCGAACAGGTCGTACCGCCGGGCCTCCTTGCGGTCGATGTAGGCCCCGGCGTCGAAGTTCTTCACCTCGCAGGCGAACCGCACCTGCTGGCGGGTGGCGTCGAACTTGGTGATGGGCCCCGCCCCGGACCGGCCCGCGAGCAGGCCGGCCCAGGTCTCCTCGACCGTGTTCCCGACGGGGGTGACGAGCCCGAGGCCCGTCACCACGACACGACGCTTCGTCACGGAGTTACTTGCCGGTCTTCTCGTGCAGGTACTTCATCGCATCGCCGACGGTGCGGAGCTTCTCCGCCTCTTCGTCCGGGATGTCGATGTCGAATTCCTTCTCGAACGCCATGACGAGCTCGACGGTGTCGAGGCTGTCGGCGCCGAGGTCCTCCATGAAACTGGCCTCGGGAAGGAGCTTCTCCCGCTCCACGCCGAGCTCCTCGACGATGATGTCCTTGACCTTCTCCTCGGTAGCGCTCATGGGTTCCTCTGCAGGGTAGTGATGCTCACATGACCATCCCGCCGTCGACCACCAGGACCTGCCCGGTGATGTAGGACGCGAGGTCCGAACTCAGGTACAGCACGGCACCGGCGATGTCCTCCGGCCGGCCCAGCCGTTCCAGGGGGATATGCTGAAATAACGCGGCCC
>DASTRQ010000020.1:0-2648 GCA_035761145.1 Gemmatimonadales bacterium
GATGTCCTTGCGGTTCCCGGTGCCCACCTCCCCCACCAGGGTCCCGTCGGGGGCGTGGACCGGGGTGCTGTACCCCGAGTCGGGGCGCGCCTGCTTGCCGCCGATGAAGAGCTTGGCGGTGCGGTCGATCCCCGGCGGCGACGACGGGGCGCCACCCCGCTTCGCCGTGGCCCTGGCCTTCGTCGCGGGGTCGACCCACTTCGCCGGGGCCTTGGACCTCGCCCCCTGCGACCCGGCGCCCCTGCGACCCGGCGCCGGGACGACGTACTCCCTGAGCCCCTCCCGCCCCCCTTCGCGCCCGAAGCCGCTCTCGCGGTACCCGCCGAAGCCGCTCGCGGCGTCGAAGACGTTGGTGCAGTTGATCCACACCGTCCCCGCCTTGAGCTTCGGCGCCACGTCGAGGGCGAGGTTGATGTTGTCGGTCCAGATGCTCGCGGCGAGGCCGTAGCGCGTGTTGTTGGCGAGCTCCACCGCCTCGGCGTGGCCGCGGCAGGTGAGGAGCACCACCACGGGGCCGAAGATCTCCTCCTGCGCGATGACCGAGGCGGGCGCCACGTCGGTGAAGAGCGTGGGCGGGTAGAAGCACCCCTCCGCGGGGACGTCCCACGAGGGCTGCCAGCGGGTCGCGCCCTCGTCCTCCCCCTGCTTCACCAGCCGCTCGATGCGCTGCAGCTGCACCGGGGCCACGATGGCGCCGATGTCCACCGCCTTGTCGAGCGGGTCGCCCACACGGAGGGTCTCCATCCGCGCGCGGAGCTTGGCCACCAGCGCGTCGGCCAGCGGCTCCTGCACGATGATGCGCGACCCGGCGCAGCACACCTGGCCCTGGTTGAACCAGATCGCGTCCACCACCCCCTCCACCACGCTGTCGAGGTCGGCGCCCTCGAGCACGAGGAAGGGCGACTTCCCCCCGAGCTCCAGCGAGAGCTTCTTGCCGCTGCCGGCGGTGGCCAGGCGGATGGCGCGCCCCACCTCGGTGCTCCCGGTGAAGGCGATCTTGTCCACGTCGGGATGCTCCACCAGGAGCGCCCCGGTCCGGCCGTCCCCGGTCACCACGTTGAGCACCCCCGGCGGGAGCCCCGCCTCCATCGCCAGCTCCGCGAAGAGCAGGGCGGTGAGCGACGTGAACTCGGCGGGCTTGAGCACCACCGTGTTCCCCATCGCGAGCGCGGGGGCCACCTTCCACGCGAGCATCAGCAGCGGGAAGTTCCACGGGATGATCTGCCCCACGACGCCCACCGGCGCGGCGTCGGGGAGCTCCGTGGCCATCAGCTGCGCCCAGCCGGCGTGGTGGTAGAAGTGGCGCGCCACGAGCGGGATGTCGATGTCGCGGCTCTCGCGGATCGGCTTCCCGTTGTCGAGCGTCTCGACCACCGCCAGGAGCCGGCTGTGGCGCTGCACCGCGCGCGCCAGCGCGTAGAGGTGCCGGGCGCGCCCGTGCCCGCCGAGCGCCCACCAGCCGGGCTGGGCCGTGCGGGCCGCCGCGACCGCCGCGTCCACGTCGGCCGTGCCCCCCTGCGCCACCCGGGCCAGCACCTTGCCGTTGGCCGGGTTGACCGTGTCGAAGTGCTCGCGGGTGCGCGGCGCCACCCACCGCCCGCCGATGCAGAGCCCGAACCGCCCGCCGTGGCGGGCCAGCCATTCCTCGGCGGGCTTGGCCGACTCGGGGGCGGGCCCCCAGCTCATGGATTCGAAGATCTCGGGGATCGAGGTCATTGGTCCATCTGGTAAGGGGTAAGGGGTATGGGGTGCGGGGGCGATAGCGGAGGCTCATCATCCCCCTCACCCCTCACCCCTCACTCCTCACACGGTCACGCCATCGGGTGCCGGTGATTCGCGCTGTACCGCCCGGTGACCGCGTGCTCGAGCTGGCGCTCGACGTCGGTCAGGAGGGAGCTCGCCCCGAAGCGGAAGAGCTCGGGGCGGAGCCAGGCGTCGCCCAGCTCGTCCTTCATCAGGCCGAGCCAGTCGAGCGCCTCCTTGGCGCTCCGGATGCCGCCGGCGGGCTTGAGCCCCACGCGGTGCCCGGTGAGCTCAAGGTACTGCCGGATGGCGCGCGCCATCACGAGCCCCACCGGGAGGGTCGCGTTGACCGCTTCCTTCCCGGTGCTCGTCTTGATGAAGTCGGCGCCCGCCATCATGCAGACGAGGCTGGCGCGGTGCACCTCGCGCAGGCTGGGCAGCTCGCCGGTGGCGAGGATCGTCTTGAGGTGCGCGTCGCCGCAGGCCTCGCGGTAGGCGCGGATCTCGTCGTAGAGCGCGGCCCAGTTCCCCTCGAGCACGTGGCGCCGCGAGATCACGATGTCGATCTCCTCCGCCCCCGCGGCCACCGAGGCGCGGATCTCGGCCAGCTTGGTCTCCATCGGCGCGAGGCCGTGGGGGAAGGCGGTCGAGACGGCGGCCACCGGGATCCCGCTCCCCGCGAGCGCCTCCGCCGCGGTGGCCACGAACTCGTGGTACACGCACACCGCCGCCACCTTGATGCGGAGCCCCGAGGCGCCGAGCGCCTCGAGGAGCTCCCCGCGCACGGGGTGACGCGCCTTGGCGCAGAGCCGGCGCACCCGGCGGGCGGTGTCGTCCCCCTGCAGGGTGGTGAGGTCCATCAGGGTGACGGCGCGGAGCAGCCACGCCGCCTGCCACGCCTTCTT
>DASTRQ010000021.1:0-7134 GCA_035761145.1 Gemmatimonadales bacterium
TCGCGCTCCCCCCGCTCCACGAGCTGGAGCAGGAGGCACTCGCGCACGTCGCGCGCGAAGACCCCCGCCGGGTCGAGCGCCTGCAGCGTGGTCAGGAGCTGGGCGGCCTCCGCCACCGTGAACGGCTCGGGCCCGGCGGCCTCGGGCGCCCCCTCGGCCTCGCCGTCCTCCCCCCCTTCCGCCGCGGTGTCGGGACGGTTCCGCTCCCACGCCTCCGAGAGCATCGCGTTGGCGCCGTCCACCACCTCCTCGAGCGAGGCCTGGAGGTAGCCGTCGTCCCCCAGGTTGCCGAGGAACTGCTCGGCCAGGAGCCGCTGCCGGGGCGTGAGCTCCTGGAGGTCGAGCTGCTCGCGCAGGTGGTCGTCGAGGTCGGGGGTCTCCACCGAGACCGGCTCCAGGTACTCGCGGTCCTCCCAGGTCCCGGTGTGCGCGCCGCCGACGTCGAACCCGTTGAGCAGGATCTCCTCCCAGTCCATCTCCTCCTGCTTTTCCTGCTTCTCCTTCTCCTGCTGCGGGGTGGCCTCGGGCTCGGGCTGGTCCTCGGGCTCCTCGAGCTCGAGGAAGGGGTTCACCAGCAGCTCCTGCTTGAGGTACTGCTGGAGGTCCATCATGGGCATGGTCAGCAGGTCCATCGCCTGGTACAGGCGCGGATTGATCCGGAGCTCCTGGCGGAGCCCGGTGTGCTGGCCCAGGCCGGGCTTCACCGGCCCTGCTCCTCGAGCCGCGCCCGGAGGCGGGCGGTCAGCGTGGGCCCGAAGTACATCGAGGCCACCCGGTCGTCGAAGACGAGGTCGCGCACCGGGCCCTCGACCTGCACCCGGCCGTCGAACATGATGTAGGCGCGGTCCACGATGTCGAGCGTCTGCTCCACGTTGTGGTCGGTGATGAGCACCCCGATGCCCCGGTGCCGCAGCCCCGCCACGATGGTCTGGATGTCGTGCACCGCAATGGGGTCCACCCCCGCGAACGGCTCGTCGAGGAGCATGAACTTGGGGTTGGTCACCAGCGCCCGCGTGATCTCGAGGCGGCGCCGCTCGCCCCCCGAGAGGCTGTAGGCGCGGTTCTTCCGCAGGTGCTTGATCGAGAGCTCGTCGAGCAGGGTCTCGAGCCGCGCCATCCGCTCCGCGCGCGAGAGCGGGAGCGTCTCGAGGATGGCGAGGACGTTCTCCTCCACCGTCATCCGGCGGAAGATCGACGGCTCCTGCGCCAGGTAGCCGATCCCGGCCCGCGCGCGGCGGTACATCGGCGCCTCGCTCAGGTCGGTGTCGTCGAGCCGCACGCGGCCTCGGTCAGGGAGGATGAGCCCGGTGATCAGGTAGAACGTCGTGGTCTTCCCCGCCCCGTTGGGCCCGAGCAGGCCCACGATCTCCCCCTGCCGCACCTCGACCGACACGTCCTTCACCACGGTGCGCTTCTTGAACGTCTTGCGCAGCTCCTCGCCGCGCAGGAGGCTCCCGCCCACCGGCACGCCGCGGGGCGCGGCCCCGCGGCGGAAGGCGGCATCGGCTGCGGCCAGGAGCCCGGCACGCGTCCCCGCGCGATCCGTGCCCGCCTCCCGCCACCACCCCTCGGCGGCGCGCACCGGCGCCTCCGGCCCGTCCGGGACCTCGCGCACCCAGCCGCCGTCCACGAGGCGCGGGAGCACCGAGCGGAAGAGATTCTCGCGCAGCTCGTCGGCCGAGAGCTCCCCGAGCGGCGCCGCGCCGGCGGCCCGCGCCGCGGTCAGGTAGAGCTCCCGGTAGGCGAGCACGAGGTCGGCCGGCGTCGCGCTCCCCTCGGCGCCGGCCACCTGCGCCAGCGCGGCGAGCGCCACCGCCAGCGACGGGTCGCGCTCGGCCAGGGCGTCGGTGGACGGGAGCGTCACGGGATCCTCCCCTGGCGCGCGCTGTCGGCGCGCACCCGCAGCGAATCGGCCCGCAGGGAATCGGCAGGCGCGGGGCGCGGCTCGAGCTGGACCCCGTCCACCTGCCCGCGCACCTCGACCCGCTCGACCCCGTTGTCGCCCGCGGGGCGGAAGAAGACGGCGATGTGGTCGCCGCGGACGTAGCTCAGCGACGGCGCGCCGGGGCGCTGGCGGTCGGTCACCCGATAGAAGCTCCGCGCGCGCCCACGGGCATCCACCTGCCGGAGGACGCTGCGGGCGGGACCCGAGTCGGCCGGGGCGAAGTGCGCCACCACCGTGTCCCCCTCGAGCCAGTCGCGGAGCCCGGCCGAGTCGGTGCCGGTGGCCACCCAGCCGCGCCCGAAGGCGCGGATCTCGGTCGGCGTGCGCTCCGGGGTGTCGATGGCGAGCGAGTCGGCGCGGATCTCGCGCGCGGCCGAGACCCCGTGCGGCCGGGTCGAGTCCCCCCAGGCGAGGGTCTGCACCAGCTGACGGTGTGCCACCGCCAGGTCGATCGAGTCGGCGGTGAGGTCCCACTCGCCGTTGACCGCGTGGGCCCCGACCACGGCGCGCACCCCCGAGAGCTCGTTCCCCGCGAGGCGCAGGAGGATGCGGCGGCCGTCGAGGGTGAAGGCGTCGGCCCCCTTCCCCTCCATGTGGGCGTTGCCGACGAGCGCGCCATCCTGCCCCGCGCCGGTGTCGAGCCGGAGCGAATCCCCGCGGGCCGCGAAGTCGGAGCGATCGATGGTCACCCGCCCCCCCGCATACACGCGGTCGTTGCCGCGGAAGCGCACCCGGTCGCCGAAGATGACGTACGCCTCCTGCGCCTGGCCGGCGCTGTCGGTGGGCACGTAGTCGATCCGCGGCCGGCCCACGGCGTACATCTCGGCCGTATCGCGCTGTCCCGGCACCGGACGCTGGTAGTCGAGCGAGGGGCCGCGCAGCGTGCTCCCGGTGCGGAGATTGCGCGAGACGACGTTCCCGCGCCCCTCCCACCGTTCGCCGTCCTTGTAGTAGGTGCCGCGGTCGGCCGTGGTCTCCATCGTCGAGTCGCTGTAGTGGACGTGGCCGATGAAATACGTCGTGCGGAAGTTGTTGACGGCGTAGAGGCTGTCGGAGCGCATCCGCACCGTGGTGCCGAGGCAGCTCAGCTCCACCCCGCCGCCGGCGTAGAAGGTCAGGTCGCCGCCGGGGCCCTCCACCCGGCGGTACCGCTCCATCCGCTCGACGCTCATGATGCAGCGCCGGTCGCCGAAGTCCTGCGCCGCGGCGCGGCCGGCGGGCGCCAGCGCGAGCAGGAGGAGCGCTCTCCGGGCGAGGCGGCGCACCGGGTCACTGCCCCGGGGGCACGAACGCCCCGCCGCCGTTGCGCTCCACACCCCGCCCCTGCTGGCCGGTGACGTTCCGGAAGTCGGGGTCGGAGACGAACCCCACCCCGGAGCCGCTCACGCCCGGCCCGGTGAAGCGGAACGGCTGGTCGGTGCTCAGCTCGTTCCGGTCCTGGTCGTACTTGAGGATCTCGGTGGTGAGCGTGCGGCCGTCGGTGCTCCGCACCACCACGTCGTGGCGGCCTTCCATCTCTCCCAGCGCCGAGCGGTAGGTCCCCTCGCGCGCGGTGAGCACCGAGGTCTGGGCCCCCTGGGCGTCGAAGAAGGTCACCCGCAGGCCGCGCAGCTCGAAGACCTTGCTCGCCTCGTAGAAGTAGGCGGTGTCGGCCTCGACGATGCTCTGCTTCACGCCGTCGCGGGTGATGACGTGATAGACGCTGTCCAGCACCTGGTCGGCGGTGTCGGCCTCGGTGACGGAGGTGTTGGCGCGGAGCGCGTTGTCGTCGCAGGCGAGCGTGAAGGCGCACGTGGCGCTCACGACGCACAGGAGGACCGCCGCGCGCGCCGTCATACCGCGCCCGCCCGGAGCAGGTCGTGGAGGTGCACCACCCCCGCGAGCCGCCCCGCCGCGAGCACCGGCATCGCGATGATGCCGTGCTGCTCCATCCGCCCCACGCACGCCCCGGCGAGCTCGTCGGCCTCGGCCGTGCGGGGTCGCGTCGACATCACCTCGGTCACCGGCACCGCCAGGAACTCGGCCCGGCGTTCCGCCAGCCGCGCCAGGTCCCCGGTGGTGAGCACCCCGCGCACCGCCCCCCCTTCGGCCACGACCGCGAGCCCCCGCTGGCGCGCCAGGGCCACCACGGCGTCGCGCATCAGCGCGCCGGGCCCGAGCGGCGTCACGTCGGTCACCATCACGTCGCGCACCCGCAGCGAGAGCTTCCGGCCCAGCGACCCGCCCGGATGGAGCGCCGCGAAATCCTCGCGGCGGAACCCCTTGAGCCGGAGCAGCGCCACCGCCAGCGCGTCCCCGAGGGCGAGCGCCACGGTGGTGCTCGTGGTGGGGGCGAGGTCGTGCGGGCACGCCTCCTCGCTCACGCCGGCGTCGAGCACCACCGTGGCCGCGCGGGCCAGCGGCGAGCCGGCGCCGCCGGTGAGCGCCACGATGGGCACGTGCAGCCGCTGGAGCTCCGCCACCAGGCCGAAGAGCTCCTCGGTGTTGCCGCTCTTGCTGAGCAGGAGCGCCACGTCGTCCGTGCCGACGATGCCGAGGTCCCCGTGCAGCGAGTCCACCGGGTGGAGGAAGGCGGCGGGGGTGCCGGTGGAGGTGAGGGTGGCGGCGATCTTGCGGCCGACGATGCCGCTCTTCCCCACCCCGGAGACGATCACGCGCCCGCGGGCGGCCGCGACGAGGCGCACCGCGGCGGCGAACTCGGGGCCGAGCCTGGCGGCGGCCGCCTCGAGCTCGCGCGCCTCGAGGGCCAGCACGCGCCGCGCCTCGGCGTGCAGGGCGTCGTCAGCGAGGGGTGTCACCGCGCGCCTCCAGGTAGCGGGTCAGCGCCGCGTCGTACTCGCCGCGGGCGGTGAGGAGGTCCACGATCACCTCGCGCACCGCGCCGTGGCCGCCGGGACGCGTCGTCACGTGCCGCGCCAGCGCCTTCACCTCGGGGATGGCGTTCTCCACCGCGATGGGGAGGCCGGCGCGCCGCAGCACCGGGACGTCGGCGAGGTCGTCGCCCACCCAGGCCAGCGCCTCCCACCCCAGCCCGTGCCGCTCGAGGAGCTCGGTCACCGGGGCGAGCTTGCTGGCCCCCTTCGCCTGCACCCGGTCGGTCACCCGGAGCTCGCGCGCCCGCTCGGCGGTGCTGTCGGAGACGCGCCCGCTCACCCACGCCACCGCGATCCCGGTGTCGCGCAGGAGGGAGAAGCCCAGCCCGTCCTGCACGTCGAAGCGCTTGAACTCCACGCGCTGTCCCCCCACCGTGCCGATCCAGAGGCCGTTGTCGGTGAGCACCCCGTCCACGTCGAGGCCGAGGAGCCTGACCTTCCGCGCCACCGCCGGGTCGATCACGCGCCCCCCTCGCGGGCGGCGTGCCACAGGGCCAGCGTGCGCCTGAGCAGTCCCTCCAGGCGGTCGAGCGGCCACTGGGTGGCGGCGTCGCTCGGGGCGCGCGCGGGGTCCGGGTGGGTCTCGAGGAAGAAGCCGTCGGCGCCGGCCGCCGCCGCCGCGCCGATGAGGGCGGGGATGAACTCGCGCTGGCCGCCGCTGGTGCCGCCGCTCCCCTGGCCCGGCTGCTGCACCGAATGCGTGGCATCGAAGACCGTGGGCACCCCGGTGGCCTCGCGCATCCGCGCGAAGCTCCGCATGTCCACGGTGAGGTCGCCGTAGCCGAAGAAGGTCCCCCGCTCGGTCACCGCCACCTCGGCGGCCCCCGCGCCCCGCACCTTCTCGACCGCGCCCGCCATCTGCTCGGGCGCCATCCACTGCCCCTTCTTGACGTTGACCGGCCGGCCGGTGCGCCCGGCGGCCACGAGGAGGTCGGTCTGCCGGCTCAGGAAGGCGGGGATCTGCAGCACGTCCACGACCTGCGCCACCGGCGCCGCCTGGCCCGGCTCGTGGATGTCGGTGAGCACCGGCAGCCCCGACTCGCGCCGCACCCGCTCGAGCACCCGGAGCCCCTCCTCGAGCCCGGGGCCGCGGGCGCCCGCGAGCCGGGCGCGGTTGGCCTTGTCGAAGCTCGCCTTGAAGCACACCGGCACGCCGAGCGCCGCCTGCAGGCGCGCCAGCTCGGCCGCCACGCGCGGAAGGACGTCCCCGGGCTCGATGACGCAGGGCCCGGCGATCACGAACGGGTGCCGCGCGAAGCTCCAGCTCACCGCGCCGTCCCCGCGGCCGGGCGGGCCGCCTGCTCCTTCGGGGCCGCCGCGCGCGCGTGCTGCTCCACCGCGGCGCCGATGAAGGCCGCGAAGAGCGGATGCGGCCGCATCGGCCGGCTCTTGAGCTCCGGGTGGAACTGGCACCCGACGAACCAGGGGTGCTCGGGCAGCTCGATCATCTCGACCAGCCCGCCGTCGGGGGACTGCCCCGAGAGCCGGAGGCCGTGCTCCGCCAGCAGGTCGCGGTAGGCGTTGTTGACCTCCCAGCGGTGGCGATGGCGCTCGCTGATCTCGGTGGTGCCGTATGCCTGGGCCGCCCGCGAGCCGGCCCGGAGCCGGGCCGTGTACGCGCCGAGGCGCATCGTGCCGCCGAGGTCCTTCACCTGGCGCTGGTCGGCCATCAGCGAGATCACCGGCGCGTCGCACTCGGGCTCGAACTCGGTGCTGGTGGTGCCCTCCATCCCGCAGACCGTGCGGGCGAACTCGATGATCGCCACCTGCAGGCCCAGGCAGATCCCGAAGAAGGGCAGGTCGTGCTCCCGCGCCCAGCGGATGGCGTGGATCATCCCCTCGATGCCCCGCACGCCGAAGCCGCCCGGCACGAGGAGCCCGTCGTACCCCGCGAGGAGCCGCCCCGCGGTCTCCTGGTCGGTGAACTGGTCGCTCCCGTGCCAGTCCACGCGGACGCCCGCGTCGTGCGCGATGCCGCCGTGGATCAGCGCCTCGCTCACCGACTTGTAGGCGTCGTGCAGGTCGGTGTACTTCCCCACCACCGCGATCCGGACCTCGCGCTTGGGCGCCAGGACCTTCTGGACCATCGTCTCCCACCCGCCCAGGTCGGGCTTCCGCGTCTCCAGGCGGAGCCGCTCGCACACCACGTCGTCGAGCCCCTGCTCGGCGAACTTGAGCGGGATCTCGTAGATCGTCCGGACGTCCGGGCTCTCGACCACGCAGCTGTAGTCCACGTTGCAGAACAGCGCGATCTTGCGCTTGATGTCGGGCGCCAGCGGGCGCTCGGCCCGGCAGATGAGGATGTCGGGCTGGATC
>DASTRQ010000022.1:0-7170 GCA_035761145.1 Gemmatimonadales bacterium
GCTGCTCGCGATCACCGGGGCCGTGCTGGCGGCGGGGTTGCCGCGTGCGCCGGGGGTCGCGCTCGCCGTCGCGCTCGCCGCCTGGACGCTCGGCACCGCACACGGCCAGTCGCTCTACATGCTGGGATGGCGCTACCATCGTCCGCTGCCGTACGTGCCCCTCACCGAGCTCCGCGGCGGCCTGCTCGTGCCGGTGTGGGAGGCCGCGGAATACGAACGGATCTTCGGCCTGCTCGCGTCGTGGCAGGCGCGCACCGTGGTGGCCGGGCCCGACTCGCCGGAGGTCTATTATCTTGGCGAGCGTCCCCTGCCCGACCGCGAGTTCTTCGAGTTCATGGCCCCCGAATGGTCGGCGGCCGCCTTCGCGCGCCGGATCGCGACCCACCATCCGGACGCCGTGGTCCTCAACCGCCGGCCCGGATTCTCCCGCGTGGACGTCGACTCCGTGGTGGCCCTCCTCCCGTGGCGGCCCATCGCGGACACGACCACCGGCCGGTTCCGCCTCCTTCGCTTCGCCCCGGCCCATGCATCTCCTTGACCACCCGCTGGCCTACCGGCTCTGGCAGGGGCCGTTCGCGGCGCAGAAGCTGGTGCCGCTGCAGCGGCGGATCGGGCGCGGCCCCTATGGCCGCGTGCTCGACGTGGCGTGCGGCCCCGGGACCAACACCGCGGTCTTCCGGGGGCCCGGGTACAAGGGGATCGACCTCAACCCCCGCTATATCGCGCGCGCCATCAAGGCCCACGGGCCGATGTTCGAGGTGGCCGATGCCACCACCTTCCGCGGCGCCCCGGGCACCGCGTACGACCTGGTGCTGATCAACAGCTTCCTGCACCATCTCGACGACGCGCAGGTGCGCACGGTCCTCGATCACGTGCGCACGCTCCTCGCCCCCGGGGGCACCGTCCAGATGATGGAACTGGTCCGCCCGCCGAAGGGGCTCTTCACCCGGATGTTCGCCGAGCTCGACCGCGGCAAGTACGCCCGGCCGGTGGAGTCGTGGCTCGAGCTCATCGGCCGGTCGCTCCGCATCACCCACGCCGAACCGTACGCCCTCGGCGCCCCGGGGCTCGACCTCTGGGCGATGCTCTACGTGGAAGGGGTCGCCCCATGACGCGCACGCCCCGCATCTCGGTCGTCATCCCGGTCTATGAGGAGGAGGAGATCCTCCCGGAGCTTCTCCGGCGGGTGCTCGCCGTGCTCGACGCCCAGCCGGGGGGCCCGCACGAACTGCTCCTCGTGGACGACGGCAGCCGCGACCGGACCTGGGCGCTGATCGCCGAGGGGGCCGCGCGCGACCCGCGGGTCCGCGGGCTCTCGCTCTCGCGCAACTTCGGCCACCAGACCGCGCTGACGGCGGGCCTCGACGCGAGCGACGGGGACGTCACGGTGGTGATGGACGGCGACCTGCAGGACCCGCCGGAGCTCCTGCCGCAGCTGCTCGACGCGTGGCGGGAGGGGAACGACGTGGTGTACGTGCGGCGCGCGCAGCGGCAGGAGGGGCCGCTCCTCCGCCTCGCGTACTGGGCGTTCTACCGCCTGCAGGCGCGCCTCGTGAGCCTCGCGGTGCCGCTCGACACCGGCGACTTCGGCCTGATGAGCCGGCGCGTGGTGGAAGAGCTGCGCCGCACGCGCGAGGCCCACCGCTTCCTGCGGGGACTCCGGACCTGGGTCGGGTTCCGCCAGGCGGGGATCGCCGCGCCGCGCGACTCGCGCCGCGGGGGCGTGAGCAAGTACACCTTCCGCCGGCTGCTCCGGCTCGCGCTCGACGGCGTGTTCGCCTTCTCCGTGGTGCCCCTGCGCGCCGCGAGCGCCGCCGGCTGCCTCACCCTCCTCGCCTCGCTGGCCTTCACCGCGTACGCCGTGTATGTCCGCCTGGCCGAAGGGCGCGCCCCCCAGGGCTTCACCGCCCTGATCGCGGTGATCGTCTTCCTGGCCGGGGCGCAGCTCCTCTTCCTCGGCGTCATCGGCGAATACGTGGGCCGGGTGTACGAAGAGGTGAAGCACCGCCCCCTCTACGTGATCCGGGAGCGGGCCGGGCGGCCGGACTGAGATGGACGCCGCCTACGCCGCCGCCTACCCCGAGCTCCACGCGCGCCACTGGTGGTGGCGCGCCCGCGAGGGGTTCCTGCTCAGGCGTTTCCGGCGGCTCCTCCCCGCGGACGGTCGCCACCGCATCCTGGACGTGGGCTGCGGCGACGGCCTCCTCCTGGACCGCCTGGCGCCGTGGGGCCACGCCGAGGGGATCGAGCCCGACGCCACCACGCTGAGCCCCGCCGCGGCGGCGCGGCACATCCACCTCGGCCCATTCGACGCCTCGTTCCGGCCCGCGGCGCCGTTCGACCTGGTGCTCTTCCTCGACGTGCTGGAGCACCTGGACGACCCGGTGGCCGCGCTCACCCGTGCGCGCGAGCTGCTGCGCCCGGGCGGCGCGGTGTTCGTGAGCGTCCCCGCCTTCCCCGCGCTCTGGACCCGGCACGACGCGCTCAACCACCATCGCCGGCGCTACACCAAGCGCACGCTGGCCGCCGACGCGGCGGCGGCGGGGCTCACGGTCGCCTGGGCCCGCTACGGCTTCGTGGCGGTGGCGTGCGGCAAGCTGCTGGTGCGCGCCAAGGAGGCGCTCGTGCGCGGCGCCCCCGCGCCCCCCGGCATCCCCCCCGCCCCCCTCAACACCCTCGCCCGCGCCGTGGCGAGCGCCGACCTGGCGCTCTCCGGCACGATCCCGTTCCCGTTCGGGAGTTCGCTGTTCGCGGTCCTGCGGGTGGGCGGGTAGGCGAGGCGGCGCGGCGGCGAGGCTCGTTCGCGCGGTCATCCCGAGCAAAGCGAGGGATCTGCTCACCGTCGAGCAGATCCCTCACTCCGTTCGGGATGACCCCCGTTCGAACCCTGCGCCCCTGCGCCCCTCCGTCCCTGCGCCCTACGCCCCGTTCCCCTGCCCTTCATACCGGCTCAGCTTGCGGTACAGCGTCGAGGGGTCGATGCCCAGCACCTCGGCGGCGCGGGTCTTGTTCCCCCCCTCCGCCTGCAGCACCCACATGATGTAGCTCCGCTCGATCGCTTCGAGCGTGGGGTTGACGGTGGCGCGATCGGCGACGAGGGTCTCCTTGCGGCGGCGGGTGAGCCGCTCGGGGAGGGCCGAGACCTCGACGGTGTCGCCGCGGGTGAGCACCGCGGCGTGCTCGAGCGCGTTCTCGAGCTCGCGCACGTTGCCGGGCCAGTCGTACACCATCACCGCGTCAAGCGCCTCGGAGGAGAGCGCCTTGGGACCCGCGCCCCGCTCCTGCGCCAGGCGCTGGAGGGTCGCCTCGACCAGCGTCAGGATGTCGTCCTGCCGCTCGCGGAGGGGCGGGAGGGTGATGGTCACCACGTCGAGCCGGTAGAAGAGGTCGGGGCGGAAGGCGCCGCGGCGCACCTCCTCCTCGAGGTCGCGGTTGGTGGCGGCGATGATGCGCACGTCGAGCGGCACCGGCTCGGTGCCGCCCACCGGGATCGCCTCGCGCTCCTGCAGCACGCGCAGCAGCTTGACCTGCAGGGAGGGGGGCATCTCGCCCACCTCGTCGAGGAAGAAGCTCCCTCCGCGCGCCGCCGCGAAGAGGCCCTGCTTGTCGCGCACGGCGCCGGTGAACGACCCCTTCACGTGGCCGAAGAGCTCGCTCTCGAGCAGGGTCTCGGTGAGGGCGCCGCAGTTGATGGAGAGGAACGGCGACTCGCGCCGGGCGCTCAGCGAGTGGATGTAGCGGGCCACGACCTCCTTGCCCGTGCCGCTCTCCCCCTGGATGAGCACCGTGGCCTCGCTCGGCGCCACCGCTTCGGCCAGCTTGAGCGCGTCCAGGAAGCGGCGCGACTTGCCGAGGGGGCGCGGCGGCGCGGTGCGCTCGCGGCGGCGGATGTCGCTCTTGAGCTGCCGGTTCTCCGCCCGGAGGGCGCGGTGCTCCACCGCGCGCCGCAGGATGGTGAGCAGCTCGTCGTTGGCGAAGGGCTTCTGCAGGTAGTAGAACGCCCCCGAGTTGACGGCGCTGATGGCGGTCTGCAGCGAGGCCTGGGCCGTCATCAGGATGACGGGCGTCATCGGGTCCTGCTCCTTGGCCGCCTGCAGGAGGTCCAGCCCGGTGACCTGCGGCATCCGCACGTCGGAGAGCACCACGTCGTGGTGGCCCAGGCGGATCTGCTCGATCCCCGCCTTGCCCCCCTGCGCGGTCATCACCTCGTAACCCTCTCCCTTGAGCAGGATGCGGAGGGTGTCGAGGATCCCCATCTCGTCGTCGATCACCAACACGACGGGCTTCTGGCTCACGCCGGCTCCTCTCCCGCCCCCGGCAGGGGCAGGTAGATGGTGAAAGTGGTCCCGGTGCCGGGGGCGCTGTCCACGAAGACCATCCCCCGGTGCGCCTCGACGGCGCGCTGCACGATCGACAGGCCGAGCCCCGAGCCTCCCACCCGGCCGGTCACGAACGGCTCGAAGAGGCGGGGCAGCACCTCGTCCGGGATGCCCGGGCCGTCGTCCGCGACGACGAGCTTGGCCGCGCGGTCGTAGGCGGCGCCGGCGGGGCGCTCCCCGCTGCCGGCGAGCCCGGTGCTGACCCGGACGTGCACCGGCCCCTTGGCCGCCTGCACCGCGTTGAGGACGAGGTTCATCACCACCCGGTGCAGCAGGTCCTCGTCCCCCTCCACGGTGACCGGTTCTCCCTCGAGGGTCAAGGTGGCCCCCTCCTCGGTGGCGGGGTGCTCCTGCACCAGGCGGATGGCGCCGCGCGCCACGTGCTGGAGGTCGAGCGGCACCGCGCGCGTGACGCGCACGCGCGAGAAGTCGAGGAACTCGCTCAGGAGCCGGCTCAGGCGGTCGCTCTCGCGCACGATGAGCTGGGCCAGGAAGCGCTCGTCGTCATTGGCGCGCGGCGAGCGCGAGAGCTGCTCCACGCTGCTGCGGATGGAGGCGAGCGGGTTGCGGATCTCGTGCGCCAGCGAGGCGGAGAGCTCGGCCACCGCCTCGAGCCGCTCGGCGCGCAGGTGGAGCTCCTGCAGCCGCTTCTGGTCGCTGATGTCGGCGAAGATCACGGTGACGCTCGGCTGCGCCTGCCCCAGCCGCTCCAGCGTGGTGACGCTGAGCCCCACCGGGAAGCTCTGCCCGTCGGGCCGGCTCACCCGCCCCTCCGCGCGCGTGACCCGCCGCCGCCAGCGGAGCGACGCCTGCAGCGCGTCGGTGATGGCGGGCGCGACCGCGCGCAGCTCGCCGAGGACCGGGAGCCCCAGCAGTTCCCGCCCCGACAGCCCCAGGAGCTTCTCCGCCATCGGGTTGATGAACGCCAGGCGGCCGAACGGGTCCACGGTGATCACGCCGGAGGTGATCGTGGCCAGCACGTCGCTCGCCTCGAGCCGCACCCGGGCCAGCTCCGACTCGAGCTCGAGCGTGCGCGCCCCGGTGGCGCGGAGCCGCGCGGCCAGGACGCTCACCACCGCGAAGACGAGCGCGAAGACCACCAGCTGGCCCACGAACCCCATCCCCGGGATCTCGGGCTGGCCCCACATCACGTCGGCGAAGTACAGCGACAGCGAGAGCGCGGTGACGAGGAGCGCCGAGCCGACGGTGAGGTACAGGCTGTAGGCCGCGATCACCACGACGAAGAGCGAGGGAAAGGGGCTCCGCTCCCCGCCGGTGAGGTGCACCAGCAGCATGATGGCCACCACATCGGCCATCGCCTGCACGTACACCTGGCTCTCGCTCGGCACCCGGCGTCCCACGCGCACCACGTAGAGGCCGTACGCGGTGAGCACGAACACGATGAGCACCGCCACCGCCACGAGGAAGGCGAGGGAGGGGTCGTCCGTCCACACCAGCGCGGCGCGCGAGAGCGCCCCGGTGACGAGCACCAGGCGGAGCCCCATCATCCACTGCAGCACCGTCCCGATCTCGGGGATGCTGAGGCGGAAGTTGCGGGCGGGGCGCGGGACGGCGGCCGCGGGGGTGGTCATCCCCCAAATATGGCCGCCGCCGCTCCGGACGGGAACCGGTTAGACTCCGGGATGCCCTGGTGGGTCTATCTCGTGCGCTGCCGCGACGGCTCGCTCTACACCGGCGTCGCCACCGACGTGGAGCGGCGGGTGGCCCAGCACAACGCCGGCCGCGGCGCCCGCTTCACCCGCGCCCGCCGCCCCGTCACCCTGGTGCACCGCGAGCCCGCCCCCGACCGAGGGACGGCCCTCCGCCGCGAGGCGGCCCTCAAGCGCCTCCCCCGCCCCCTCAAGGAGCGGCTCCTCACCGACCCCGCGATGGCCGACTTCACCGGATTCCCCGCCGCCGCCCTGACCTTCCTGCGCGGGCTGGCGCGCCACAACCGCCGCCCCTGGTTCGAGGCCCGGCGCGACACCTACGAGGCCGCCGTGCGCGCGCCGATGCGCGCGCTCATCGAGGCGGTGGATGTCCGCCTGGCCCGCGCGGCCCCCGAGATCGTGGGCGACCCGCGGCGCTCGATGTTCCGCATCCACCGCGACGTGCGCTTCAGCCGCGACAAGTCCCCCTACAAGACCTGGGCGAGCGCCTGGTTCTACCACCAGGACGCCGGGAAGGGGGTCGGCCAGGAGGCGCACGGCGGCGCCGGGCTCTATTTCCACCTCGAGCCGGGCGCCTGCCTCGTGGCCGGCGGGCTCTGGATGCCCGAACGGGGCGCCCTCGCCAAGGTGCGCGACGCGATCCTGGCCGACCCAGAGGGCTTCGAGGCGCTCGTCACCGCCGCCGGCTTCCGCCGCACCTACAAGCGCCTCAGTCAGGAGGCGGTGCTCACCCGTACCCCCCGCGGCTACCCGCCAGACCACCCCGCCGAGCGGTGGCTGCGCTACAAGTCGTTCACCGCATCGGTCACGCTCACCGACGCCCAGGTGCGCTCCCCACGCCTGGTGGACACGGTGATGAGGCGTTACGAAGCGCTGGTGCCCCTCGTACGCTGGCTCAACTCCGCCCTCGGCTTCCCGCCCGTGGGGAGCAGGTACTGAGGGGCGCAGCGGCGCAGAGGCGCAGAGGCGCAGAGGCGCAGAGGTAACGCACGGAGTCATCCCGAGGGAGCGTAGCGACCGAGGGATCTTGGAGGGCTGGCTCAGTGCCAGGTCGGCCTCCGAGATCCCTCGCTCCGCTCGGGATGACTCCTTGTGGTCGCGGCGCTCGTCGCGCACCCTCT
>DASTRQ010000023.1:0-15330 GCA_035761145.1 Gemmatimonadales bacterium
GATGCGCCACGCCGCCCCCGTGCGCCGCGAGCTCGGCGTCGCCACGGTGATGAACCTCCTCGGCCCCCTCGGCAACCCCGCCGGCGTGCGGCGCCAGGTCATCGGCGTGGCCGACCCCGCGCGCGGGCCGCTGATGGCGCGCGCGCTCGCCCGCCTCGGCGTGGAGCACGCGATGGTCGTGCACGCCGACGCGGGGATGGACGAGATCGCGCCGAGCGGGCCCACGCGGGTGTGGGAAGTGGTGGGAGGCCCCGGGGCGCCGCGGATCAGCGAGTGGACCCTCGACCCGGGGGCCTACGGGATGGCGCACGATGACCTCGACGCCCTGGCGGGAGGGGAGCCGGAGCACAACGCCGACCGCCTGGAGCGCCTCCTCACCGAGCCCGGCGCCGACCCCGCGGGACGCGCGGCGGTCGTGCTCAACGCCGCCGCGGCGATCTACGTGAGCGGCGTGGTCGAAAGCTTCGGCGACGCGGTGCAGTACGCGCGGCTCGCCCTCGAGGACGGCCGCGCGATGGCGGTGCTCGAGCGGCTCCGCCAGGAGGGGGGGAAGTGAGCGCCTCGGAGCGCTTCGCCCCCCGCAAGGGCACCCGCGCCCTCGCCGGCGGGCTCGCCGCCGTCTTCGCCGTCCTCGCCGCGGTGACCGGCGTCTCGGCCTACACCGGCCACGAGCCCGGGCTCGCGATCTTCGCCGCGGCGATCGGCGCCGTGGCGCTCCTGTTCGTCACCCAGATGACGAGGCTCTCCGACCGCGTCATCACGCTCACCGACGCGGGCCTCGAACTCGTGCCGCGCGAGGGGGCGCCGGTGTTCATCGGGTGGGGGCAGGTGGCCGGCCTCAGGCTCAGCCAGTTCCGCGCCGGCGCCAAGGTGCTGGGGCAGGGGGACGAGACCCTCGCGACGATCGACTACCAGCTCCAGGGGGTCGGCCGCCTCCTCCGCGAGGTGCTCTGCCGCGGCGTGCTCCCCAAGCGCCAGGCGACGCTCCCGTTCGAAGGGGGGCGCCAGTTCTCCGGGGCGTTCGTTGCCTTCGCCGCGCTCGCCCTCCTCGCGGCGGCGGGGTTCGGCGGGATGATCTGGAGTCAGACCGGCTCGCCGGCGGGGCTCGTGCTCCCGGCGATCTTCCTCGTCGCCGCGGTGGTGGGGAGGAGCGTGGGGACGCGCGGCATCTTCGTGGACCGGACCGGCATTGCGATCGAGCGCGGCTGGAAGCGGGTGGAGTATCCGTGGGCGCTCCTCGAGGGGGCCGCGCTGGTCTTCCTCCGCGGCCCCAAGGGGCAGATGTGGCCCGCCGTGGGGCTCAAGCATCGCGGCGGCGACTGGGAAGCGGTGCGCGCCACCGGGCTCGACCCGGTGGAGTGCCTCGCGGCGGTCTACGCCACCGACCCGGCGCGCATCATCGCGCCGCCGGACCGCCTGGTGCCGGGGCGCGGAGGGCCGTTCTCGAACCGGTATGTGGAGGGGAAGCCCGGCCTGCGAGGGCTCCTGGGATGAAGACCGCGCGCGTCGAAGCGTTCAGCGACGGCGTCATCGCCATCCTGATCACGATCATGGTCCTGGAGCTCAAGGTCCCCCACGGGGAGACCGTGGATACGCTGGTGCCGCTCTGGCCGGTGTTCCTGAGCTACCTGCTCAGCTTCGTGTACCTGGGCATCTACTGGAACAACCACCACCATATGCTGCACGTCACGGAGCGCGTGACCGGCGCCATCCTCTGGGCCAACCTGCACCTGCTCCTCTGGCTCTCGCTGGTGCCCTTCTGCACCGGGTGGATGGGGGAGAATCACTTTGCTCCCCACACCGTGGCGTTGTACGGGGTGGTGCTCCTGATGGCGGCGATCGCCTACTACATCCTGCAGAGCCTGATCATTCGCGCCCAGGGGCCCGGCTCGCTGCTCCGGAAGGCGGTCGGCGGCGACTGGAAGGGGAAGCTCTCCCCGGTGCTGTACCTGGCGGCCGTGGCGCTGGCGTTCAAGGCCCCGTGGGCCTCCCTCGGGATCTATGCGCTGGTGGCGCTGACCTGGCTCATCCCCGACCGGCGGATCGAGAGGGTGCTGGGGGAGTGAGGAGGTGCTGGGTGCTGGGTGCTGAGTGCTGGGTGCTGGGTGCTGGGTGGGGTTGCAGCTGTTCCGGTGATCACGAATGCGAACGGGGCCCCGATCGGAGCCCCATTGCCTCAGCACCCAGCACTACCCAGCACCCAGCACTCAGTACTTCCTGAGCACCCCCACCACGATCCCCTGGATCAGTACGTCGCGCTCCTGGAAGCGCATCGGCTGCATCGTGGGGTTGGCGGGCTGGAGCCGCACCCACCCCCCGGTCTCCCGGTAGAAGCGCTTCACGGTGGCCTCGGCGCCGTTGACCAGCGCGATGACCATCTCGCCGTTCTCGGCGCTCTGCTTGCCGTGCACCACCACGATGTCGCCGTCCACGATGTGGTCGTCGATCATCGAATCGCCGCGGACCTTGAGCCCGTAGTTGGGGCCGCGCTTGGGGAGGATCTCGTCGGGGACGGCCACGACCTCGTCGTGCATCAGCGACTCGATCGGGACGCCGGCGGCGACGCTGCCGAGCAGCGGGATCTCGGTGGCCCGCGCGGTGCCCTTGGGCGGGTTGATCTCGATGGCGCGGCTCTCGTTGGGCGCGCGGCGGATGTAGCCCTTCCGCTCCAGGTTGCTCAGGTGCTCGTGCACCGTGGCCAGGCTCTGGAACTGGAAATGCTCCGCGATCTCCTCGAAGCTCGGCGCGTATCCCTTGTCCTCGATGTAGGACTGCAGGAAGTTCAGCACCTCGCTCTGCCGGCGGGTGAGGGTCATCGGTACCTCCCAGGGCGGCTGTCGCCCGAATGGATGCCGAACTAATATTCCCGAAACGTTCCCGAAGCGCAAGATGCCCCCCATCCTCGACGAGATCCTCCACCACGCCCGCGCCTCCGTCGCCCCGCTCCGCGCCCGGCGCCGGGAGCTCGAGCGCGCCGCCGCCGAGGCGTCCGATCCCCCTTCCTTTTATGCGGCGCTCCGGGGGGGGCGCCTCGCGCTCATCGCCGAGGTGAAGCGCCGTTCGCCGAGCGCGGGGGCCATCAACGAGGGGCTCGACCCCGTCGGGCGGGCGGGGCAGTACGCCGGCGCGGGGGCGGCCGCCATCTCGGTGCTCACCGAGGGGCCCCATTTCGGCGGCTCGCTCGACGACCTGCGCCGGGTGCGCGACGCGGTCGAGGTGCCGCTCCTGCGGAAGGACTTCCTCCTCGACGAGTGCCAGCTCCTCGAGGCGCGCGCCGCGGGGGCGGCGGCGGTGCTCCTCATCGCGCGGGTGCTCCCGCCGGCGCGGCTCCGGGAGCTCGTCGCCTTCGCCCGCGACCTGGGGCTCGGCGCCCTGGTCGACACCCACACGGAACGGGAAGTTGACGTCGCGCTGACGGCGGAGGCCGACATTCTGGGCGTGAACGCGCGCGACCTCGACACCTTCGCGCTCGATCCCGAGGGGGCGTGGCGGCTCCTCGCCGCGGTGCCGGCGAGCCACGTGGCGGTGGCCGAGAGCGCGATGCACACCGCCGAGGACGCGGCCCGCGCCGCGGCGGCGGGGGCCGACGCGGTGCTCATCGGCACCGCGCTCAGCGCCGCCGCCGATCCCGCCGCGCTGGTGCGCCAGGTGGTCGAGGTGCCGCGCCGTGGCCGTTGAGGTGAAGGTCTGCGGGCTCCGCCGCCCCGAGGATGCGGCGGTGGCTATCGCCGCGGGGGCTCTTTACCTTGGAGTGGTGTACGCGGGCGGCCCCCGGCGGGTGGACGATGCCGGGGCGCGCGCTATCGTTCAGGCGGCGGGGGAGCGGCCGGTCCTCGCGGTCTGGGGCCCTCCCGAGGCGGGACCGATCCTCCGGAGCCGTGACGCGGCGGGGTTTCGCGGGGTCCAACTGCACGGCGGCGGCGATGTCGCGCTGGCGCGCGCCCTCCGCGCCGAGGGGCTGCTGGTGTGGCGGGTGGCCCGCATCGCCGAGGCCGCCGATCTCGCCGGGATCGAGGAGCTCACGGCCGAGGCCCACGCCGTGCTCCTCGAGCCGCGGGTGGCGGGGGTGCCGGGCGGGGCGGGGGTGCCGCTGGCGCTCGAACTTGCCCAGGCCGCCGTGGAACGGCTCCGGCGCGCCGCTCCCGCCGTCCCGGTGGCGCTGGCGGGCGGGCTCCGCCCCGGGAGCGTGGGGGCCGCCATCCGCGCGGTCCGTCCCGATATTGTCGATGTGAGCTCCGGGGTGGAGATTTCCCCCGGTGTCAAAGACCCGATCCTTCTCCGGCGGTTCCTGGAACGATCCCTTGGCGATCACCCTTCCCCCTGAACGGGCGGTGGCCGGGCGGTTCGGCCCCTACGGGGGCCGGTACGTGCCCGAGACCCTCGTGGCCGCGCTCGACGAGCTCGCCGCGCTGTACGACGCGGCGCGCGGCGACGCGTCGTTCTGGGCGGAGGTGGACGCCATCCTGCGCGAGTTCGTGGGCCGCCCCACGCCGCTCAGCGAGGCGCCCCGCTTCTCCGCGCTCGCCGGCGCCCGGGTGCTGCTCAAGCGCGAGGACCTGAACCACACCGGCGCGCACAAGATCAACAACACCGTGGGGCAGGCGCTCCTGGCGCGGCGGATGGGCAAGCGCCGCATCATCGCCGAGACCGGCGCCGGCCAGCACGGCGTGGCCACCGCCACCGTGTGCGCCCGCTTCGGGCTCGAGTGCACGGTGTACATGGGGGCGGAGGACGTGCGCCGCCAGGCGCTCAACGTGTACCGGATGCGGCTGCTCGGCGCCACCGTGGTGCCGGTCGAGAGCGGCACGCGGACGCTCAAGGACGCCACCAACGAGGCGCTCCGCGACTGGGTCACCAACGTCCCGACCACGCACTACATCATCGGCAGCGTGGTGGGGCCCGACCCCTTCCCGCGGATGGTGCGCGACCTGCAGTCGGTCATCGGCCGCGAGGCGCGCGCCCAGGTGCGCGAGCGCACCGGCGCCCTGCCGCACACGGTGGTGGCGTGCGTCGGCGGGGGCAGCAACGCGATGGGGATGTTCAGCGGCTTCGTGGACGACCGCGACGTGCGGCTGGTGGGGGTCGAGGCGGCGGGGGAGGGGGTCGCGAGCGGCCACCACAGCGCCACCCTCACCGCGGGCGCGCCCGGGGTGCTGCACGGGGCGCTCAGCTACCTGCTGCAGGACGACGACGGCCAGGTGCTCCCCGCCCACTCGGTGAGCGCCGGGCTCGACTACCCCGGCGTGGGGCCCGAGCACAGCTGGCTCAAGGACGAGGGACGGGTGGAGTACGCCGCCGTGACCGACGCCGAGGCGCTCGACGCCTTCGAGCTCCTGGCCCGCACCGAGGGGATCATCCCCGCGCTCGAGACCGCGCACGCGGTGGCCTGGATCGCCGGGGCGCGGGGGCGGTGGACGCCCGACGACGTGGTGCTCCTCTGCCTGAGCGGCCGGGGGGACAAGGACGTGGCCCACGTGGCCGCGCTGCGGGGGGCCGGGGCGTGACCGAACCGCGCGACAGCGGGCCCCGCGCCACGACGGCCGTGCGGATCCCCGCCGGCCCCCCGCCCGACGGGCCGGACGGCGCGCCCCTCCCGATGCACCCCCAGGTGGTGGAGGAGCTCCTCCGCACCCTGGTCAAGGCGCTGCGCGCCATCCAGATGTACCTCCCCAACAACCCGATCTACCAGCGCGCCGTCGAGACCACCCGCGCCGCGTTCGGCCCGGTCTGGGACGGCGTCACCCAGCTCCCCCTCACCGTGCAGGAGTCGTCCCTGGTCTGGGAGGGGCAGACGGTCTTCGCCGGCGACGGCAAGGGGAGCGACAACGTCGCCTGGCTGCTCTACAAGGACGGCATCCGCAACCTCCTGCTCCGGCCCGGGGTGGAGGACGAGGAGCTGGTGCCGATGCTCGAGGTGCTCAACAAGGCGCGCGCCCTCTCGGGCGACGCCGAGGACGACCTGCTGACCCTCCTCTGGGAGCAGGACTTCCAGTTCCTCCAGTACCAGTTCGTGGAGGTGCTGCAGGAGGGGGCGGTGCCGGTGGCGGCCAGCGCGGGGACGCCGGGGCTCGTGGCCAGCGCCCCCGCCGAGGACCTCGAGGCCCAGCGCGACGCGCGGCAGCAGGCGGTGCGCGAGGAGGCGGAGGAGGAGGTCCAGCGCTCGGGGGTGGTGAAGCTCGAGGACTTCGACTCGACGCTCTACTTCCTCGACGAGAACGAGGTGGCCTACATCAAGGAGCGCATCGACCACGAGTACTCGCAGGACCTGCGCGCCAACGCGATGGCCATCCTGTACGACCTCTTCGAGACCCAGGTGGACCAGGCGGTGCGCGGGGAGATCCTCGACATCCTCGAGAGCTTCCCCCCGTACCTGATGGCGGCGGGGGACCTGCGCGCGGTGGCCGAGATGCTCCGCGAGGCCAAGGTGCTGGTGCTCCGCGCCCGGAACCTCGAGGGGGAGCAGCGCGACCGCCTGGAGCGCTTCTCGGCGGTGCTGAGCGAGCCGGCGGTGGTGCAGGAGATGCTGCAGGCGCTGGAGGAGGCCGCCGCGCCTCCCCCCGAGGCCGACCTGGCCGAGCTCTTCCGCGAGCTGCAGGGGACGGCGCTCGAGCCGGTGCTCGCCGCCCTGCCGCGCATCACCCGCCCGGGGATCCGCGAGATGCTCGAGCGGGTGGTGACCCGCCTGGCCGACAGCTACCCCGCCGAGGTGCACCGCATCCTCGGGAGCCCCGAGAGCGACGCGCTCACCGGCGCCGTGGCGCTCGCCGGGCGGCTCAAGATGCAGTCGGCGGTGGCGGGGCTCGGCCAGTCGCTGCAGCACCCCGACCCCGGCATCCGGCTGGCCAGCGCGCAGGCGCTCGGCGCCATCGCCTCCCCCGGGGCGCAGCAGGCGCTCGAGAAGGCGCTGGGCGACGACGACCGCGAGGTGCGGCTCTTCGCGGTGCGGGTCCTGGGCGAGCGGGGCTACCGCGGCGCCCTCAAGGCGGTCGAGGCGATGGTGCTCGGCAAGGGGGCCGAGACCGCCGACCTCACCGAGCGGCAGGCCTTTTTCGAGGCGTACGCCCGCATCGCGGGGGCGCAGGCGGTGGCCCCGCTGGTCGAGATCCTGAACGCCGGCGGCGGCCTGTTCAAGAAGAAGGCGAGCCCCGAGACCCGCGCCTGCGCCGCGATGGCGCTGGCCCGGCTCAAGGCGCCCGAGGCGCGCGCCGCGCTCAACGGCGCCGCCAATGACAAGGAGGTCGTCGTGCGCAACGCCGTCGCGCGCGCCCTCCGGGAGGCCGCCCCGTGAGCGACGAGAAGCGACCCGCCTCCCGCGCCTCGGTGGCCATCACCTCGGCCGGCGGCGACGAGAGCGCGCTGCGCCACGCCGGGCGCACGCTGCTCCTGCACCTGCACGGCGCCCAGCGCGCCCTCAAGCTCTACCCCCTCGAGAACGCCACCACCCAGCGCGCCCTCGACGACCTGCAGCAGAGCGCCACCGCGGTGCTGGAGGCGGAGCAGGAGCTCGAGATCCGGGTGATGGGGGAGTTCCTCTTCGTCAACTCGCTCCGGCTCCGGCTCGAGCTCGACAACTACGCCGCCTTCAGCGCCGTGCTCGGCGTGTTCCGCGAGTTCGGCATCGGGGCGCTGCGCGTGGACGAGGGGATCGCGCGGCGCGAGTGGCAGCTGCTCCTGAGCCTCTTCGTGGGCCAGACCGGGAAGGTCCCCGCCGGCGGCCAGAGCAAGTTCGACGACCTCCGCGCCCGGCTCGAGGCCGGCGGCGCCCAGCACCTGGTGCTGGAGCCGGAGCAGGAGGGGCAGGACTTCGTCGAGGACGCCGAGGCCGCCAAGCAGGCCGCCAAGCGCACCTACTCGCAGGGCGTCGCCGTCACCAAGGAGGTGATGACGGGGGCGCGGATGGGGCGCGCGGTGAGCGTCAAGAAGATGAAGCGCGCGGTGCAGGCCATCGTGGACCAGGTGCTCAGCAACGAGACCTCCATCATGGGCCTCACCACCATCCGCGACTACGACGAGTACACCTTCACCCACTCGGTCAACGTCTGCATCTTCTCGGTGGCCATCGGCAAGAAGCTGGGGCTCCAGAAGAAGGCGCTCTACGACCTGGGCCTCGCCGCGCTGCTGCACGACATCGGCAAGGCGCGCGTCCCCCTCGAGGTGCTCAACAAGAAGGGGGGCCTCGACGAGGAGGAGTGGAAGGTCATGCAGGCCCACCCCTGGCTCGGCGTGCTCACGCTCTTCGGGCTCAAGGGGTACGGCGAGGTGCCCTACCGCTCGGTCATCGTGGCGGCGGAGCACCACATGAAGACCGACCTCACCGGCTACCCGCGCGTCATCCGCCCGCGCGAGCAGGGCACCTTCAGCCGGCTCGTCTCGGTGGCCGACGGCTACGACGCCGCCACCACCCGGCGCAGCTACCAGACCGTCCCCATCGCCCCCGACAAGGTGCTCAAGGAGATGTGGGAGAACCCGCGCCGCGGCTACGACCGGGTGATGGTCAAGGCGCTGATCAACCTCCTCGGCATCTACCCCGTGGGCACCTGCGTGGTGCTCGACACCTTCGAGGTGGGCGTGGTGGCGGGCGCCAACCCCGACCCGACGTTCATCAACCGCCCCCTCGTGCGCCTCGCGCTCGATCCCCACGGCGGCGTGCTCCTCCCCCCGGGCCAGCTGGTGGACCTGGCCGAGCAGGACGGGACGGGCCAGTACAAGCGCACCATCGTGAAGGTCACCACCCCCGACCGGTACGGCCTCACTGTCGGCGACTACTTTGTCTGACGGCGCGCTCGCGCCGGTGTGGCGCGAGCTCCGCGCCCGGCACCGCACGGCGCTCATCCCCTTCCTGACGGCCGGTCACCCCACCCCCGCGGCGAGCCTCGACGCCCTCCGCCGGGCGGCGGAGCACGCCGATGTCCTCGAGGTCGGGGTCCCCTTCAGCGACCCGCTGGCCGACGGCCCCGTCATCCAGCGCGCCGCCTTCGCCGCGCTGGGGCAGGGGATGACGCTCGCGCGCACCCTCGCGCTCGTCGCCGAGGCGCGCCTGGCGCGGCCGGTGGTGCTCTTCAGCTACCTCAACCCGGTGCGGCGCTACGGGGTGGAGCGGCTCCTCCGCGACGCCGCGCAGGCCGGGGTGGCGGCGCTCCTCCTCACCGACCTCCCCGCCGGCGCCGACCCCGCGCTCGAAGGGGCGGTGGCCGGCTCGCCCCTCGACCTGATCCGCCTCGTGGCCCCCACCTCCTCCGAGGCGCGGATGCGCGAGGCGCTCGCCGGCGCGCGGGGCTTCGCCTACGTGGTGGCCCGGCTCGGCGTCACCGGGCAGAGCGCCGGGCTCGCCGCCGACCTGGGCGAGACGGTGGCGCGGGTGCGGCGGGTGAGCGAGCTTCCGGTGGCCGTCGGCTTCGGCATCTCCACCGCCGACCAGGCGCGCCAGGTGGCGCGGCTCGCCGACGGCGTCGTGGTGGGGAGCGCGCTCGTGGACCGTCTCGAGCGCGAGGGCCCCGCCGGCGCGGCGACCTTCCTCCGCGGCCTCCGGGCCGCGCTCGACGAGGGCACGGCGTGAGGATCCCCGTCCAGCGGCTGGTGGTGCAGTATCCCCGCGCGGTGGCGCACGGCGGCACGCTGGCGCTCCTCGCCGTGCTCGCGCTCGACCACGCCTGGTACGCCGCGCCGTGGGCCACCCTGGGCCTCCTCGTCGCGGTCGCGGGGCTCCGGCTCTATCCCATCCCCCTCAGCAAGTACTCCTACCTCACCCAGGTGGGCATCCCGGTGCTGGTGGGCGCGGTGCTCGTCGGGCCCGCGCCCGTGGCGCTCGCCGCCTGGGTGGGCACCTTCCTGGCCGACTGGGGCTGGCACCGGAAGCCGGCGCGCTTCGCCTACGTCAACGCCGGGCGCGAGGCGCTCGCCGTGGTGGCCGCGTTCGGCGTGTACGCCGCGGTGCGCCACCTCACCGGCGTCCAGGCGCTCACCCTCGACTTCCTCCCCGCCGCCCTGGCGCTCGCGGGGGGGTACTTCTTCACCGGGCGCGCCCTCTTCTACGCCACGCTCCTCCTGCGCGACAAGCTCCTCCTCGAGGAGCGGCTCCTCATCATCCGCTACGAGGTGGTCTCGTACCTCCTCACGGTGGCCGCGGCGGTCATCGCCACCGCGGCCATCGTCTCCCTGGCCCCCGCCGGCTGGGTGACGGTGCTGGCGGTGCTGGGCGTGCTCGGCGTGCTCACCAAGACGATCCTCGAGGAGGCCATCGGCGCCGAGGAGCTGAGCAAGGTGCACGCGCGCGACCGCCAGGTGGCCGCCAGCGCGAGCCTGCAGGAGAGCTGCGCCGAGATCGAGGCGATGGCCCACCGCCTGCTCGACTGGGGCGACTTCCGCGTCCTGCGGATGGAGGGGGAGCGCACCGAGCTGCTGTACCGCGCGGAGCAGGGCCGGGCCGACCGCGGCCCCGTGCCCGACCTCGACGAGCTGCGCCGCGAGGCGCTGGCCACCCGGCGGCCGGTGGTGGTGACCGACGCGCTCCGCGACCGCCGCGTGGCGGCGCCGCGCCCCGACGCCCAGAGCCTCCTGCTCGTGCCGCTCGCCTTCGGCGAGGAGCTGGTGGGGCTGGTGGAGCTGGAGCACCACAAGCGGAACACCTACCGGGCCAAGGAAGTGGCGTCGATGAGCGCCTTCGCGGCCCAGCTCGCCACCGCGGTGCACCTGGCCGAGCTCAGGCGTCCCCTGATGGAGACGGTGGAGCGGATCGGCACGCAGGTGCGGGCGCTGGCCCGCGCCACCGACTCGGTGCGCGACGCCGCCGGCAAGGTGGCCGACGCCGCCAAGGCGATCCGCGGCCAGCTGGGGGAGCAGGACGCCTTCGTGGTGGGGGGGCTCGAGGCCACCGAGGCGCTGGCCACGGCGGCGCGGCAGGTGGCGCAGGACGGCGCGGAGGCGGGGCAGGTGAGCCTCGAGGCGAGCGCCACCGCCGCGCGCAACCGCGACGCCATCAACGACGCGCTGAGCCGGCTGGTGGAGCTCAAGGCGTTCGTGGGCGACAGCACCCGCCAGGTGCAGGAGCTGGGCGAGGTGACCCGGCGCATCACCCGCTTCATCGGGAGCATCAAGGAGATCGCCGACCTCACCAACCTCATCGCCCTCAACGCCGCCATCGAGGCGGCGCGCGCGGGGGCGCACGGCAAGGGGTTCGCCGTGGTGGCGGGGGAGGTGCGCCAGCTGGCGGAGCAGAGCGGCCAGGCCTCGCACGAGGCGGGGACGCTGGTGGCCCAGATCCAGCGCTCGGTGACCGAGATCTCCGAGCAGATGCGGCGCGGGCAGGGGGTGGTGCAGGGGGTGGAGGAGCTCTCCAGCGCGGCGGTGCGGGCGCTGCAGGCCATCGTGGACGCCACCGCGGGCGCCGGCGGGCACGCCCAGCGCATCGCCGAGTCGGCCGCGGCGCAGGACGTGAGCTTCCGCAAGCTGCGCCAGCAGATCGAGGAGCTGGCGCTGGTGAGCTACCGCAGCCGCGAGGAGACCAACGCCCTCGCCCGCCAGGCCACCGAGGCGGCCGAGGGCCAGGCCGACCTGGAGCGCGCCATCCGCGAGCTCGAGGGGGTGGCCACCTACCTGCAGGCGCTGGCCCGGCACTTCGCCGTCGGCGCGTGACCCCCGTGCCCCGGGCCTACATCGCGCTCGGCAGCAACCTGGGCGACCGCGACGGCCACCTGGCCTGGGCGCGCCAGCGGCTGGCCGCCCTCCCCGGCACCCGGCTCGTCGCCGCCACCGCCATTGAGGAGACGGCCCCGCTCGGCGACATTCCCCAGCCGGACTACCTCAACCAGATGGTCCTGCTGGAGACCACGCTCCCGCCCCGCATCCTCCTCGAGGCGTGCCTCGAGATCGAGCGCGAGACCGGGCGCGTCCGCGGGCCGGCCAAGTGGGGCCCCCGCACGCTCGACCTCGACATCGTACGATACGATGATCTCACGCTCCGGGGACCGGGGCTCACCTTGCCGCATCCAGGGCTCGCGGAGCGGGACTGGTGGCAACGAGAGATGAAGGAGCTCGCCCCGTATGAGCGCTGAGACCCGCGTCCGGACGATCCGCGACTTCCACGCCGCCCACCAGGCGGGGAAGAAGCTCGCCGTCCTCACCTGCTACGACGCCCTCTTCGCCCGGATCCTCGCCCCCCACGTGGACGCCCTCCTCGTGGGCGACTCGGTGCACCAGGTGCTCGGCGGCAACGAGTCCACCCTGGGCGCCACCCTCGACCAGATGATCTACCACGCCAAGGCGGTGCGGAAGGGCGCCCCCGACGCGGTGGTGATCGTGGACCTCCCCTTCCTCACCTACCAGGTCTCGGTGCCCGAGGCCATCCGCAACGCCGGCCGCGTGCTGGCCGAGAGCGGCGCCACCGCCGTGAAGCTCGAAGGGGGGCGCCCGATGGTGCCGGTGGTGAAGGCGCTGGTGGACGTCGGCATCCCCGTGATGGGGCACCTGGGGCTCACGCCGCAGTCGGTCCACCAGCTGGGCGGCTACCGCGTGCAGGGCCGCGAGGAGGCGCAGGCCGAGCGGCTCTGCACCGAGGCGGAGCTCCTCGAGGACGCGGGGGCCTTCTCCCTCGTGCTCGAGCTGATGCCGAAGGGGCTCGCCAGGAAGGTCACCGACAAGCTGCAGATCCCCACCATCGGCATCGGCGCCGGCCCCGACTGCGACGGACAGGTGCTCGTGCTCCACGACATGCTGGGGCTCAATGAGGGCTTCGCGCCGAAGTTCCTCAAGAAGTACGCCGACCTCGCCGGCCAGGTGCGGGAGGCCGCCGAGAGCTACGCCGCCGAGGTGCGGGGCGGGGTGTACCCGGGGGCGGAGCATTCATTTGACTGAACCACGAGCGTGGAGCCTGGTGCCTGGCGAGGCACGCGAACCCACCTCTCCAGGCGCCAGGCACTAGGCTCGCTTTTCCTATGCTCCACATCTCCGACATCCCCTCCCTCCGCGCCTGGACGCGCGAGCAGCGCGCCGCGGGCCGCACCGTCGGCTTCGTGCCGACGATGGGCGCACTCCACGACGGCCACCTGCGGCTGGTGGACGTGGCGCGCAAGCGGGCCCAGCGCACGGTGATGTCCATCTTCGTGAACCCGCTGCAGTTCGGCCCCAACGAGGACCTGGCCCGCTACCCCCGCACCCTGGCCGAGGACACCGCCGCCGCCGACCGGCGGGGGGTGGATTGCCTCTTCGTGCCGCCGGTGGAGGTGATGTACCCCGCGGGCGCCGAGATCCGCGTGACGCCGGGACCCACGGCGAGCTACTGGGAGGGGGCGGTGCGGCCGGGGCACTTCACCGGCGTGCTCACCGTGGTGGCCAAGCTCTTCCACCTGGTGCAGCCCGACGTGGCCTGCTTCGGGCAGAAGGACATCCAGCAGTTCACGCTCATCCGGAAGATGGTGCGCGACCTCGACTGGCCCGTCGAGCTGGTGATGGTGCCCACCGTGCGCGAGGCCGACGGCCTCGCCCTCTCCAGCCGCAACCGCTACCTCTCCGCGGAGGAGCGGGCCGACGCCGTGCTCATCAGCGCGGGGCTGCGCGCCGCGCACCGCGCGTGGGAGCGCGGCGAGCGCGACGCGACCGCGCTCGAGACGCTCGTGCGCGCGTCGCTCGCGCGCTCGGAGCGCATCCGGCCCGATTATATTGCCACCGTCGAGCCCGACGGGCTCACGCCGGCCGGGACGGCCGGGGCGGGCGCCATCCTCATGGTCGCCGCCAGGGTGGGGACCACCCGACTCCTCGACAACATGATCTACGGACAGGGGGTCTCCTGATGCTCCGCCACCTGATGAAGTCCAAGATCCACCGCGCCACGATCACCTCGGCCGACCTGCACTACGAGGGCTCGCTCACGGTGGACCAGGACCTCCTCGACGCGGCCGACCTGGTCGTCAACGAGGAAGTGCAGATCGTCAACGTCAACAACGGCCACCGCTTCAGCACCTACGTCATCCCCGGCCCGCGCGGCTCGGGGGTGATGCAGCTGAACGGCGCCGCGGCGCGCCTGGGCCTCCCGGGCGACCTGATCATCGTCATCTCCTACGGCGTCTTCGACGAGGCCGAGGCGAAGAAGCACCAGCCCAGGGTCGTCCTCGTGGACGGCCACAACCGGGTCACCGGCGGCAAGCTGCGCGCCGAGCGGTAGCCGGGGATGGCCGCGGGCGCGCTCCCGTCCTGGGCGGTGGTCTCGCCCGCGCGGCTCGCCCACATCGAGCGGGTGGCGGCGCTGGCCCAGCGGTGGGCCGGCGCGATGGGCGTGCCCGCCGCCGAAGGCGCGCGCTGGCTCCGCGCGGTCTGGCTCCACGACGCGCTGCGCGACGCGCCGGTCGCGGAGCTCCGCCGCCTGGCCCCGGACGACCCCGGCAACGTGGAACTCCTCCACGGCCCCGCCGCCGCCGAACGCGCCGCCGCCGAAGGAGAGAAGGACGCCGGCGTGCTGACGGCGGTGCGCTGGCACTCCGTGGGGCACGAGGCGTGGGACAGCGTGGGCCGCACCCTCTTCTGCGCCGACTACCTCGAGCCCGGCCGCACCTTCGACCGCGAGCGCCGCGCGGAGCTCGCGGAGCGCTTCCCCGCGGCGCCGGACGAGGTCTTCCGCGCGGTGCTCGAGGCGCGGCTCCTCCATACGGTCCGCTCCGGCTGGCCCCTCCTCCCGTCCACCGTCCGCCTGTGGAACTCCCTCCGGTAGTCCGCGGCCGCGCGGCCGCGGTGCTCGGCGTCCTGCTCGTCTTCGCCGCCGTGGCCCTCCTGATCCGCGCCACCCGCTCCCCGGCCGACCGCGCGCATCTCTACCCCATCCCCGAAGGGGAGGACCGCATCCTGGCCGAGGTGCTGAACGGCACCGGCGCGCAGGGGCTCGCGCGCACCGGCACCCGCACCCTCCGCCGCCACGGCGTGGACGTGGTCTTCTTCGGCACCGCCGACAGCGCCGCCGACTCCACCCGCCTCCTCGTGCGGCGCGGCTCGCGCGAGCGCGCGGAAGAGGTGAAGAAACTCCTCGGCGCCGGCCGCATCGAGCTGGCGCCCGACTCGACCCGGCGCGTGGACGTCACCGTGATCCTGGGGAAGGATTGGACGCCGCCGGTGGAATTGCATCCGTGACGCAGCTAGCTGTCACATTTCGGGAGTCAAGATGAACGAAGCTGAGCGGCGCGGGGCGATTGTACGGGCCCTTGAGCGACTCAACCCGGCGCTCGCTGGGTTGTTTCGTACCGCCGTGTCGATCATCGCGGAGCAGCCAGGCCCTGGCGACGCTTTCGTGATCGCAGTCGCAGGAAGGACGCTCCTGATTGGGGCCCTGACTGAGCTCGGAGTGCTCCA
>DASTRQ010000024.1:0-4660 GCA_035761145.1 Gemmatimonadales bacterium
CGCGTACGCCACGGTGGACACCGCCGTGGAGACGTTGAAGCGCGGCTGGTGGAGGGTTTCGCGGCCGGCGCGGCGCGGCCGCGGGTGCTGGTGGTCTCGACCGGCGAGGTGTACGGCCGCGGCGCGGCGCGCCCCCGGCGCGAGACCGACCCGATCGACCCCGTGAGCCCCTACGCGGCGACCAAGGCGGCCGCCGAGATCGCCGCCCTCGAGGCAGGGCGGCGCACGGGGCTCCCGGTGATGGTGGCGCGCCCCTTCCCCCACACCGGGCCGGGGCAGACCACGACCTACGTGGCCCCCGCCTTCCTCGACCGGATCTTGCTGGCGCGGCGCACCGGCGCGGTGGCGGTGAAGACCGGCAACCTCGACCCCGTGCGCGAGCTGCTCGACGTGCGCGACGTGGCCGAGGCGTACCTCCGCCTCCTCGAGCGCGGCCGGGCCGGGGAGGTGTACAATGTGGCCCGGGGGGAGGGGATCAGCATCGGGGAGCTCTTCGAGCGCCTGGCGGACGCCGCCGGCGTGCGGGTGCTCCCCGAGCCCGACCCCTCGCTCCTGCGGCCGACCGACGTCCCCCACCTGGTGGGGGACCCCACGAAGTGCCAGCGCGAGACGGGGTGGTCCGCCACCCGTCCGCTCGACCAGACCCTACGCGACCTGGTAGATGCCCAAGCGCACTGACCTCAAGACGATCCTCCTCATCGGCTCCGGCCCCATCGTGATCGGGCAGGGGGCCGAGTTCGACTACTCCGGCACGCAGGCGGTCCGCGCCCTGAAGGAGGAGGGCTACCGCGTGGTGCTGGTGAACTCGAACCCGGCCACGATCATGACCGACCCCGAGCTCGCCGACCGCACCTACATCGAGCCGGTGACGCCGGCGTGGGTGGCCAAGGTGATCGAGCGGGAGCGGCCCGACGCGCTCCTCCCCACGATGGGCGGGCAGACGGCGCTGAACGTGGCGATGGCGCTCCACGAGGACGGCACCCTCGCCAAGTTCGGGGTGGAGCTGATCGGCGCCGACGCGCGGGCCATCAAGCTGGCGGAGGACCGCGAGGAGTTCGCGCAGGCGATGCGGCGCATCGGCCTGGCCACGCCCGAGGGCCGGACGATCCGCTCGTTCGAGGAGGCGCTGGCGCTGGTGGAGACCACCGGCTACCCGGCCATCATCCGCCCGAGCTTCACCCTGGGCGGCACGGGGGGCGGCATCGCCTACAACCGCGATGAGTTCGAGGTGCTGGTGCGCCGCGGGCTGGACCTCTCGCCGGTGGGGTCGGTGCTGGTGGAGCGCTCGATCATCGGCTGGAAGGAGTACGAGCTCGAGGTGATGCGCGACGGGGCGGACAACGTGGTCATCGTCTGCTCCATCGAGAACATCGACCCGATGGGGGTGCACACCGGGGACTCGATCACCCGCGCCCCGGCGATGACGCTCACCGACCGCGAGTACCAGCGGATGCGCGACAGCGCCATCAAGATCATCCGCGAGGTGGGCGTCGCGGCGGGCGGGTGCAACATCCAGTTCGCGGTGGACCCGCGCACCGGCGAGCAGCTGGTCATCGAGATGAACCCGCGCGTCTCCCGCTCCTCGGCGCTGGCCTCCAAGGCCACCGGCTTCGCCATCGCGCGGATCGGCACCAAGCTCGCCGTCGGGTACCGCCTGGACGAGCTCCCCAACGACATCACCCGCACCACCCCCGCCTCGTTCGAGCCGGTGCTCGACTACGTGGTGGTGAAGATCCCCCGCTTCGTCTTCGAGAAGTTCCCCAAGGCCGACCCCCGCCTCACCACCCAGATGAAGTCGGTGGGCGAGGTGATGGCCATCGGCCGCACGTTCAAGGAGGCGTTCCAGAAGGGGATCCGCGGCCTGGAGATCGACCGCGCGGGGTGGGTCGTGGGGCCGCTCCCCGCCGACGACCGCCTGGACGACGGCGAGCGCGAGACGGTGCGCGCCGCGCTCCGCACCGCGACCCCCGAGCGGATGTTCCAGGTGAAGCGCGCGATGCTCCACGGCCTCGCGGTCGAGGAGATCGCCGAGGTGAGCGGGATCGACCCCTGGTTCCTGGGGCAGCTGGCCGAGCTCGTCGAGGCGGAGCGGGCGTGGCAGGCGGCGCGCCCCGCCGGCGACGCCGCCGACCGGCGGCTGCTGCGCGAGATGAAGCGGATGGGCTTCTCCGACCGCCAGCTGGCCGACCTGCGCGGCGTGGCCGAGGCCGACATCCGCGCCGAGCGCCACCGCCTCGGGGTGCGGCCGGCCTACAAGACGGTGGACACCTGCGCCGGGGAGTTCCCGTCCCAGACGCCCTACCTGTACTCGAGCTACGACGACGAGAACGAGTTCGAGCCCCCCGCCGGCGCGCGGACGGTGGTGATCCTCGGCTCCGGCCCGAACCGCATCGGGCAGGGGGTGGAGTTCGACTACTGCTGCGTGCGCGCCACCATGGCCTTCCGGGCGATGGGGTGGCGCACGGTGATGGTGAACTCGAACCCCGAGACCGTCTCCACCGACTACGACACCGCCGACTCGCTCTACTTCGAGCCGCTGACGCTCGAGGACGTGCTCGAGGTGGTGCACCGCGAGCGCCCCGAGGGGGTGGTGGTGCAGCTGGGCGGCCAGACGCCGCTCCGCCTGGCGCGCGGCCTCGAGGCGGCCGGGGTGCGCATCCTCGGCACCTCGCCCGAGGCCATCGACGCCGCCGAGGACCGCGGCCGGTTCGAGGCGCTGGCGCGGAAGCTGGGCGTGGCGCAGCCCCCCGCCGGCACGGCGCTCAGCGTCGAGGAGGCGGTGGGGGTGGCCGAGAAGGTGGGCTTCCCGGTCCTGGTGCGCCCGAGCTACGTGCTGGGCGGCCGGGCGATGGAGATCGTGTACGACGCCGACTCGCTGCGCCGCTTCTTCGCGACCGCGGCGCGGGTGGCGCCGGGGCACCCGGTGCTCATCGACCGCTTCCTGGAGGACGCGTTCGAGGCCGACGTGGACGCCATCTGCGACGGCACCCGCTGCGTCATCGGCGGCGTGATGCAGCACATCGAGGACGCCGGCGTGCACAGCGGCGACTCGGCCTGCGTGCTCCCGCCGTACCTCCTCACCGAGGAGCAGGTGGCCGAGATGCGCCGGCACACGCGCGACTTCGCGCTGGCGCTCGGCGTGGTGGGCCTGCTCAACGTGCAGTACGCCATCAAGGACGGCGTGGTGTACGTGCTCGAGGTGAACCCGCGCGCCAGCCGCACCGTCCCCTTCGTCTCCAAGACCTGCGGGATCCCCTTCGCCTCGCTGGCGGCCTCGGTGATGGCGGGGCAGACGCTCGACGAGCTGGGCCTCGTGGACGACGTGGTGCAGCCCTACGTGGCGGTGAAGGAGGCGGTCTTCCCCTTCAACAAGCTGCACGGGGTGGACCTCATCCTCGGGCCCGAGATGCGCTCCACCGGCGAGGTGATGGGGATCGCCGACAGCTTCGGGATGGCCTTCGCCAAGAGCCAGGACGCCGCGGGGGGGCAGCTCCCGCTCGGCGGCGGGGTGTTCATCACCGTCAACGACCACGACAAGGCGAGCGTGGTCCCGATCGCGCGGCGCTTCGTGGAGCTCGGCTTCCAGCTCCTGGCCACCGAAGGCACCGCGCGCTACCTGCGGGCCCGCGGCGTGCCGTCGGAGAAGGTGCTCAAGGTGCACGAGGGGCGGCCCAACGCCATCGACCTGCTCCGCTCGGGGCGCATCCAGCTCCTCATCAACACCCCGCTGGGCAAGCTCACCCAGCAGGACGACTACCTGATCCGCCAGGCGGCGCTCCAGCAGCGCCTCCCGTACACCACCACGCTCTCGGCCGCCTCCGCGGCGTGCGACGCGATCATCGCGCTCCGGAACCGCGCCCACACCGTGCGCTCGCTGCAGGAGTGGTACCAGATCGCCCGCGAGGCGCAGGGATGAGCACCGCGCGCACCCCCGCCTTCGCGGCGGGGCTCCGCGAGGTGGTGCGGGGTGCGGTGCAGGAGGGGGAGCCCCTCGCGCGCCACAGCACCTACCGCATCGGCGGCCCCGCCACGGTGCTCCTCCCGGCGGGGGCGGAGGACGTGGCGGCCGCGCTCCGTTTCGCGGCCGCGGCCGGCGTGCCCTGGTTCGTGGTGGGGCTCGGGAGCAACCTGCTCTTCCCCGACGAGGGGCTCGACGCCCTCGTGATCCGGGTCGGCAAGGGGCTCGACGCCCTGGTGCAGGAGGGCCGCACCTGGCGCGTCGGGGCGGGCCTCCCGGGGCCGCTCGCGGCGCGGCGCACCGTGGCCCGGGGGCACGCCGGGCTCCACAAGTTCGTGGGGATCCCCGGCTCGGTGGGCGGCGGGGTGTACATGAACGCCGGCGCGCACGGCGGCGACTGGTCCGAGGTCGTGACCCGGGTGACGGTGCTCGACCCCGACGGCGCCGATCGCGTGCTCACGCGCGCCGAGGTGCCGTTCGCCTACCGGCGGAGCGGCCTGGGCCACGTGGTGGTGGTCGAGGCCGTGGTGGAGCTCCGCGAGGAGGACCCCGCGGCGCTCAAGGCCGAGATCGACCACCTCTTCGAGTGGCGGAGCCGCGGCACCCCGTTCAACCAGCCCTGCTGCGGGAGCGTCTTCCAGAACCCCGGCGGGCCGAGCTGGGGCCAGCGGGAGGGGCCGCGCACCGCGGGGCAGCTGCTCG
>DASTRQ010000025.1:0-4586 GCA_035761145.1 Gemmatimonadales bacterium
GAGCTGCAGCTGCGGATTGGCCTGCACCGCATCGGCCACGGTCACCGGCCGCAGGAGATCGACCCCCCGCGGGGTGGCCGGCGCCGGCAGGACACCCCCGCCCCGCTGGGCCAGCATCCAACCGCTCGGCGTGCGCAGGTACAGCCCGTCGAGCGGCGCGTTGCGGTCGAGCCCGGCGCCCAGGATGCTGGCCCCGGCAAAGCCCTGTTCCCACAGGTCGAGCGTCGGGTCGTAGCGAAGCCACCCTGTCCCGGTGACGAGCCAGAGCGAGCGGTCGAAGAGATCCACCAGCCCGCCCCGCACCTCCTGCACCTGGCCCAGCTGCGGCCCGGTGAAGGGCCCCTGCCATTCGCGGCGCAGTTCGTCGCGGATGAGCACCTGCCCCGCCGTGACGACGTAGAGCCGCTGGGCATCGGCCGCGACGGCGTACACGTGGAGCATCGAACCGATGACGGTGCGATCCTCCGGCCGCCAGCCGCGCTGGGCGCGGAGCGGCCGGGGGGCCAGGAGGAGCGTGCACGCGACGGCGTGCGCCAGCCAGCGGCGTGCCGTCACACGCCTCTCGGCCGTTCGAGCTCGAGCAGGACCGGTGCGCGGGGGCTGGGGCGGGCCCCCGCGCGGAGCTCCCAGGCGCGCCACAGGTCGGGCAGCGCGGCGAGGAGATCCATCGGTCGCAGGGTGCGCGCGCTGGAGCGCCGGGCCGCCAGGTCGGCGGCGCGCCCGAGCACCTGCGCACCGAGCGCGGCGGCCGCGGGGGGCGGGCACTCTCCCCCGCCGGCGGCCAGGAAGCTCCCGATGAACCCGGCCAGGAGGTCCCCGCTCCCTCCCGTCGCGAGCCCGGGGTTCCCGGCCGCGATGGTCCAGGGCGCCTCTCCCTCCGGCGTGGCGATGACCGAGGGCACTCCCTTGAGGAGCACCACGGCACCGACCTCTCGCGCCGCCCCCTGGGCCGCGGCCCAGGGATCGTGCTCCGCCACCGCCGCGTGGGCCGGGAAGAGGGAGCGGAACTCCCCGAGGTGGGGAGTGAGGACCGCAGGCCGGCCACCGATCAGGGTGCGGAGTCCCGCCACGTCGCCGGCAAAGAGCGTGAGCGCATCGGCGTCGAGGACCAGCGCGGCCGAGGGGGACGCAGAGGCGAGCAACGCCTGCAGCGCCTCCCTCGTCTCGGCCGCGCGGCCGAGTCCCGGCCCGACCACGATGGCATCGGCGGCGGTGATGGCCTGGACCAGCGCCGCGTCCGGGGCGCCGGCGGCCCAGGGGCGGACCTGCACATCGGGCTCGGCGGCGGCGATGAGCGCGGTGGACTCCTCGGGGGCCACCGCGAAGACGAGCCCCGCCCCGGCGCCGAAGGCGGCGCGGCAGGCCAGCCGGAGGGCGCCGCTCATCCCGGGCGCGCCCCCCACGACGACGACGCGACCGCGGTCTCCCTTGTGCGCCCGGGCGCGGAAGGGGACCAGCCATCCGGCGGCGTGGTCGTCGGTAACGAGTCGGGGCCAGGCGGGATCGGCGTGCGGATGGCCGATATCGACCACCACGACGGCTCCCACCTCATCCCGCGCCAGCAGGTGTCCGCGGCGGAGCCCGCCGAAGGTCACCGTGGTGTCGGCCCGCGGGGCGCCGTGCATCAGGCCGGTGCCGAGGTCGAGCCCGGTGGGGCCGTCGATGGCGAGGATGGGAAGGGGGAGGTCGTGCAGGCGTTCCAGCAGCGCCGCCACCGCGCCCTTGGGCGCGCCGGTGGCACCGGTGCCGAGGAGCGCATCCACGACGAGCCCCGCCTGCGGCCAGGGTCCGTCGGGCGGCACCTCGCGCACCCCCGCCGCGCGTGCCCGCGCCGCCACCTTCCGGGTGAGCGGCGCGCTTTCCCCACCCGAGGTGACCCAGACGGGGAGGCCGAGGGCGTGGAGGGCGCGCGCCAGCACCCAGCCATCGCCGCCATTGTGGCCGGGGCCGGCGGCCACCAGCACGCCCCGGCGCGCCGCGTGGCCGTACCGGTCAAGGAGGACCGCGGCGCTCCCCCGCCCCGCGCATTCCATCAGCGTCTCGAGCGCGGTGCCCTCCCGCTCGGCGCGCTGGTCCCACGCGGCGGCGTCGGTGGAGGTGAGGATGGGGATGGCGGGTACCATATGATGAAGCTAACGGGTGACCGGTGACCTGTAACGAGTGACCGGGCCTGCCGAGAAGATCTCCTCGGCAGACCCGGTCACCGGTCACTGCTCGCCGGTCACTGGCCGCCGGTCACGCCGGCGTCGTCCCCGCGATCTTGCCGTACGACACCTCGCCCTTGTGGATCCGCATGTGGAATCCGCAGGCGGGATTGGTGCAGGCCCAGGCCTTGAACTGGAGGGAGGCCCCGTCGGGGCCGTAGTCGCTGAGGGGCACCAGCACGCCGTCCTCGCACTTCACGCACTCCGGGAATTCACGCGCGTCCATCCATCCCCTCCTCTGCCTCAGGCGTCGAGGCGTTCCGGGTCCTTGGTGAATGCCACCCTGGCCCACACGCGGTCGGGGCCCAGGGCGTCGGTCAGGTCGTACACCCCTTCGAAGTCCTCCACCCGGTCGCCGGGCTGGGTGCTGAGGAGCCCCACGTCCACGAGGGCGAAGACGATCTCGCCGAGGTCGCGGGTGGTGGTGATGCCCCAGTGCGCCAGGACGGAGCGGGCGGTGAGGCCGTACTGCTCCAGCGCCAGGTCGCGGCAGGCCCACGCCAGCTCGGGGCCGCTCACGTGGCGGCGCTGGGGGAGCTTCTCCTGGAGGAACTCGATCGCCGCGAGCACGAAGAGGAACCCGCGCTCGTGGTAGCGGCGTTCCCGGCGCCGCAGGCGGGCCAGGACGTCGTCGGCGAACTGGAGCTCGCTCACTTGGCGGCGGCGGCGCGCCCCGCGGCGGGGGGCGGCGCGTAGAGCGGGAAGCCGGCGGCCAGGCGCTCCACGTCGCGCCGCACCCGGGCCACGGTGTCGTCGTCCTTCTTCGTGAGCACGTCGTCGATGAGGCCGGCGATGCGCTCCATCTCGTGGGTCTTCATCCCGCGGGTGGTGAGCGCCGGGGTGCCGAGCCGGATGCCGCTGGTGACGAAGGGGCTCTGCGGGTCGTCGGGGATGGTGTTCTTGTTGACCGTGATCCCGGCGCGGTCAAGGAGCTTCTCGGCGTCCTTGCCGGTGATGCCGCGGGGGCGGAGGTCCACCAGCATCAGGTGGCTGTCGGTGCCCCCCGAGACGATCTGCAGGCCGCGGTCGGTCAGGGCCTGGGCCAGGGCGCGGGCGTTGGCCACCACCTGGTGCGCGTACACCCGGAACTCGGGGCGGAGCGCCTCGCCCAGGGCCACCGCCTTGGCGGCGATGACGTGCATCAGCGGCCCGCCCTGGGTGCCGGGGAAGACCGACTTGTCCACCGCCCGGGCGCGCTCGGCGTCGGTGAGGATGAGCCCGCCGCGGGGGCCGCGGAGCGTCTTGTGCGTGGTGGTGGTGACCACCTGCGCGTGCGGCACCGGCGAGGGGTACGCCCCGCCCGCCACGAGGCCGGCGAAGTGCGCCATGTCCACCAGCAGGAGGGCGCCCACCTCGTCGGCGATGCTCCGGAAGGCGGCGAAGTCGAGCACGCGGGCGTAGGCGCTCCCGCCGGCCACGATGAGGCCGGGGCGCTCCGCCCGCGCGATGGCGCGGACCTTGTCGTAGTCGAGCAACCCCGTGGCGGGCTCCACGCCGTAGTGGACCGCGCGCCAGATGACGCCGCTGTGGTTGACGGGGGCGCCGTGCGACAGGTGCCCGCCGTGCGGCAGGGCCATCGCCAGCAGCTTCTCGCCCGGGGGGAGCACCGCCATGAAGGCGGCGAAGTTGGCGGTGGCGCCCGAGTGCGGCTGGACGTTGGCGTGCGCCGCCCCGAAGAGCTGGCGCGCGCGGTCGATGGCGAGCTGCTCCACCTGGTCCACCACCTCGCAGCCGCCGTAGTACCGCTTCCCGGGGTACCCCTCGGCGTACTTGTTGGTGAGGGGCGTCCCCATCGCGTCGATCACGGCGCGGCTGGCGAAGTTCTCGCTGGCGATGAGCTCGAGCCCGTGGCGCTGGCGGGCGAGCTCCCGGTCCACGAGCCCGGCGACCTCCGGGTCCCCCGCGCGCAGCGAGGCGCCGTGCTGGTGCGACATCACCCCTCCCCCTCGATCTTGGCCACCCGCCGCTCGTGCCGCCCCCCCTCGAACGGGGTGTCGAGCCACGCCTTGAGGATCCGGACCCCCTCCTCCTCGGTCACGAAGCGCGCCGGGAGCACCAGCACGTTGGCGTCGTTGTGCGCCCGCGCCAGCGTGGCGATCTCGGGGGTCCACGCCACCGCCGCGCGCACGCCGTGGTGCCGGTTGGCCGCGTAGCTCATCCCGAGCCCCGTGCCGCACAGGAGCACGCCCCGCTTCGCCTCGCCGGCCTCGACCTGGTGGGCCACCGGGTGCGCGTAGTCGGGGTAGTCGGTGCTGGCGGTGGAATCGGTGCCGACGTCGATGGGGTCGTACCCGAGCTTCCGGAGCTCCTCGACGAGCCGCTGCTTGAGGGGGAACCCGGCGTGGTCGGCGCCGATGGGGATGCGTTCGGGCATGGCTGCAA
>DASTRQ010000026.1:0-2799 GCA_035761145.1 Gemmatimonadales bacterium
GCCCGGGACGGTGTACACCGAGGCTTGCCGCACCCGCCTCCGCGAGGATGCGCGCGGCTTCACCCTCTACCCTCCGCTCCTGCTCGAGGACCGGACGGGGAACGTCTACGTGCGCGACCTGCACGCGCAGGACACCGTCGCCCTGGCGCGCTATCCGGGGCGTCCCATCTGGCTGCTCGCCCCCGCGGACACCAGCCTCGGCGCGCCGCCGCGCTTTCACCCCGTGACGAGGGACTCCCTCAGCGCGGCGTGGCGGGTGGCGGCGCTTCCCGGAGGGGAGTGACCCGCCGCGCGGCGACGTCCACCAGGAAGGCGGCGCGGTCGGGGGCCAGGCGGAGGAGCTCGTCGTTGCGCGGGCCGAGGTCGTACACGATCCAGTCGCGCGCCCCGGCGAGCCAGGGGTCGTTGCGGATGAGGGCCGGCCGCCCCGCGGCGGGAGTGCCGTACCGCACGAAATAGATCGCGTGGCCCGGCCCCGCCGCGACCATCTCGGTGAACGCGCGCGAGTCGGCGGCGCGGCGGGTGCGCCATTCGCGGTAGCCGCGGCTCCCGGCGACCGAGAGCCAGAGGAGGAGAGGGAGCAGGACCACCGCCGCCAGCGCGGCGCGTGGTGCCGCCTCCGTGTCCGGGCGCGTGCGTCGCACGAGCCACCCGACCACCGCCACGAGCCCCACCGCCCCGGGGACGTACCACGCCGCCGCCCCCTCCGCGTAGTACAGCGTCCACCCCGCCTGGTGTCCCCACACCGCGTGTCCCAGGAATTCCGCCAGCGCGGCCCAGAGCCCCACCCACGCGGCGCCCCCCAGCCGCCAGATGCCGACCAGCGCGAGCAACGCGAGCGCCGGCCGCCAGTGCGTGAACAGCTGTCCGCTGACCCACAGCGCGCGTTCGAAGAGCGTCCGCGGCAGGCGGGCCAGGGTGTGCTCCCGGTGCACGCGGGCCAGCTGCGGGGCGATCCCTTCGAGGTCCGGCGGGGTGGGGAGGAGCGGCGCCGTGCTGTCGATGGCGAACCCGACCCGGTCCCAGGGGAGGTAGTCCTCGGTGTATTCCCGCAGTGGTGACCGGAGCGGGTGTCCGGTGGTGGCGGCGTTCCAGGGCGGGATCGTGAGGACGAAGCCCACCGCGACGAGGGTGGCCATGCCCACATCCCGCCAGCGCGCCGAGCGTCGTGCCGAACGCCACACCGCCACCGCCAGCGGGAGGCCCAGGAGCAGGATGGAGAGCGGACGCGTGAGCGCCCCGAAGCCGGCGCAGGCCGCCGCGACGAGGAGCCAGCGGCGCCGCCCCCCGTCGATCCAGCGCCACGCGCAGGCGACGCTGCCCAGCCAGCACGCCAGCAGGGGGACCTCGGAGAAGTACCCCGTCTGCCACTGCATCGTCATCCCGCTCAGCACCCACGCCGCCCAGGTGACGAGGGCGGCGGGCGCGCCGATCGCCCGGCGCAGCAGGGTGAAGAGCAGCGCGCCGCTCACCAGGTCGAGGAGGCAGGGGACGAGCCACGGCAGGCCGAGCCAGAGGCCCGGCACGAGCACCAGCGACGTGCCCGGCGGATACTTGGCGAAGAGCCTCGGCGTGACCACGACCCACGCCTGCGCGAAGAAATCGGGGATCGGCGGCGCCGGGGCGGTGAGGTGCCCGGCGGCGAAGATCCGGGCCTGGAGCAGGTAGGCCGCCTCGTCGGTCGAGATCGGCTCGACGTGGAAGGTGGCCCCGGCCACCCACCAGCACGCGAGCGCCGTGCCGAGGCCGATGACCCACGGCGTCAGCCGATGCCCGAGCGCCGACTCGACCGCCGAGGCCCACCGGAGCGGGACCGCCCGCGCCGCGAGTGCCGCGGCGACAAGCACCGCGATCAGCGTCAGGGCCACCGGGTGGGTCAGCACGTCACCGCCGCGTCCCGACGAGCGTGAGTCCCCCCGTGAAGGGGGCGAGCCGGACCGAATGGGGTGGCGCCCCCGCCCGGGCGGCGCTGTCGGCGGTGGCCGCGGCGGCGGCGAGCGCCCGCCCCATCGGGTCCGAGCCCGTGTCCGCGGCGGCGAGGCGCCCCGCCTCCGCATAGGCGCCCACATCGAGCAGGCAGGCCACCAGGGGGAGGCGCGTCCACCGGTCTTCCGGGGCCAGGCGGAGCGCCTGCCACTGTGGGGCGATGGCGGCATCGCACCGTCCCTGGAGCCGGTCATAGAACGCGAGCACCGCCAGCGGCCGGGGCGAGTCGGGCCAGGTCGCGTTGGCGGCGAGGAGGAGCCGCCGGCCCGTGACCGGGTCCCCCGCCTCGGTGGCCGCGATCCCCGCGGCGACCATCGTGCGCCAACTGCGCGGCGCGTCCCGCATCATTGAGGAGAGGTAAGCGTCACGGTCGCGGAACACGGGGACGCGCGCCCGGCTCCGCACGAGGCCGAGGAGCCCGAGCACCGTGACGCCGCCGTACAGGGCGGGACGCCAGCGCGCGGCGTGCCACGCGGCGGCCGGCACCGCAGCGGCCACGGCCAGGACCACCCCGATGCTCGGGAGCAGCAGCGTCCGCTCGGCCAGGAGGATCCCCGTGGGCACCACGAGGTTCGAGACCGGCGCGAGCGCCACCACGACCCAGCCGATCGCGAACGCCACGACCGGGGCGCGGCGCCACGCGAGCGCCAGGGCCAGCGCGGTGGCGCCCACGACCAGGAGGCCCGCCGTCTGCTCGGCACTCCACTGGCTCCAGGGGGCGATCTCCCACGGCGCATAGTCGCCCTGCAGGCGGGCGGGCCAGAGCAGCAGCCGGGCCCACTCACCGGCGACCCCCAGCATCGTGAGCGCGCG
>DASTRQ010000027.1:0-11068 GCA_035761145.1 Gemmatimonadales bacterium
CCGGCCAGCGTGAGCGAGAGGAGGAGTGAGGTCATGGTCAGAAGAGCTCGTGCTTGTGGGGGCCCATCGCGTAGACGACCTGCAGCGACAGGCGATCGTGGTCGGCGCCGGTGATGTCCCGCGCGTGCTCGAACACCCCGCGCAGGAAGACGAACTCGCTCTGCCAGAACGTGAGCGAGGGCGTGACGGCCCATTCGTGCGCCTCGGGGCCGGGCTCGGGGGACTGGACGTAGTCCCCCCGCACCCCGACGACCCAGCGGCGGTCGAGTTTCCAGGTGGCGTCGGCGTAGCCGCCGAGCCGGGTCTTGTCGAAGAAGGCGGGGCCCGCCAGGTCGAACTTGCGGCGGAGCGCCCAGAGCTCGGAGCGCAGGGTGAGGTCGCGGGCCTGGGCCTGGCCCGGCGGACGCCACGAGAAGCGCGCGGCCACCACGCCCAGGTCGGTGGTGAGCCCGGTGTCGGGGGCGGTGCCGTGGAGCCCGCTCACGCTCACCTGGGCGTAGGTGCTCCGGCTGAACTGCCAGAAGCCCGAGAGCTGGGCGTTGAGCGCGGGGCGGCGCGCCCCGGTGAAGAGCACGTCGTTGGCGCCGGTGGTGGCCTGGACGGTGAGCTCGTACGTCCCCGCCGCCCCCGAGAAGGGAAGGGGCCAGTACAGCGAGACGCCGGGGGCCACCAGCCCCTCCTCGCCGCCGAAGCGGCGCACCACCAGCGGGTACTCGTCCTCGGGGAGGGCGTGCAGGTGCCAGCGGTTGAGCTCCCCCACCTGCTGGCGGAACTGGCCGAGATCCAGCCGGAGGTGGGCGGGGAGCGCGGTGAAGTACGCGTACCCCTCCTCGATGCTCGCCTCGCCATCCTCCACGGCCAGGGTGAGCTTGGCGGTGCTGTAGGGATCGAGCGCGGACTGGAAGCCGAACTCGAACTCCCGCGCGACGAAGTTGTCGCGCTGGGGGCCGGGGTGCACGGCGTTGGCCCGGAAGTCGCCGGTGACGGAGATCTCCGGGTTGAGGGCGTTCTGGCCCAGCCGGGCCGCCTGGGGCTGGGCCCGCTGGGCGGCGCCGGAGTCGGCGGCGGCGCTCGCGGCGGCGCGGAGGGCGGCGAGCTCGTCGCCGCCCCCGGTGTCGCCCGCGGCGCGCGCGGCGAGGAGGCTGTCGATCCGCGCCTGGAGCGCGCGGAGCGCGGCGGCGAGGGAATCGGTGGTGCGCTGCTGGCGCCGGAGCGCGGAGTCAGCGGGGACCTGCGCGGCCAGCGTGGAGGTGGCGAGCAGGAGGGCCGCGGCCAGGGCCGCGGCGGTACGGGACCATCGCATACGAATGAAGACCTCGTCTGAAAGGGTGCCGGCGGCGCGGGGCGCGCGGCCGGGACGTCAGGCGAGGGGCGATGGCGGAGCGCGGGTGCGGTGGGCGGAGGGCGGGGCGCGGGCCGGGAGCAGCGTGGCCTCCGGCGCCCGGGGGGTGAGGCCCGCCACGGCGTGGGCCGGCGCGGGACGCGCCACCGGACCGATGAGGTGGGCGGTGACGAGCTGACAGAGGGGACAGGTGTCGGGGTCGTGCGCGGGGGCGCCGGCGGGCGAGTGCGCGCGTTCCACGCGCACGGGGCCGTGGTCCGGCGTGCCGGCGCGCTCGTGCAACGGCGCGAGCGTCACCGCCACCAGCTGGGTGACGGCGAGCGCGAGCACGAGGCGCTTCAGCGCGAGGGGGATCCGGTGGACCCGCATACCCCGCAATGTAGCCGCGGCTCGGCCGCGCGCGGAAGCGGGCCGCGGCACGGGAACCCTGGGACCCCGGACCGCTGACCCCTCACCGAGAGCCCGTCTCTCCGGATCGTGATGCCAGCGACCCGTGGTTTCAGGGGCTCCGGGGTCCCCGCGCTCCTGCCCTTGCCCGCGTCGCCTTCATCCCTTGCGCACCAGCGCCGCGACCTCGGTCAGCAGCTGCTCGGCGGTGTAGGGTTTGCCCAGGTGCCGGAGCAGCGGGTCCTCGCCCGGCTTCACCGGCGGGTCGGCGAGCCCGCTCGTGGCGAGCACCGGGATGGCCGGGTCGATCCCGCGGAGCGCCCGGATGGTCGCGGGGCCGTCCATCACCGGCATCATCATGTCGGTGATCACGAGCGCCACCTGGCCCAGGAGGGTCCGGAAACGCTCGACCCCCTCGCGGCCGTCGGCGGCGAGCGCCACGCGGTAGCCGTTGGCCTCGAGGGTGCGGCGGGTGATGTCGCGCACCGGGGCCTCGTCGTCCACCACGAGCACGAGCTGTCCCTGGCCGCGCGGGGCGGCCCTGGGGGCGGCGCCGGCGGCGGGGTGCGCCGCGTCCGCCTGGGCGGGGAGGTACACCTCGAAGGTGCTCCCCTGCCCGGGGGTGCTCCACACCCGGAAGAAGCCCTGGTGGCTCCGCACGATGGCGAGCGAGCTCGAGAGCCCGAGCCCGGTGCCGCGCCCGTGCTCCTTGGTGGTGAAGAAGGGCTCGAAGATCCGGTCGATGGTCGCCGCCGGCATCCCCGCCCCCGAGTCCGCGACGGTCACGACGACGAAGCGGCCCGGCGTCGCGCCGGGATCGCTCGCCGCCAGGGCGGCGTCCACCTCGCGCACCTCGGCCGAGAGGGCGAGGGTGCCCCCGGCGGGCATCGCGTCGCGCGCGTTGACGCAGAGGTTGAGGAGCACCTGGTGGAGCTGGGTCGGGTCGCCGATGACCGGCGGGAGCTCCGAGGCCACCGCGGTGCGCACCTGGATGGTCTTGAGGAAGGTGTCGTTCGCGATCTTCGCCACCTCGTACACGATGGCGGCCACGTCCACCACCACGCGCCGTCCCTCCACCCCGCGGGCGAACGAGAGCAGTTGCCGCACCATCTCGGCGCCCTTGGTGGCGCTCCCCTCGATGGTGGTGAGCATCTCGCGGCGCGCCTCGGCCGACTCCTCGTCCTTGAGGAGGTCGATGGACATCAGGATGGGCGTCAGCACGTTGTTGAGGTCGTGCGCGATCCCGCCGGCCAGGGTGCCGAGGCTCTCCATCCGCTGGGCGCGGAGGAACTGCGCCTCCATCGTCTTCTGCTCGGTGACGTTCACGTGCATCACGACCGCCCCGGCGGCGGTGCCAGCGCGGAGCGGGGAGACCATCAGGCGGAACCAGCGCTTCTCGGCGGGGGAGTGGCAGGGGTACTCGAGCGCGAACTGCGGCAGCTCCCCGGAGAGCACCCGGCGGATCCCCTGGGCCACGGCGTGCGCCTCCTCGGCGCAGTCGCCGAAGGCGCGGTCGCAGACGGCCAGGTAGTCGCGCCCCACGCCGAAGCCGGGGTCGGCCATCGCGTTGGCCGCGGCGAACCGGCGCCACGACTCGTTCACCGCCAGGATGATCCCGGCGCCGTCCACCAGGGCGATCTGGGCGGGGAGCGCGTCGAGCACCGCGGCGCGGCTCTCGGCCAGGCGACGGCGCTCCTCGACGTCCTGCTGCAGCGTCTGGTTGGCGGCCTCGAGCTGGAGGGTCTTCTCCTCGAGCTTCCGCACCAGGGTCTGGCTGTAGATCTTGAGCAGGTCGGGTTCTTCCTCGAGCGCGCGCGGCGTCCGCGGGGCGCCGGCCGCGAGCACCCCCTGCTCGACGGCCTGGAGCCGGGCGAGGAAGTCCTCGGGTTCGGCGGGTTTCAGGATGAAGGCGTCGGCGCCGAGCGAGAGCGCGAGGCGCTCGTCCTCGGGCTCGGTGTAGGTCGCGGTGTAGACCACGAAGGGGATCCGCGCGAGCCGCGGGTCGGCCTTCCAGTGGCGGAGCAGGGTGTACCCGTCCATCACCGGCATCAGCAGGTCGGAGACGACGAGGTCGGGGGGCGCGTTGCGCGCGCGCACGAGCGCCTCGGCGCCGTGGTGCGCGAGCTCCACGGTGTGCCCCACCGCGCTCAGGAGCGCCTGCAGGTAGTACAGGTTCTCCGGCTTGTCGTCCACCACGAGGTAGCGGCTCATCGCGTTCCGGTCTCCCGCGGCGGCAGGCCGTAGCGGTGCAGGGTGGGGAGGAAGCCGTCGGGGTCGATCGGCTTCTCAATGTACCCGGTACAGCCGGCGGCGAGCGCCTTCTCGCGGTCGCCGGGCATCGCGTAGGAGGTCACCGCCACGATCGGCACCGCGTCGAGCGCGGGGATCCGGCCGAGCGCCTGCGCCACCGCGTAGCCGTCCATCCCGGGGAGCTGGATGTCGAGCAGGATCATCACCGGGTCGCACGCCTGGGCGGCCGAGATGCCGCTCGGGCCGTCGGGCGCGGCCTGCACGAGGTAGCCGTGCTGCTCGAGCAGGAAGGTGGCCAGGTAGCGGTTCTGCGCGTTGTCCTCGATGAGGAGGATCGGGCGTTCCATCGGTCAGGCCCCCGGTGCGAGGGGAAGGGTCACGGTGAAGGTGCTGCCCACGCCCCACGTGCTCTGCACGGTGATCGCGCCGCCCAGCAGCTCCGCCAGGCGGCGGCAGATGGCGAGGCCGAGCCCCGTCCCCTCGTGCTGGCGGGAGAGCCCCGAGTCCACCTGCTGGAAGGGCTGGAAAAGCCGCTGCAGGTCGGCGGGACGGATGCCGATGCCGGTGTCGGCCACCGCGAGGGCGACGGCGGGGCGCCGGTCGGCCAGCCGGACGTCGGGCCCGGCGCGCACCGTGAGGGTGACGCCGCCGCGGTCGGTGAACTTCACCGCGTTGTTGAGGAGGTTGAGCAGGATCTGTTCCACCCGCCGCCGGTCGCTCCGGAGGGCCGGGAGCGTGTCGGGGATCCGCGTCTCGAGCGCGAGCCCCTTCTGCGCCGCGAGGGGGCGGATGGTCCCCACCGTGCGCTCGAGCAGGGCCGCGAGGTCCACCGGCTCGTCGCGCACCTCGAGCTGGCCCGCCTCGATCTTGGAGATGTCGAGCACGTCGTTGATCAGGTCCAGCAGGTGGCGGGCGCTGCCGCGCACCATCCCCAGCTGCTTCTGCTGCTCGGGCGTGAGCGGTCCCGCCAGGCCCTGCAGCACGATCCCGGTGAAGCCGATGATCGAGTTGAGCGGCGTGCGCAGCTCGTGGGACATCGTGGCGAGGAAGGCGCTCTTGATCCGGTCGGCCGCCTCCGCCTGCACCAGCGCCGTCTGCAGCTCGGCCGTGCGCTCCTCGACCTTGCGCTCCAGGTCGGCCTTGGCCTCGCGCAGCGCCAGCTCGGCGCGCTTGCGGGCGCTGATATCCTGGAACACGATCGAGATCCCCTCGGCCGAAGGGAAGATCCGGTTCTCGAACCAGGCGTCGAGGGGGGGGTAGTACTCCTCGAACTGGATCTCCACGCGGTCGCGCATCGCGCGCTCGTACTCGCGCTGGAACGGCTGCCCCACCCCCTCGGGGAACTCGGTCCAGATGTGCCGGCCGAGGAGCTGCTCGCGCGTCCGGCCGAAGATGCGCGCCGCGCGTTCGTTGACGTACACGTAGCGCCAGTCGCGGTCGAGCGTCACCCAGGCGTCGGTCACCGAGGCCAGGATCTCGTCCACCTGCCGGTGCGCCTGCTCGGCCTCCTCGCGCGCCGCGGTCTCCTGCGCCAGGAGCCGGGCGCGCTCCGCCTCGGCCGCGTGACGCTCGGTCACGTCGTGGAGGGTCATGAAGGCGAGCTGCTGGCCGGCGCCGTACTCCACCCGCGTCCCCGAGTAGCTGAAGATCCGCTCCCGGCCGGTGTCGGTGCGGCGCACGCGCAGCTCCACCCCGTCGATCGTCTCCCCGCCGCGCACGCGGGCCAGGGGCCAGCGCCCGGGGGGCACCAAGGCGCCGTCGAGGGTACGGATCTCGAAGAGGTCGTCGAAGTCCCGCTGGCGGCGCCGCCCCTCGTCGAGGTCGTCGAAGCCGAGCAGGCGGAGCGCGGCGGGGTTCCAGTGGAGCAGGGTGAGCTCGGGGCTCGCGATCACCAGCCCCTCGCGCAGGTGCTCCACCACCACCTCGAAGCGCCGCCGCATCGCCTCGGCCGCGGCCTCGGCCGCGCGCCGGTCGGTGACATCGATGCTCAGGACGAAGATCCCCTCGGGCACCGGCTGCACCCGCACGTCGTACCAGGCGGATGTGCCGTCGCCGAAGCTGAACTCGATCTCCTCGTGGGCGGGGACCCGCTCCTCGAGCCCGCGGCGCAGCAGCGCGAAGACGGCCGTCCCTTCGATGCCGGGCCACGCCTCGGGCAGCGTGCGCCCCAGGAGCTCCTCCTTGGGCCGGCGGTTGTGGCGCTCGGCGGCGTCGTTGAGGTAGAGGTAGCGCCAGTCGAAGCCGAACAGCTGGCACCCCTCCGAGATGCTGTCGAGCGTGGTGTGGAACCGCTCCTCGCTCTGCCGCAGTTCCGCCTCGGCCTCCACCCGCTCGCTGATGTCGATCCCCATCCCCACCAGGCAGGGGCGCCCGTCGAGCTCCACCCGGCGGCCGGTGAAGAAGTAGGGGGTCACCGTGCCGTCCTTGGCCACGAACCCGGCCTCGACGCTCGCCGCCCCGCCCACGAAGACGTTCCCGATCCGTTCGGCCACGCGGGTCGCGTCGTCGCCGCGGAAGAAGTCGAGCGGGTGCATCGTGACGAGCTCGTCGGCGGTGTAGCCGGTGACGTCGAGGAAGGCCTGGTTCCAGCGGAGGAAGCGCCCCGACTCGTCGTAGAGGTAGATGACGCCGGCGACGCTGTCGAGGATCCGGTCCACCAGCTCGTGCCCCTGGCGCGCCACCGCTTCCGCGCGCCGCCGCTCCTCCTCGCGCGCGAAGTTGTCGAGCGCGTAGGAGATGTCGTTGGCCGCCTCCTCGAGCAGGTCGATCTCCCGGCGCTGGAAGAAGCCGCGCTCGGTGGCGTACACGCTCAGGGTGGCGCAGACCTCCCCCCGGGCGCGGATGGGGAAGACCGCCGCGGAGCGGAGGCCGCGCGGCGCGAGCTGGCCCCGCCACGGCAGCGTGGCAGGGTCGGCCTGCATGTCGTTGGAGATGTAGGGGCGGCCGCTGCGGAAGGCGAGCCCCGACGGGCCCCGCCCCTCGGGGCGGTCGTCGGCGTAGACCTCGACCGCGGCGAGGAAGTCGTCCGCGTCCCCCGCGCTCGCGACCGGGACCAGCCGGCGCGACGCGGGGTCGTGCCACGCGATCCAGACCATCGGGAAGCCGCCCCGCTCCACCAGCACCTGGCAGATCCGGGGAAGGAGCTCCTGGGTCGAGACGCTCCAGACGATCGCCTGGTTCACCTGGCTCAGCGCGTCGTAGAGCCGGTTGAGGCGCTCGACCTCCCGCTGCCGCGCCAGGCTCCGCCGGGTGGCCCCCCGGAGCCGGGTCACCAGCACCACGATCGCCGCGGCCACCGCCCCGGAGATGGCGAGGGCGCCCAGGTCGCCGGGGTGGAGCGCGAAGCGGCCCGTGGGGGTGAAGAGGAAGAAGTCGGCCCCGACCAGCGCGAAGAGCAGCGCCCACCACCCCGCCCGGGCGCCGCCCCGCACGGTGACCAGGAGCACGGCCAGATGGAGCAGGGCGAACGGCGTGGTGCCGATGAAGGGGCGGAGCAGCAGCGTGAGCGCCACGGCGAGCCCCACCGCCGCCGCGGAGAAGAGCGGGACGAGGAGCGGGACGGTCCACTGTGGAAGGGAGCCGGAAGTGCGCGGCTCGGTCATGGGCGCACGAGAGGCCTGGGGCGGGGGGCAGAGAAGTGCGCCTGTAAAGTGCCTCCGGCGGGGGGAATGTCAATCACGTCTCGGGTCTCGCGATCCCGCTGAGGGATGGGCGGATACGCAAAGCCTGGACAGCCCCGGGGCCGCGGTCGGAAGTGCCAGCGGGTCCTGCGCAGCGTCTGCGGGGCATCACTGCAACGGATCGGAGGCCGTGACCGTACTGTACCTGTCCCCTCCCTCACCGCGCCCCCCTTTTCTCAGCGAGCCCCCCGTGCGCCCGTTCCCGTTCCTCACCGCGTTCGTGCTGGCCGCGCCGCTCGCCGCGCAGGGCACCCCCGGCCGCTTTCCCCCCGACTCGCTCGTGAACACCCAGGTGATCCCGCGCGGCACCCCCGTGCGCGAGGTGCTCAACACGATGCGCGGCTTCAGCGGCGCGCTCGGCGTGCGCTGCAATTTCTGCCACGTCGGCCAGGAGGGCGCGTCGCTCGCCACCTACGACTTCGGGAGCGACCGCAAGGGCACCAAGCAGATCGCCCGGCAGATGATGCGGATGGTGGCGGAGGTGAACCGCCGCCTCGATACGCTCCCCGGCCACGCGGCCGACGACCCGCGCGTCACCTGCCGCACCTGTCACCGCGGCGTGAGCCTTCCGGAGCCGCTCGGCGACATCGTGACCGCCGCCGCCGCCGAGGCCGGCGCCGACAGCGCGCTCCGGGCGTACCGTGCCCTCCGCGCCCGCTACTACGGCCGCGACGCATACGACTTCGGCGAGCCGACCCTCGTCGGCGCCGCCCTGGGCCTCGCGCGCGACGGCAGGACGACCGAGGCGCTGGCGGTGCTGGCGCTCAACGAGGAGTACTACCCCGCGTCGGCCGGCACGGCTTCCGCGCGGGGGACCATCCAGCTCCAGCGCGGCGACACCGCCGCTGCGGTCGGCGCGTACCGGGAAGCGCTCCGCCGCGACCCCGACGACCGCGAGGCCCGGGGCCGTCTGCGGGAGCTCGGCCAGACCCCCTGACGGACCCGCGGGGCCCCGGGCGCGTGGCGCCTTTCGCGCTCATCGCGCCGGCCCTAACATTCCCGGGCACCCCGCGGCCCCCCTGACCGCCTCCTTCCTCCCCGCCCGTCCATGTTCCTGACCGCGTTCGTCCTCGCCGCCACGGCGGTCTCCGTCACGCCCCCCGCGCCCTCGCCGGCGGAGCTCGCGCGGTGGCGTCGCACCGCGAGCCGCGTCACGATCACCCGCGACGACTGGGGCATCGCGCACATCCACGGCCCCACCGACGCCGACGCCGTCTTCGGGATGCTCTACGCGCAGGCCGAGGACGACTTCCATCGCGTCGAGACGAACTACCTCACCGCGCTCGGCCGCACCGCCGAGGCCGAGGGGGAGGGGGCCATCCTGCAGGACCTCCGGATGAAGCTCTTCATCCGTCCCGACGAGCTGCAGGCCCGGTACCGGCAGAGCCCGCGCTGGCTCCGCACGCTGATGACCGCCTTCGCCGACGGGCTCAACTACTACCTGTACACCCACCCCGACGTGCACCCGAAGGTGATCCGCCACTTCGAGCCGTGGATGGCGCTCGCCTTCAGCGAGGGGAGCATCGGCGGCGACATCGAGCGGATCGACCTGCGCCAGCTGGGCGCATTCTACGGCTCCGAGGACATCGCCCCCGACGCCCCGGCCGGGGGGGACGGCGCGCCCCCCGAGCCCACCGGCTCCAACGGCGTGGCGATCGCCCCGTCCAATACCGTGGACCACCACGCCCTCCTGCTCATCAACCCGCACACCTCGTTCTTCTTCCGGTCGGAGCTCCAGGTCAGGAGCGACGAGGGGCTCGACGCCTACGGCGCGGTGACGTGGGGCCAGTTCTTCGTGTACCAGGGCTTCAACGACCGGGTGGGCTGGATGCACACCTCGAGCGGGGTGGACAACATCGACGAGTACGCCGAGACGGTGACCCGGCGGGGCCGGGGATGGGTGTACCGGTACGGGGGCCGCGAGTTCCCGGTGGAGAGTCGCACCATCGTGGTGCCGTACCGGACCGACGCGGGGATGGCGACGCGCCGTTTCACGGCGTTCTTCACCCGGCACGGGCCGGTGGTGCGCCGCGCCGGCGGCAAGTGGATCACCGTGCGCCTGATGCAGGACCCGGTGCACGCGCTGGAGCAGTCGTACGGCCGCACCAAGACGCGGAGCTACGCCGAGTTCCGGCGGGTGATGGACCTGCACACCAACTCGTCCAACAACACCATCTACGCCGACGCCGACGGGCACATCGCCTACTTCCACGCCAACTTCATCCCCCGGCGCGACACCAGCTTCGACTGGACCCGGCCGGTGGACGGGAGCGACCCGCGCACGGACTGGGGCCCGGTGCTCTCGGTGGAGGAGGGCCCGCACCTGCTCGATCCCGCCACCGGCTGGCTGTACAACTCCAACAACTGGCCCTGGTCGGCGGCGGGGGCGGCGAGCCCGCGGCGCGAGGACTATCCCCGGTACGTCGAGACGGGGGCGGCCGAGTCGCCGCGGGGGAGGCACGCGCTGCGGGTGCTGGCCGACCGGCGCGACTTCACCGTGGAGCGCCTGCGCGCGGCGGCGTACGACACCTACCTCCCCGCCTTCGCGGCCTCGGTGCCGGCGCTGCTGCGCGCGTGGGACGCGCTGCCCGAGGGGGACTCCATCAAGGTGCGCCTGGCGCCGCAGGTGGCGGCGCTCCGGGGGTGGGACTTCCGGTGGGACACCGCGTCGGTGGCCACCACCCTCGCGGTGTTCTGGGGGGAGGCCGCGGCCCGGCGGGTGGCGGCGGCGGCGCGGGGGGCCGGGATCGCGGCCGACGACTACGTGGCCACGCGCGCGGCGGGGGCCGACCTGCTGGCGGCGCTCGACTCCGCCACCGCGCGGCTCGCGGCCGACTTCGGGAGCTGGCAGACCCCGTGGGGGACGGTGAACCGCTTCCAGCGCCTCAACGACGACATCGCCCCGAGCTTCGACGACGCCGGGGCGAGCCTCCCGGTGGGGTTCACCTCGGCCCGCTGGGGGTCGCTCGCCTCGTTCGGGGCGCGCCCATACCCCAACACGCGGAAGTGGTACGGGACCAGCGGCAACAGCTTCGTGGCGGTGGTCGAGTTCGGTCCGCGCGTGCGCGCCATCGCGGTCACGGCGGGGGGCGAGAGCGGCGACCCCGCGTCACCGCACTTCAACGACCAGGCGCGGCGCTACGCCACCGGCGACCTGCGCGAGGTGTACTACTACCCCGACCAGCTCACGGGCCACACGGAGCGCGTGTACCACCCGGGGGAGTGAGCGCCCGCGGGTGCACGGCGTTCGATCCGATGCCGGGAGACTGAATGGGGCTTCCTCGCCATTGCCGGCCTTCGATCCGAAGCAAGCCGACGCGCGCAGGCCCCGAGATCCTGAACCCGTTCGACCCACAAGATCGCTGTCGTGGTCTTCAGGGTTCTCAGGCTTTCTGTTCCCGCCCATCCG
>DASTRQ010000028.1:0-22619 GCA_035761145.1 Gemmatimonadales bacterium
CGTGGCCCAGCGAGAAGCGCAGGGTGCCCAGCGCCAGCTCGCGCGGGATCCCCATCGCCGTCATCACGTGGCTCGGCTCCACGGTGCCGGTGGTGCAGGCGCTCCCGCTCGAGCCGCAGACCCCCTGCAGGTCCAGGTGCATCAGCAGCGCCTCGGCCTCGGCCCCGGGCACCGAGACGCTCAGGATGTGGGGCGCGTGCGGGCCCCCCAGCGCGTGGCGCACGAGGTCGGGCACGGCGGCCTGCAGGCGGCCCCAGAGATCGTCGCGGAGCCGGCCCAGGCGCTCCGCCTCGGCGGCCTGCTCGGCGGCGGCGAGGCGCGCCGCGCGTCCCAGCGCCACCGCCCCCGCCACGTTCTCGGTGCCGGGGCGGATGCCGTACTGCTGGCCGCCGCCGTGGATGATCGCCTCGGTGGCGCTCCGGTCGCGCACCAGCAGGGCGGCGATCCCCTTCGGGGCGCCCACCTTGTGGCCGCTGATCGTGAGCATCGCGCAGGGGAGCTCGCGGAAGCGGATGGGAAGCTTTCCGAACGCCTGCACGGCGTCGATGTGGAACGTGACCTGCGCGGCGGCGCACCGCCGGCCGATCTCCTCCACCGGCTGGAGGGCCCCCGTCTCGTTGTTCACCCACATCACCGAGACTACCCCGGGGTGCCGGCCCAGCGCGGCATCCACCGCGGCGAGATCGAGCTGGCCGTGGCCGTCCACCGGGAGGATCTCCTCGGACCCGCCCAGGTGCGCCACCGCGTGCGCCGCGGCCAGGATCGCCTTGTGGGCGGTGGACTCGACCGCCGCGCGCATCTGGGCGCCCCGGTCGCGGGCGGCCAGGGCGCCGCCCACGATGGCCAGGTTGTCGGCCTCGGTGCCCCCCGAGGTGAAGATCACCTGGTTGGGCTCGCACCCGGTGGCCTCGGCCACCTCGCGCCGCGCCTGCTCCAGCCCGGCGCGCGCCTTCCGCCCGAACGCGTGGGCGCTCGAGGGGTTCCCGAACGCCTCGGCGCCCAGGTAGGGCAGCATCGCCTCCAGGACCTCCGGGCGCACCGGGGTCGTGGCGGCGTGGTCGAGATAGACCGGCGCAGGCTTGCTCATCCGGGAAAGATAGACGGCGGGGCGGCGAGTGGGCTAGCCGCCTCGCCGTCCCGCCGGCCCTGGGGATCAGTGCAGCCGGATGTCCGTGTGCGACCGCTCGGTGGCCGGGTCCACCCCGTCCCAGGTCCCGCGGAAGGTGGCCTGGAAGATCAGGCGCGCGCCATCGGGGCCGGTGAGCTTCCCGTTGGCCATGAAGCCGTAGGCGTTGGTGTTCTTGGGATCAGGCCGGTCGAAGGGGGCGACGTCATTGTCCGTGCCGCGGAAGTTGCTCATGCCGGTGGCGAGCGGGGTGGTGCTGTTGTAGTAGGCGCAGCTGTTCGGGCCGATCGGCCAGACGCTCGTCTTCACGTCCCCGTGGACCTGCCTGATCTGGCGCAGGGCCTCCACGGGGTTGGTGATGACCTGGATGTCGAGCAGGTCGTTCTGTGCCCCGGTCCCGGCGCAGAGCGACTGGACGTCGCGGCCGAAGTGGACCTGCATCCCCGACGCCTCGTCCACCAGGAACCAGGTGAAGGGCTCCTCGGTGCGCGTCACCGTGGCGCCGGCCATCGGCCCGCCCGGAGCGGCGGCCTCGTCCGTGGGGGCGGTGCCGGCGGGATCGGCGCATCCGGCAAGGGCGATGAGGGTGAGGGGGACCGCAGCTCTCAGCACGAACGACATGGGCAACTCCTGTCAGGGGGGGATGTTGCAGGACTGCAACACCTCCCCTCATATGCCACTTGGGCCGGGACCCTGCAAGGGGCCCGGCCCAAGCTCCAGCCGCAGATCGACCACCCGCCTACCCGCCTCCCTACATCGACTGCACCTCGAGCCCCACCACGTCGTCCACCCGGACCGTCTCGTGGGTGAAGTAGGGCTCGCCGTAGCGGGTGCGGATGAGGGAACCGTAGTGGGCGTTCTGGACCTCGATGAGGCTGTAGAGGTCCTGTCCGGTCGGGAAGATCTCGCCGGCGTTCCGGGCGCCGTCGAACTGGCTCGCGTAGCAGCGGATCGCCTCCATCTTCCGCGCCATCTGGTCGGTGATGTCCACGACGAAGGTGGGCTTCACCGGGTCCTCCCGGTACGCCAGGGCGTAGAGGATCTTGTGCGGCCGGTGGGGCTCGCCGGCGGCGTCGTACCTGGCGAGCCCGGCCAGGAAGCAGGCGTCGCGCGCGAGCTCGCTCGCCACGCGGTGGTCGGGGTGCCGGCCAACGGGGTAGGGGAGGATCACCACCCGGGGCCGGAAGTGGCGGATCTGCTCGACCACGACGCGCCGGGCCTCGTCGGTGTTGTGCAGGTGGGCGTCGGGGAGACCGGCGTTCCGCCGCTCGCTCACCCCCAGGATCCGGGCGGCGCGCTCCGCCTCCTCGCCCCGCAGCGAGGCGCTCCCGCGGGTGCCGGTCTCGCCGGCGGTCAGGTCGAGGATCCCGGTGCGGTGGCCCTGGTCGGCGGCCTTGAGCAGGGTCCCGGCACAGGTCAGTTAGACGTCGTCCCGGTGGGCCGCGATGGCGAGAAGGTGGACAGGCATGGGGGAAAGGTAGAGGGGGAACGCAGGCGCGGAAGGTGCGGTGGAGGGGACAGGCGCTCGCGGCGCGGGAGTGGCGCTTGAGCCTCTGCCGCGCCTCACGCCCCGTACGCGCCTTCGAGTCACTCATGCCTCAGCGCCTCCACCGGGTCCATCCGGGCCGCGCGGTTGGCGGGGAGGAGGCCGAAGGTGAGCCCGATGAGCACCGAGATGACGAGCGCCACCACCGCGCTCCAGACCGGCGGGGAGGCCTGGAGGTGGAGCACCGCCTTGAGCACCTCGCCCAGGAGCCCGCCGATGGCCACGCCGAGGAGGCCGCCGAAGAGGGTGAGGGTGGCGGCCTCGACCAGGAACTGCCAGAGGATGGTGCGCCGGGTGGCGCCGAGCGCCTTGCGCAGGCCGATCTCGCGGGTGCGGTCGGTGACGCTCACCATCATGATCGCCATCACCCCGATGCCCCCGACCATCAGCGCCACCCCGGAGAGCGCCACCATCACCAGGAAGAAGACGCCGGTGAGCTGGTCGACGGTGTCGAGGATCTGGTCCTGGGTGAGCAGGTCGAAGGTGTTGGGCTCGCCGGGGCGCAGGTGCCGCGCGCGGCGCAGGGCGCCGATCACGAGGTCCTGGGCCCGCGGCACCGGGACCCCCTCCACCGGCCGCACGCAGATGAACAGCGCGTTCGTCTCGTCGTAGGTGAAGCGGTCGTGCGCGGTCTGGTAGGGGATCACGCCGGCCACCTGCTGCCCCGGCGGCTCGAAGATGTTCTCGGGCTTCTGGTAGATGCCGATGACCCGGTGCGGGATGGCCCCCACCTTCACCGTGGCCCCCATCGGCTCCATCCGGCCGAAGAGGTACTCCGCCGTGCCCGCCTCGAGCACGATCACCGGCGCGCCGGCGTTCTCCTCGCTCCGGGTGAAGAAGCGCCCGCGGAGCAGGGTGCCCCCTTGCACGTCCATGTAATGGTCGTCGGCCGCGAAGACGGTGACGGTCTGGGTGCGCGCCCCGGCGTGCTCCAGGCGCTGGAAGAGCTGGATCCAGAGCCCCGCGTAGCGGATCTCAGGGATGGCGCGGATGGCGGCCGCGTCCTCGGCGTCGAGCACCGGGCGGATGCGCACCTCGCGCGGGAGGTTGTCGGGGTTGAGCGGGGTCTGCGAGAAGAACCGCATCACGTAGAACGTGCTCGGCCCCGCCACCTCGATGGCGTTGAAGATCTGGGCCCGCACCCCCTGGACAATGCTCGCCATCGCCATCACGGTGGCCACCCCGATCACCACCCCCAGGATCGTGAGCCCCGAGCGCAGCTTGTTGGAGCGGAGCTGGTCCAGGGCGATCCGCACCCCCTCGCGGACGGGGTGGACGGCGATCATTCGGCCCGCATCGCCTCGACCGGGGTCAGCCGCGCGGCGCGGCTCGCGGGGTACACCCCGAACACCACCCCCGTGCCGGCGCCGAGGAGGAGCGCCGTGGCCACCGCCCAGGGGGTGACGCGGGCCGGGAGGGGGGAGACCGCGGCCACGAGGAGGGCCAGCCCCCAGCCCGCCAGCACGCCGAGGGCCCCGCCGATCGAGCTCAGCACCACGGTCTCGACCAGGAACTGCTTCCGGATGTCGGCGCCGCGGGCCCCGATCGCCTTGCGGATCCCGATCTCCCGGGTGCGCTCGGTGACGCTCATCAGCATGATGTTCATGATGACGATCCCCCCCACCACGATCCCGATGCAGACGACCGCGGGGATGATGGTGAAGAGCGTCCGCGTGAGCGCCTCCCAGAAGCTCACCAGCGCGTCGGCCTTGTCCACGGCGAAGTCGTTGGGCTCGCCGGGGCGCAGGCGGTGCGCCAGCCGCATCGCCTCCTCCGCGCGGTCCATCGCGGGACGGAGCGCCGCGGCCTCCGCCACCTTGACCGAGATCACCGTGGTGAGCCGGCGGCCGTACACCGCCTCGAACGAGGTGAGCGGGAGGAGCGCGAAACCGTCGAACGACTGCCCCAGCACCCGCCCCTTGGGGGCGATGACCCCCTTCACGGTGAACTCCCGCCCGGCGATGCGCACCGCCCTCCCGATGGCGCGCGCCGGCTCGCCGAAGAGCTTCTCGGCCACGTCGGCCCCCAGCACCGTGACCGGACGGCGCTCGAGGATGTCCGGGTCGGCCAGCGGCTCCCCGGCGGCGAAGGTGTAGTCCTGGACGATCTGGTAGGGCGGGGTGACCCCGAAGATGAGCACGTCCCCCACGCGGGTGTCACGGTACTGGATGTCGCTGGTGGGGGTGGGCCACCCGGACTGCAGGGAGACCGCGAGCGCGCCGGGGAGCGCGCGCGCCACCGCGGCGGCGTCCTCCTTGGTGATGCGGGGGCGCCGCGCCCAGAGCCGGATCGTCTCGTCGTCCACGAACCCCACCGCGATCGGGGTGCGCCGCACCTGGAAGGCGTTGGTGCCGATCACCGCCCCCGTCAGGTTCTCCTGCACGTAGGCGTTCATCCCCTGGATGATGGCCGTCACGGCCACCAGGAACGCCACGGAAACGATGATGCCAAGGAGGGTGAAGAACGACCGCAACTTCGCGGTCCAGATGCTCTGCAACGCGAGCCGGAGGGCTTCGAGGAGGGGCACGGGTGGAAGTTAACAGCGGCGCAGGGACGCAGGTCTGTCCCTGCGTCCCTGCGCCCCTGCGTCCCTGCGCCCCTACTCGTACCGCAGCGCGTCCACGGGATCGAGCCGGCTCGCCTTGAGGGCGGGGTACATCCCGAAGATGACCCCGGTGCCGATGGCCGAGAGGATGGCCGCCACCACCGAGCCGAACGGGATGGAGAAGGGGATGGGGAGGAGGTGGCGCAGCACCCAGGAGAGGACCGCGCCGAAGAGGAGCCCTGCCGTGCACCCGATGAGGGTGAGGGTCGAGGCCTCCACGAGGAACTGGAAGAGGATCTCGCGGCGGGTGGCGCCGAGCGCCTTGCGCACGCCGATCTCGCGGGTGCGCTCGGTGACCGAGATCATCATGATCGCCACCACCCCGATGCCGCCGACCATCAGCCCCACGCCCGAGAGGGCGATCATCACCAGGAAGAACATCTTGGTGGTGTCGTTGAAGGTCTGCAGCAGCCGGTCCTGGGTCACGACGGCGAAGTTGTTGTCCTGTCCGGGACGGAGCCCGCGCGAGGAGCGGAGCGCCGCGGTCACCTGGTCGATCGCCGTGGCCACGCTGACGGTGTCCTCGGGGATCACGGAGAAGTCCATCCATCCCTTCCAGTAGTCGGCCACCTTGGTGAAGGTGGTGTGGGGGATGGCGAGCCGCGGGGAGGACGCGTTGCTGAAGAGCGACGAGGCCGCCACGTGGAGCCCGATGACGGTGAACTCCTGCCCGAAGATCTTGATCGTCTTCCCGATCGGGTCGAGCCCGGGGAAGAGGTTCTCGGCCACCTTGTCGTTGATGACCGCCACGTGCGCCCCCGCCGCGTACTCCACGGGGGTGAAGTTGCGCCCCTCCTGCAGCACGCCCCCGGTCACGTCGATCCAGCTGGGGCTGAACCCCGCGATGTCCACGCTCTTGAGGTCCGTGTCCTTGTAGCTCACCGGGCCGCTCGTCCCCTCCTGGACCGTGACGTCCCGGATCCCCGGCTGCTGGCGGATCAGGTCGGCCTCGGCCACGGTGAGCCACGGCATCTTGCGCCAGGGGGAGAGCTCGTCCGAGCCGTCGGAGATGTTGATCCCGCCCGAGAAGTAGCGGTACACGAAGAAGGTCTTGGGCCCGGTCTCCTCGAGGATCTGGCGGATCGAGTTGTCGATGCCGCGGATGCCGGCGCCGATGGCGATCACCACGCTCACGCCGATCGCCACGCCCAGGATGGTGAGCGAGGCGCGGACCTTGTTGCTGCGCACCGAGTCGAAGGCGATCCCCGCCCCCTCGAGGAGGCGCGCGGGGTTGAGCAGCGACCGGCGGTAGGCGGGGCGGAGGCTCATTCGGACCTCAGGGCGACGATGGGGTCGAGCCGGGCGGCGCGCGAGGCGGGGTACACCCCCGCGATGATGCCCACCGACATCCCGATCCCCACGCCCAGCGCCACCGACCAGGGCGCCACGGTGGCGGGGAGGGGGGAGATGGCCTTGACCAGGAAGGCGAGGCCGATCCCGAGCAGGATGCCGCAGGCGGCGCCGAAGGTGCTGATCGAGGCCGACTCGACGAGGAACTGGGTCAGGATGTCGCGGCGCCGGGCGCCCAGCGCCTTGCGCACGCCGATCTCGCGCACCCGTTCGGTGACCGAGACCAGCATGATGTTCATGATCACGATCCCGCCCACCACCACGCCCACGATGACGAGCGCGGGGAGGAGGGTCAGGAGCACGCGCGAGATCTTGTTCCACCCCTCGAGCGCGGTCTTGGAGTCGGTGAAGTCGAAGTTGTTGGGCGTGCCGGGCCGGAGACCGCGGCGCTGGCGCATCAGTCCCTCGACCTCGTCGCGCACCTGGAGCATCGTCTGCGGGTCGCTGGCCTGGAACGAGACGTAGTCCAGCACGCCGATGGGGCAGATGAAGCGCCGCGCCGGGGCGCTGTACGGGGTCACGACGAACTTGTCCATCGAGAGCCCGAAGAGCGTGCCCTGGGGCTCCACCACGCCGATGACGCGGTAGGGGATCCCCGAGACGGTGATCTCCTTGCCGAGGGGGTCCTGGCCGGGGAAGAGCTTCTCGCCGACCAGCGAGCCGATCACCATCACCGGCTGGGCGGTGCGGAGCTCCTGCGGCGTGAAGATGCGCCCGGCGGCCAGGTCGTAGTTCTTGATGGTGAAGTACTGCGGGTCGGTGCCGATGAGGTCGATGTCCTTGGCCACCTTCCCGCCCGCCGAGATGGTGGCGCGGTCCCGGCAGTAGCGCGAGACCACCGCGGGCGTGGTGAGCCGCGCCTCGATGTAGTCGGCGTCGTCGTAGCGCACCCGCGGGCGGCGCTGCCAGTCGCGCCACATCTCCTCGGTGACGTTGCCGGTGTTGTACATCGGCTGGCGGGCAAGCTGGAACGTGTTGAGCCCGATCAACCCGTTCGCGAACTTGTCCTCCATGTACGAGTTCATGCCCTCGATGATCGAGACGACGGCGATCAGGAAGGTCACGCCGATCAGCACGCCGATCGCCGAGAAGGCGGTCTTGAGCTTCTGCGTGCGGATGGTGTGCGCCGCCTCGCGCACCGCGTCGAGGAGCTTCATCTCAGGCCGCCCGCTGGCGGTTGGGGGTGTCGCTGGCGATGCGCCCGTCGCGGATCACCACCGTCCGCGCCGCGTGCTGCGCCACGTCGGGCTCGTGCGTCACCAGCACGATGGTCTGGCCCTGCTCGTGCAGCCGCTCGAACACGCCCAGGATCTCCTCCGTGGTGGTGCTGTCCAGGTTGCCGGTGGGCTCGTCCGCCAGGAGCAGGGCGGGCTCGTTCACCAGGCCCCGGGCGATCGCCACGCGCTGGCGCTGGCCGCCCGAGAGCTCGTTGGGCCGGTGGTCCATACGGGTCCCGAGGCCCACGCGTTCCAGCGCGGCCGCCGCCTTGCGCCGGCGCTCCGCCGCCGGCACCCCCGCATACACCAGCGGGAGCTCCACGTTCTGCAGCGCGGTGGCGCGGGGCAGGAGGTTGAAGGTCTGGAAGACGAACCCGATCTCCTTGTTCCGCACCCGGGCCAGGGCGTCGTCGGTCATCCGCGACACCTCCTGCCCGTTGAGCCAGTACTCGCCCGCGGTCGGGGTGTCGAGGCACCCCAGCAGGTTCATCAGCGTGCTCTTGCCCGAGCCCGAGGGCCCCATGATGGCCACGTACTCGTTGCGGCGGATCTCGACGTCCACCCCCCGGAGGGCGTGCACGGTCTCGGCCCCCATGACGTACGAGCGGGTGAGCCCCCGCACCTGGATGACGGCGTCGCTCATCAGTGGGCCCCCGGGGCGGCGCCCGCGCCGCCCGCCATCGGCCGCACGCGCGAGCTGTCCTTGAGGTCGCGGATGGCCTGGTAGGTGCCCGCCACGATGCTGTCCCCCTCGGCGAGCCCGGTGAGCACCTCGAAGTACTCCTCGCCCGCGATCCCCACCTTGACCGGCTTGAAGGTCGCGACCCCGCCGTGCACCACGAACACGCCCTCGGTCTCGCGCTGGCGGGCGGTGTCGGGGGCGGCCTTGGCCGCGGCGCCGCCGCCGAGCGTGTCGGTGGCCGGCCCCTCGTGGGGCAGGGCGCCGTGCTGGCGCACCGTCAGCGCGATGATCGGGATGCTGAGCGCCTGCGCGCGCGTGGCGGTGATCACCTTGGCCGTGGCCGAGAGGTCGGGCCGGATGTCGGCCGGGGGCCGGTCCAGTGTCACCTCGACGTCGAAGTCCACCGCCTGGGTGGCCTGCGCCGACTGGAGCGAGCCGGAGCTCACCGTCGCCGAGTTGGAGATCATCGTCACCCGGCCGGTGAAGCTCGTGTCGGGGTAGGCGTCGATCTTCACCTGCACGCTGTCGCCCATCCCGATCTTGATCACGTCGGTCTCATCCACCCGGATCTTGGCCAGGATGGTCGAGAGGTCGGCGATGGTCATGAGCAGGGCGTTCTCGCGGCTGAAGGTGCCGGGCACCGCCACCTCGCCCACCTCGACCGGGAGGCGCACCACCCGGCCGCTGATCGGGGCGTAGAGCTTGGTGCGGTTCAGGTTGTCGCGCGCCTGCTGCACCCCGGCGCGCGCCTGCGCCGTCTGCGCCATCGCCGAGTTGTAGTTGGCGGTGGAGACGTCGAACGCCGTCTGCGCCTGCTCCACCTGCTCGGCCGAGATCAGGTTGTTCCCCGAGCGCTGCAGCTCCTTGGCGCGCTCGAGGCTGCGCTGGGCCTGGTCCTTGTTGGCCCGCGCCTGCACCAGCCCCGCCTCGCTCGAGGCGAGCAGCGCCTGCGCCCGGCTGAGCTCCGCGGCGTACTGGCTCGGGTCGATCTGGAGCAGGAACTGGCCCCTCTGCACCAGGTCCCCCTCCTTGACCGCGATGGCCGTGATGCGGCCGGTGATGTCGGCGGTGACGTCCACCGAGCGCTTGGCGTCGATCCGCCCGCTGGCGGTGACGGTGGCCACGAGGTCGCGCCGGCCGACCGCCTCGAGCCGGACGTCCACGGCGTTCTTCCCCTTCTTGGCGGCGGCGAGGACGGCGATCCCCCCCACGCCGATGACGAGGAAGCCGACGATGATCGAGAGCTTGGTACGACGGGACATGGGCATCTGAGCTCCGTTACGGTCCGTGCCGCGGGGTCACCGCAGCCGGCGGCCGACCGCCGCCTCGAGCGCCACGAAGGCGCGATGATACTCGTATACCGCCGAGTAGTAGTCACCCTCCGCGCGCGTCACCGCGTTCTGCGCGTCGGTGAGCTCCAGCGCGGTGCCGCTCCCCAGCCGGTACCGGTCCTGCGCCAGGCGCAGCCGCTCCCCCGCGGCCTGCCGGCTCTTCTCCTGCACCAGGATGGCCTTCCACGCCGTGCCGAGCGCCAGGTAGCGCGCCTCGACGTCGGTGCGCACCTGCAACTCGCGCGCCCGGCGGGCCTGCTCCGCGTCGTCGCGCTGGGCCTGCGCCTGCGAGAGCCGGAGCCGCCGGCCGAAGCCGGTGAAGATCGGCAGCGACACCGAGACGCTCGCCTGGAAGGGCTGCTTCTCGAAGTGGAAGGGGAAGACGTCGTTCCGGTCGCGGATCCCCTGCGTCACCCCGGCGCTCAGCACCGTGTCGCTCCCGGCCAGCGTGAGCCCCGAGGCCGCGAGACAGTCGGCCACCTTGCCCCCGTTGGGGTAGGGCATCGGGCTCGTGAGCCGGTCGATCAGGTCGTTCTGGAACTGGCAGTTGGCCGCCGAGCCGAGCCCCCCCGCGTACGCCTGGGCCAGCAGCAGGTTCTCGTCGGTGAACTCCTGGGTGAAGCCGCTCCAGCCGGCCCGCGCCGAGAGGCTCGGCAGGTACGCCGACTTGGCCGACCGCACCCCCCACGTCGCCGCGCTCTCCCGCGCCCGCGCCGAGACGAGGCCGGGGTTCTGCTCGGCCGCGAGCGCCTTGAGGTCGGCCAGCACCACCGTCGGCGAGTCGAGCGGGAAGGAGTCCACCAGCGTCACCGCGGTGACCGCCGTCGGCGGCTCGGTCCCCATCAGGCGGAAGAGCGTGAGCTTCTGCTCGCTGGCCGTCTGCTGCGCCCGGAGCAGCCCCACCTCCGCCTGCGCCTGCTCCACCTCGGCCTGGCGCACGTCCACCAGCGTCGCCTGGCCCACCGAGTAGCGCGCCTGCGAGAGCTGGAGGAACTCCTGCGCCCGCTGCAGCTGCTGCTCCGCCACCCGCACCTGCGCCTGGGCCTGCAGGCCGTTGAGGTACTGCGTCGTCACGTCGGCCACGAGCCCCACCTCCGCCGCCGTGATGTCGGCGTCGGTGGCGTGCGCGTTGGCCTTGGCCTGCCCCGGCTGGCTCAGCACCTGGCCGTCCAGGCTCCAGTTGAAGCCGTAGCTGTAGTTCGAGCTGAGCGCGGGGGAGGTCTGGTTGAACGTGGAGCCGCCGAAGGTGGACGACCCCGATCCGGTGTACCCCATCCCGCCGCTCACGCTGAAGGAGGGGAGCAGCGAGGCGTACGCGTTCCGGACCCCCCAGGAGGCGGGACCGCGGTCATTGAGCGTCTGCAGGTACGTCGGGCTGTTCCGCCGGGCCAGGCCGATCGCCTCCGCCGCCGTCAGCGTCACCGTCGCCGGGGCCGACGGCGCGGGCTGCTGGCCCGCCAGCGGGGCGGCCACCAAAGCGAACAGGGCGAAGAGGCTCCGCGACTTCGTCATCTCAAGATCCCTTGGCAGTAGGAATGGACACGCCCCACCTACGGGTGAGGCGCGTCACTAGTTTCAGCTTGGGACGCAAACAACGCAAGTCCCAATCTGATAATGGTTTAGCGCGTTACTGCGCCTCCGTAGTTCTCAGGACCTCCAGCTGGCGGGCCGGGATCTGGAGACTCTGAAGGCGGCCGTCGGGGTCGAGCAGGATGATCCCCGAAATGCCCCCCGAGAGAAGGATGCGCGTCCCGCCCCCTTCGACGCGCTCGCGCACCGCGTGGAGGGTGCCACGCTCGCCACCCTGGAGCTTGAAGTAGCGCAGCGAGGTGCCGCTCTCGCTCGCCAGGTCGGCCACCGCGGTCCAGAGGCTGAAGAGGCTGTCGTCGAGGACGACGAGATCGGGGCCGCCGGGGAACTCCTGGGCCGACTCCCGTTCGGGTGCGGCGAGGCGCACCGTGAGCCGGCCCCGCGCCAGCTCGGCGGCGATCCGCAGGGGGTCGGCGCCCGCCCGTTCGAACTGCGCCGCGGCGAGCACGAGCCCCGGCGTGCGTTCGACCACGCCGGTGATCCGCGTGCGGGGGCGCACGGCGGGGTAGGCCGCCTCCGCCCGGAGGGTGCTGCCCGGCAGCCCGCCGCGGCGCCCCGGCTGCAGCACGAAGTGCTCGCGTCCCACCTCGGCGTCGCCGATGCGGATGACGAAGGTCCCCTCCTCGACCGGGCCGTTCTGGGCCCGGGCCACGGGCGCCCAGGCCAGCACTCCGAGGAGGATGAGCGGATGGAAGGATCGCAGCATCCCCCAAGATACTGCCCCTCCACGCCAGGTCGCCGTACCTTCCCTTCCTATGCATCTCCCCGCGTGGTCCCAGCGCTGGTCCCCCGCCGCGCTCCTGGTTCCCGTCGCCGTGGCCGAGTGGTCGGGGCGGCCGGGGTGGGGATGGGCGGCGGCGGCGCTGGTCGTGACCGGCGCGGCCCTGATCCGGCCGCGCGCGGAGCGTCCGGCGGCGCGCTGGCTGGTGCGGGGGGCGCTCCTGGCCGTGGCGGCCACGGTGGTCGTGGGGACCTGGCGCCTGGAGCGCGTCCGTCACGCCTGGCCCACCGAGCGCGAGGCGCTGGTGGCGCGCGCCTCCGCCCGGCTTGGCTCCGCCCTCCGAGGCGCGGGGGCACGGGCGGGGCGGCTGGCGGCGAGCGCGGTGGCGGTGTGCGACACCTCCCGCGTCGCCGCCTTCGCGGCGCTGGAGCGTGACGCCGCCATCGCGCCGCCCGGGTACGGTGTGGTGGTGTTGCAGGAGGATGGCACGCCGTGGGCCTGGGCCGGGTGGCACGCGCAGGTCCCGGCCGCCGTGGCCGACTCGCTGAGCGTCGAGGGGTCTGCCCGCCACCTGGTGCTCGAGGAGCGCCGGGCCTGCGCGCACCGCCGCACGGTGGTGGCGGGGGTGCTCATCTGGGCCAGCGCGGACGATCCGGGCGGGGCGTGGGCGCTCAGCGCGCGCTTCCAGCGGGCGACGGATGTCGCGCTCCGGGTCTGGCCCGGCGCGGGCGCCCCGGACTCGCCGGACGTCTTCGATTACCAGGTGGACGCCCCGGACGGGGCGCGGACGCTCTTCAGCGTCGAGACGACGCCGCCGGCGCAGGGGGAGCGCTTCGCCCAGCTGCGCGGCCGGGTGCGCGATGCCGCGGGGTGGCTGCTGCTGCTCCTGCTGGTGACGCTCGCGTGGGCCGCCCCCGCCGGCGCGCCGCGCGCCGCGGTGCTCGTCGCCGGGGCGTGGGCCGCGGTGCGCGGGCCGCTCGGCGCGGTGGGAGGCGGGGAATCGCTCTGGTCGCAGGCCACATTTTTCCGCGACTTCCTCGGGCCGGTGAGCGCCTCGGCCGGCGCGTTGCTGGCGAGCGGCGCGGTGGCGATGGTGCTCGCCGCGATGCACTGGGGACGCCCCCGCGCCCGGCGCTGGTGGGGCGTCGCGCTGGCAGGCGTGCTCGCGCTCGGCGCGCCGTACCTCATCAGCAGCCTCGCCCGCGGCATCACGCCCCCCGCCGACGGCGTGCCGATGGGGCTCTGGCTCGCCTGGCAGTTCGCCCTCGTCACCGCCTCGGGGGCGTGCATCGCGCTCGCGGCGGCGCTCACGCGGGGGGTGACGCCGGCCGCGCGCGTCCCGCTCACCTGGTGGGTCGGGATCGCGGCGGCGGTGGGCGCGGCGTGGCTCGGGCTCTGGGTCTGGTCGCCGCGGGGCGGGTGGCCCGACTGGTATCCGCTCCCCTGGGCGGGGGCGCTGGCGCTCTTCCTGTGGCGACCGGCGCCGCGGTGGGCCACGATCGTCGGGGTGGGGCTCGTGGCGGGGACCGCCGCGGCGCTCGTCACGTGGGGGGCCGAGCTCGACGGGAGGCTCGAGGAGGCGCGTCGCGACGTCCAGCGCTTGGGCGACGCGGTGGATCCCCTCGCCGTGCCGCGCCTCGAGCGGCTCGTGGCGGCCGCCGATTCGGCACCCCCCGCCGGGGCGGCGGACCTCTACTCCCTGTGGCGGGCCACCGCGCCCGGCGAGGACGACTATCCCGCCGTGCTCTCGCTCTGGGGGGGCGACGGACGCCTGCGCGCGGAGCTGGCGCTCGACTCGGTGGACGCGCCGGCGCCCCTGGTGGCGGCGCTCGTGCGCGGGTTGCCGCCGTCGCGGGCCACGGAGATCACCGCGCTCTCGCGGATCCCGGGGGTCCACCTCGCGCTCACCCACCGTCTCCCCGATGGCGGGCTGCTGAGCGCGGTGGCGGGGCCGCGCACGGCGCTCATTCCCGCCGCCTCCCTCTCGTGGCTGCTCGAGTCGCCGGCGCGCGGGGCGCCGTTGTACGAACTCACCCTGACGTATCCCGAGCCCGGCGTGGCCGCCGACCTCCGGCCGCTCCGCTGGCAGCGCCAGGGTTGGGACGTGACCGGCGAGCGGCAGCTCGCGCTGCCGGGCGGCGTGCGGCACGTGCACGCGCGCGTGGATCTCGGGACGCCGGCGCGTCTCCTGGTGCGCGGCGCGCTGGTGCTGGCGGCCGACGTGGCGGCGCTCGCCGTGCTCTGGGGCATCGCGGCGCTGGTGGCGGGCACCGCGGCGACGCGGCCCGGCTGGCGGCGGCTCGTCCGCGCGTACCGGTTCCGCCTCGCGGTGGCGCTCGCCGGCTTCTTCGTGGTGCCGGCCGTGGGGTTCGCCGCGTGGACCTTCGTGCGCGCCCGCGAGGACGCCGCGCGGCGGCGGGATCTCCTGCTCGAGCAGACCCTGCGCGCGGCGCAGCCCGCCGCCGCGCTCCTCTCCCCGGGCGACGCCTCCGAGGGGCTGCGCGACCTGGCGCGGAGCGTCGGCGCGGAATTCGGGTTCTACGAGGGGGGACGCCTCCGCGCCGCCAGCCATCCGGTGCTGGCCGAGCTGGGCGTGCTCCCGGCGCTCCTTCCGGCGTCGGCCTACAGCGCGCTCGCGCTCGAGGACCAGCTGGAAGAGGTCGGCGACGTGCCCGGCGCGGCGCATCGGTCACTGCGGGTGGGGTACCGTGTGGTGCGTCCCGGCCCGCCGGGGGCGGTGGGGGTGCTCGCCTCGCCCCGGCTCTCCGATGACGGCGCGCTGGCGCGGGAGCAGCAGGACCTGGCGCTTGCCGTGCTGCTCGCGGCGCTCGTCGGCGCGCTCGCGGCGCTCGGGGCGGCCCAGCTCGCCGCGCGCGCCTTTGCCCGCCCGGTGAGCGACCTGCGCGCCGCGGCGCTCGCGATCGGTCGCGGGGAGCCCGCGCTGCTCGAGCCGCCGGCCGAGGTCCCGACGGAGTTCGAGCCGGTCTTCGCCGGCTTCGCGCGGAGGGCGGCCGACGTCGCCGCGGGCCGCGCCGCGCTCGAGGAGGCGCGCCGGCGCACCGCCGGGGTGCTGGCCACGGTCGCCACCGGGGTCGTGGCGGTGGACGGCGACGGCCGCATCCTCCTCGCCAACGAGCGCGCGCGCGCGTGGCTCGGCGCCGCGCTCCCCGAGGGCCACCCGCTGGACGGCCAGCTCGGCGCCGCGTGGGCGCCGGTGGCGCGCGCGGTGGCGCGCGCCCTGGCGGGGGAACGGGTACCGCCGGTGGAGTTCGACGTCGGCGACCGGCGCTTCGGCGCCGAAGTGGCGGGACTGGGGGACGCGCCGGGGGGCGTGGTGGTGGCGGTCACCGACCTCACTGACGCCGCGCGCGCCGCCCGGGTGCTGGCGTGGGGGGAGATGGCGCGCCAGGTGGCGCACGAGATCAAGAACCCCCTCACCCCCGTGCGCCTTGGCCTCCAGCACCTCGCCCGCGTGCATCGCGAGCGCCCGCAGGAGTTCGATCGGGTGTTCCACGAGACCGGGGCGCGCATCTTCGCCGAGATCGACCGGCTCGACACCGTGGCGCGGGCCTTCAGCCGCTTCGCCGCCCCGGCCGGCGCGGCGCCGCCGCTCGACCGCGTAGTGCTGCAGCCGGTGGTCGAGGAAGTGCTCGCGCTCTACCGGCTCGGCGGCGGGGAGGGACCCGAGGTCCGCATCGAGGCGGCCCCCGCGGGCCCGGTCGGGGCGCGCCGGGACGAGGTGAAGGAAGTGCTGGTGAACCTGGTGGAGAACGCGCGCAACGCCGGGGCCCGCGTCATTACCGTCTCGGTCGGCCCCGGGACGCTTGCCGTGGCCGACGACGGGCCAGGGATCCCGGCCGAGCGGCTGCCGCACCTGTTCGAGCCGCGCTTCAGCACGAGCACGAGCGGGGCGGGGCTCGGGCTCTCGATCGTCAAGCGCCTGGTGGAGGGGTGGGGGGCCGAGGTGGGAGTGACGAGCCGCGCAGGCGCGGGGACCGAGGTGCGCGTGCGGTGGCCCGAGCTTACCGCCCGCGGAGGCTGATGTCGCTCCGGGTGGACGGGCCCAGCCCGAGCACGAGGGTCTGCGTCACGAAGCCGTCGAGCTGGACGCGGACGAACTCCTGCTGGCAGTTCTTGAGCACCGAGGCGTCGAAGCGCAGCACGTAGTCGCCGTTGGCGTCGGTGGTGGTGTGATACGGCGTCCCGAGGACCTGGAGCACCGCCCCGGCCAGGGGTTCCGTGGTGCCAAGGCGGTAAACGCGTCCCGCGACGACGCCCCAGTCCACCGGGTCCCCTTCGCGCCGCGCCGGCCCTGGGGTGCACCGCTCGGTGAGGTCGGCGACGTGCGGCGCGGAGCTGAGGGGCGACGGCGGCAGCCGGGTGAGCGGCGAACCCGCCGCGCCGCCGTGGAAGGCGATGCTCGGCGCGTGGCGTCGGGGCGGCGCCTGGTCAGGGGCGGTGGGCGTCGGGAGCGGTACGTCGGTGACCGGCGCGGTGGTGCCCTCCGCGGCGTCCGCGGGAGGAGCCTCCTCCTCGGACGGGCGGCCTTCGTCCCCCTTGGGCGTGGGCCGGGGCGCTTCGGTGGTGGGGGGCGGGCTCGGCCGCTCGGCGCGGCGCCGCTCGGGCGGTGTCGCCACCCGTGAACGGCCATCGTCGGTGGACGGGCGGGGCGGGGGGATGAAGACCATCGTGACGGCCTTCCGCTGCGACGACGCCAGCTCCACACTATCGGGCTGGGGCACCAGCAGGAACGCCGGCCGGGCGGTGCGCCACACCAGGACGCTCAGCAGCGAGGCGTGGAGGAGGATGCTCCCGACGACGCCGATCCACGCCCGGCGGGGGGCGGGACGAGGCTGGAACTCGGGGGCGACCGGCGGACGCATAGAAGGTGGAATCTACCGGGGACGGTGGGTGGCTCCCACCTGCAACCACCGGGCCGCGCGCCCGTACAAGTACCCAGGTCGCCGCCTGGCGACGCGCACCCATCGAGCGAGGGGACCGTGACGGCACCAGACCCGTTGTTCCTGGAGTTCCAACGCACGCTGGCGGGCCGCTTCTCGCTGGAGCGGGAGCTGGGGCGCGGGGGGATGGGGGTGGTGTACCTGGCGCGGGACGTCGCCCTCGACCGCGCGGTGGCGATCAAGCTCCTGCCTCCGATCCTTGCCGCGCAGCCCACCTTCCGGGAGCGCTTCCTGCGCGAGGCGCGGATCGCGGCCCGGCTCTCGCACCCGCACGTGGTCCCGATCCATTCCGTGGAGGAGCGGGGCGGGTACGTGTATTTCGTGATGGCCTACGTGCCGGGCGGCACGCTGGGCGCGCAGGTGCGCGACGGCGGCCCGCTCCGGCCCGACGAGGCCGCGCGGATCCTCCGGGAGGTGGCGTGGGCGCTGGGCTACGCGCACGCGCAGGGGGTGGTGCACCGGGACGTCAAGCCGGACAACATCCTCCTCGAGGAGGGGACGGGGCGGGCGATGGTGACCGACTTCGGCATCGCCCAGGCGCTCGATGCCGAGGAGACGAGCGGGGCCCGGCGGGCGGGCACGCGCGGCTTCATGAGCCCGGAGCAGATGGCCGGCGCGCCGCTCGACGGGCGGAGCGACCTCTACGCGCTCGGGCTCGTGGGGGTGTACGCGCTGACCGGCGACGTCGTTACCGAGCCGGAGGATGCGCCGCGCACCCTCGCCGTCGCGCCGGGGTGGCTGCGGGGCGCGCTCGAACGCTGCCTGGCCCCGCTCGCCGACGACCGATTTCCAGACGCCGCCGCCTTCGGCGAGGCGGTGGCGCCGCGCGGGGTCGCCGCCAAGGAGCTCCCGCCGGCGCTCCGCGTCTGGCTCACGCGCACCCAGCCCCTCGGCGTCGCGGCGAGCCTCTGGAGCCTGTTCTTCGTCTTCGTCGCGACGATGATGGGGATCCAGTTCTGGCGCGGGAACCTCCCGCTCCAGCCGCTCATCTCGGCATTGGTCTTCCTCGCTGCGCCCTGGCCGGTGCTCGGGCTCGCCCGGCTCTTCGAGACCCGCCGGGTGCTGGCCGCCGGGTACGACCTGTCCGACCTCCGCGCCGCCGCCACGATGGAAGCGGTGCAGAAGCGCGAGGAGTTCGCCTACGAGGCCGCCAAGCCCACCCTGCTCGGGCGGGTGGCGCGCCGGCTGGCGCTCGTCTCCATCGGCTCCCTCTTCGGCCTGAGCATCCTGCAGATGCTCGGCACCCTCGCGCTCCCGGGCGCGGTGCTCAACAAACTCGGCTTCGCGCTGGCGATCACCGCCGTGGTGAGCGGCGTGGTGGGGATCCTGATGCCGGGGCGGTGGTCGGAGCGGGACGTGCCGAGCGACCTCGGCGCGCGCTTCTGGCGGAGCCGCCTCGGGCGCTGGGCCGCGACGCTCGCCGGGATGGGGCTGGCCCGCCGCGCGCGCGCGGCCGATGCGATGCACCGCGCCACCGAGGTGCTGCTGGGCGAGGAACTGGAGGATCTCTTCCACGCCCTCCCGGCGGAGCTGCGCCAGGGGCTCGAGGAGGTCCCCGGCACGATCAAGCGGCTCACGGCCAACGCCGAATCGCTGCGCGCGCAGGTCGAGGCGGCGCGCGCGCTGGGGCAGGGCTCGGAGGCAGAGGGCCGCCTGCAGGAGGCGGTGGCCGCCCTCGAGACGGTGCGGGTGGGATTGCTGCGGCTGCGGGCCGGCACCGTCTCGCTCGAGGGGTTCACCACCGATCTCGACGTGGTGCGCCAGGTGGGCGAGCGGGTGGACCGGCTCGTCTCCGCCCGCGGGGAGGTGGATGGGGCGCTCGACCAGGGGGGGTGAGGCGAGAGGGGTATTGACGGGACCGGGGCGGCGTGCTAGATACTTAGCACGCTGCTACGTTTTTAGCATACACCATCGAGGGTGCGATGACGCTGCCACGGCTCACCCGGCGCGAACGCCAGATCATGGACATCCTCTTCCAGCGGGGAGAGGCCACCGTCTCCGAAGTGATGGAAGCGCTCCCCGACCCGCCGAGTTACTCCGCGGTGCGCGCCACGATGCGGATCCTCGAGGAGAAGGGGCACCTCCGGCACCGTGAGGATGGCCCCCGCTACGTGTACCTCCCCAAACTGGGCGCCGAGCAGGCGCGGCGGGCGGCGCTCACCCACCTGCTCGAGACCTTCTTCGGCGGCTCGGCCGAGCAGGCGGTGATGGCGCTGGCGGAGCTGCGGGATGCCGAGCTCACGCCGGAACAGCTGGAAGAGCTGGCCGAGCGGATCCGCACGGCGGGAGAGGAGGGGCGATGACGGGTCTGGACGCGCTGATCACCGGCCCCATCGGGGGCTTCGTCGAGGCGGTGCTCAAGGGGACGCTCTTCCTGGGGCTGCTCTTCCTGGCGCATCCGTTCCTCCGCCGGCTCTCGGCGGGGGCGCGCCACCTGGTCTGGGGGGCGGGGCTCGCGGTGCTGGTGGCGTTGCCGCTCCTCTCCCGCGTGGTGCCGTGGCGGCTCGGGGTGCTCCCCGCCGCCACCCCGCCCGCCCCCGCAGTGCTGGAGCGCGGCGCGGCGCCCGCGGAGCTGCCGCACGACGTGGGGGCTCCCGTCACCCCGACCACGGGCGCCGCCTCGCCGGGCGTTGCGCCGGCGCCGGAGGTCCATCGGACCCCGTCGGCCCCGTGGTCCACTCCCTCGCTGGCCGTGATCCTCTTCGGCGTGTGGGTGGTGGGCGTGATCGCGGTGTTCGCCAGGATGTACCTGAGCCACCGCGCGGCGCGCCGCATCGTGGCCTCGGGCCGCCCGGTGGAGGGGGAGGCGTGGGACGACGCGCGCCACTGGGCGGCGGCCCATCTCGGGCTCGAGCCGGCGCCGGCGGTGCTCCTGACCTCGCTCCTCCCGCTCCCGGTGACGACGGGGCTCCGCGTCCCCGTCGTCCTCCTTCCCGCGGAGGCGGAGGAGTGGAGCGCCGCGCGGCGCGAGTCGGTGCTGCTCCACGAGATGGCGCACATCCGTCGTGGCGACCTGCTGACCCAGCTCGCCGCGCGGATCGCCTGCGCGCTCTGGTGGTTCCACCCGCTGGCGTGGCGGGCGCTCTTCCGCTTCCGCGCCGAGAGTGAGCGCGCCGCCGACGACCTGGTGCTCGCGGCCGGCCGCCGGCCGAGCGAATACGCGCAGGACCTCCTGGCCGTGGTGCAGGACGCCGGGAAGGGCCGCGCACCGATGCACGCCCTCGCGATGGCCCAGCGCACCGACTTCGAGGGCCGTCTCCTTGCCATCCTTGAACCTGGCGCGTCGCGCCGGGGAGTGACCCCGATGACCGCGATCCCTCTCATCCTGGCGGTGTCCGTCACCGCGCTCCCGTTCGCCGCGCTGAGCCCGGCGACCCCCGCGCCCACCGTCGCCGCGCCGGCGGCGGAGGCGGAGGCGCAGCAGCCGGCACGGGTGGTGACCCCCACGCCCACGCCGACGCCCACGGTGAGCCTCCGTCCGGCGATCGCCGCGGCGGTGGCGCGCGGGGTGCGCGGCGCCCTTCCGGTCGCGGCCCCGGCGGCCGTGCTCGCTGGTGGGCGGAGCCGGTCGAGCGCGCAGTCGCGCCAGGCGGCGCTCGGGCTCGTGGGGGCGCTCCGCGACGCGGACGTCGGGGTGCGCGAGAGCGCCGCGACGGGGCTGGGTCAGCTCGGCGTGCAGGACACCGCCGTGGTGGCCGCGCTCGGCCGCGCGCTGACCACCGACGCCGATGCCGGCGTGCGGCGCGCGGCCGCGTGGGCCCTGGGGCAGTTGGAGCAGGCGGCGGCGGTGCCGGCGCTCGCGGCGGCGCTGGCGCACGACCGTGACGTCGAGGTGCGGCGCGAATGCGCCTGGGCGCTGGGCCAGGTCGAGGATGCGGCGGCGGTCGATCCCCTGGTCGCGGCGCTGAGCGACCCCGACGCCGAGCTGCGCGGCAAGGCGGTCTGGGCGCTGGGGCAGATCGAGGACGCCCGCGCGGTGGGTCCGCTGGTGAACGTGCTGCGGGACGCCGACCCCGAGACGCGCGCGCAGGCGGCGTGGGCGCTGGGCCAGATCGAGAGCAAGGACGCCACGGAGGGGCTTGGGCGCGCCGCGAGCGACACCAGTCCCCACGTGCGCTCGCAGGTGGCGTGGGCGCTGGGCCAGATCGAGGACGCGCGCGCCGTGCCCGCGCTGGGGCGGCTCCTCCACGACCCGGTGGCCGAGGTGCGGAAGCAGGCCGCCTGGGCGCTCGGACAGATCGAGGACCAGGGATCGGCCGAGCCGCTCGCCGGCGCCCTGGATGACAGCGACGCGGAGGTGAGGCAGAACGCCGCGTGGGCGCTGGGGCAGGTCGGGGTGCAGCGCATCCCGCCGGCGCTCATCACCGCGCTGGCCGACGCCGATGCCGGCGTGCGCAAGAACGCCGCCTGGGCGGCGGGACAGATCGGCGACGGCGCGGCCATCCCCGCGCTCAACAAGCTGCTGCTCGACACCGACCGCGAGGTGCAGAAGACCGCGGTCTGGGCGCTCGGCCAGATGGACGACCCGCGCGCGCTCGACGGACTGACCCGGCTGCTGCAGAGCCCCGATCCCGAGCTGCGCCGGATGGCGGTGCAGGCGCTCGGGCGGAGCAACTGATGCCCGCCGCTCCCCGCCCCCTGGTGCTGCTCGGGCTGCTGGCCTCGGGGGCCCTCGCCGCGGCGGCGTTCGGGGGGCACCGGGTCCTGGCCCAGGGGCGCCCGGCCGACGACGCGGCCAACGTCCGGATCCTCCTCGAGGCGATGCGGGGCACCGGTCCCATCCCGTGCGGCTTCGCGCTGAGCGTGGTGGAGGGGAACGCCGGGTGGGGCCGCTGGTCCGGCGGGGCCGGCAGCGGGCGGGACAGCGTCACCACGGCGCTCAAGGCGTGGCTTGGGGAAGAACTGCACGACCCCGGCGTGGTCCCCGCGCTCGCGGCGGCCCTCGGGCCCGGCGACGCCTGCGTGCGGCAGACCGCCGCGCGACTCCTGGGGCGGGTGCATCACGCCGCCGCGACCCGGGCGCTGGTGACGGCGTTGCGCGACGCCGACGCCACGAGCCGCGAACTCGGCGCCATCGGTCTCGGGCTGGCGGGGGACCCCGCCGGCTACGAGCCCCTTGTCGCCGCGCTCCGCGACCCGGCCGCCCCGGTGCGGGCCGCCTCCGCCGCGGCGCTGGGCCAGCTCGGCGATCACCGGGCCGCCGCGCCACTGCTCCCGTTGCTGGCGCGCGATCCGGCGCCTGAGGTGCGTCGCGCCGCGGCGGCGGCGCTCGGTGCGCTCGAATGATGCGGCGCGCGCGAATCGGGTGACGGCCCGGCGCCGGTGCGGCGGTAGGGTGGGGGCGACCGAACAGGGGTCGCCCCTATGCTTTCCCGGATCCGCGCCGCCGCCGTGCTGGGCATCGACGCCTACCTCGTGGATGTCGAGGTGGACATCACCAACGGCCTCCCCACCTTCGCCACGGTGGGGCTGCCGCAGGGCGCCGTGCGG
>DASTRQ010000029.1:0-6017 GCA_035761145.1 Gemmatimonadales bacterium
GGCGTACCCGGAGCTGGCGTGCACCCCGGGGCCGTTCGAGGTGGGCACCGTCTGGGGGGTGGAGGAGGACGTCTTCTGCCCCACCGAGACGACGTTCAGGTTCCTCGAGAACGTGCTCACCGAGGTGATGGCGCTCTTCCCGGGCCGCTACATCCACATCGGCGGCGATGAGGTGCCCAAGACGCGCTGGCGCCAGAGCCGCGCCGCGCAGTCGCTGATGCGCCGCGAGCACCTGCGCAATGAGGAGGAGCTCCAGAGCTGGTTCGTGCGGCGCATCGAGCGCTTCCTCAGCGCGCACGGCCGCCGGCTGGTGGGGTGGGACGAGATCCTGGAAGGGGGGATCGCCCCCGAGGCCACGGTGATGAGCTGGCGCGGCACCGCCGGGGGGATCGCCGCCGCGCAGGCGGGCCACGACGTGGTGATGAGCCCCGGGAGCCACGTCTACTTCGACCACCTGCAGGGGAGCGCCGCCGAGGAGCCGCTCAGCATCGGCGGGTACACCCCGCTCGACAAGGTGTACGCCTTCGAGCCGGTCCCCGCCGAGCTCACCCCCGCCCAGGCGCGCCACATCCTCGGCGCCCAGGCCAACCTCTGGACCGAATACATCGCCACGCCCGCGCACGCGGAGTATATGGTGTACCCGCGCGCGCTGGCGCTGAGCGAGGTGCTCTGGAGCCCCGCCGCGGCCCGCGACTGGCGCGGCTTCACCGAGCGGCTCCCGGCCGCGCTCCGCGCGCTCGACCAGCAGCGCGTCAGCTACCGCACCCCCGACGTCGCGGGGCTCGAGCACGACCAGGTGCTCCTGGCCGACAGCGCGACGGTGGAACTCCGCGCCCTGATGCCGGGGACGATCCACTACACCCTCGACGGCAGCACCCCCGACCGGTCCGCCCCCGTCTATCTGGGGCCGCTCACCCTCCCGCTCGCGCCGCAGGGCACCGTCGTCACCGCGCGGCTCGAGACCCCCGATGGCCGGCTGGGCGGCTCACGCGCGGCGACGTGGCGCCGGGCGGTGTACCTCGACGCGACACGCACCGACACCGCGGGGCTCCGCCCGGGGCTCAGCTACGCCTACGCCGAAGGGCGCGCCGACAGCGCCGCGGCGGTGGCCACGCTCCCCGTCCTGCGGAACGGCACGGTGCCCACGGTGCGGCTCCGCGGCGACGAGCGCGCCGAGCGGTTCGCGGTGACCCTGACCGGCTGGCTGCAGGTGCCGGCCGACGGGCTCTACGACCTGGCGCTCAGCTCCGATGACGGCAGCGTGCTCTGGCTCGACGGCCAGGTGGCGGTGAACAACGACGGATATCACGGCGCCGACGCCAAGGTGAGCACCGTGGCACTGCGGCCTGGGCTCCACGCCCTCAAGGTGGTGATGTTCCAGGGGAGCGGGGCCAAGGTCCTGGGACTCAGCTGGCGTCGGGCGGGAGAGCCGTCGTTCAGCTCCATCCCCGCGAGCGCGCTGTTCCAGGGGCCCTGATGCCGGCACGGAGGGCGCGACGCCGTCTGGTCGCCTGGTGCGCGGCGGCGCTCGTCGGCGCCTCGCCGGCGCTGCTCCGCGCCCAGGCCGCGGTCCCCTTCGTCGTCGCGCCCTCCGCGGTCCCCTGCCTCAACCTCCGCGCCCATCCCGACAGCGATGCGCCGAGCGTGGCGTGCCTCACCCCGGGGACGCACGTCACCGCCACCGCGGCCGCGCCCTACTGGCGCCAGGTGACCCTGGCCGACGGCCGCACCGGCTGGGCCGCCAAGAAGTTCCTCGACCCCGACACCGCCGCCGCCCCCGCCGCCACAGGGGCGCTTCCCGACAGCAACGCCTGGCTCGAGATCCACGTCGTGGACGTGGGCCAGGGGGACGGCATCTGGATCCACACCTGGGACGACGGCATCCCCGGGAACGGGGTCTACGAGGGACGGAACATCGTCATCGACGGCGGCCCCGACGCCTCCGATGCGAAGAACGCCTTCCTTCACTACCTCCTCGACCGTGCGCACGAGGGGGCGGTGATCGACGCGATGATCATCACCCATCCCCACGACGATCACTATCCCGGCGCCGAGGGGATCCTGAGGCACTTCGACGTGCGCGAGTACTACGACAGCGGGTACCCCAAGCAGGGGAGCAGGTGGGCCGGCTTCCTGGCCCTGGCGGACGCTGAGCGGGCCGGAGGTGCGCCGGTGGTACAGCATCACGGTCGCGCCCAGCTCGGCACTCCTGAGTGGGGGCGCGAGCTCTCCGCCCGCTTCCTCTGGGCGTGGGACGGGAACGCCGCGGGGTTGGGGAGCGGCAACACTCTCGAGAACAACGCCTCGATCGTGCTCCGGATCGACTACGGCACGCAGAGCATCCTGCTGATGGGTGACGCCGAGGGGAAAGACCGCGACGACCCGCCCGACGCCCCGCGCTATGTGGAGCGATGGCTCCTCGACTCGGTCGGGGCGGCGGGGCTCCACGCCACGGTGCTCAAGGTGGCGCACCACGGGAGCGAGACCTCGAGCACCACGCCCTTCATCGCGGCGGTGGACCCGCGGGTCGTGCTGGTGTCGTCAGGGCGGAAGTCGTTCGGCGGCACCTACCTCCCCGACCGCACCACGCTGGCGCGCTACTGCGCCCACGACCCCGCCACGCGCATCTACCGCACCGACCAGGACGATGCGGCCGAGGGGCGCACCACGCAGGACGACGCCGATGGGGATGACATCGTGGTGCGTACCAACGGACGGGTGACGCTCGTGGAGGCGCATTCGGGCGGGCACGCGATCACGCCGACCACGTGCAGTGCGGACTGAGCGGCGCAGGGAGGTGCACGCACCCAGGCGCGTGGCACCCGGGATATCTTCTCCCGGGCGCGCCCGTCCCCCGGTCCCACGTGCCACCCTTGCCCCGCCGACCATGCTCCTCCTCATCCTTGTCGCCATTCTCATCGGCATCGGCCTTCCGCTCCAGGCGGGGATCAACGCCCAGCTCCGGATCGGGGTGGGACATCCCCTGCTGGCCGCGTTCGTCTCCTTCTTCGTGGGCACGGTGGCGCTCGGCGTCGCCAACCTCGCCCTCCGGGTGCCGCTCCCCGGCGTCGGGGCCGCGGCGCGGCTGCCGTGGTGGCAGTGGTCCGGCGGTCTCCTCGGCGCGCTGTACATCTTCGCCTCGGTGATCCTGGCCCCGAGACTGGGCGCCGCGACGCTCGTGTCGGCGATCGTGGCGGGGCAGATGATGACCTCGCTCGTGCTCGACCATTTCGGGCTCGTCGGGTATGCCACGCACCCGGTCTCGCCCGGCCGGCTCGTCGGCGCCGTGATGGTGGTGGCCGGCGTGATCCTGCTCCAGCGCCGCTAGAGGAGGCCCTTTGCCCGATCGTGACCGCCGCATCGACGCTTACATCGCCCGGGCACCGGAGTTCGCCCGGCCCATCCTTGCCCACCTGCGGGCCGTGATCCACCAGGCGGTGCCCGAGATCGAGGAGTCGGTGAAGTGGGGGATGCCGAGCTTCGGGCATCACGGGATCCTCGCCGGGATGGCGGCGTTCAAGCAGCACTGCGCCTTCAACCTGTGGAAACACGCCCTGCTCCTCCCCGGCAAGGCACGGGTGGGGATGGGGTCGTTCGGGCGCATCACCTCCCTCCGTGATCTCCCACCCAAGGCGGAGCTGGTCCGGCTTCTCAGGCGCGCGGCAAAGCTCAACGAGGCGGGGGTCACGTCACGCCGAGCCAAGCGCCCGCCGCGGAAGGCGCCGGCGCTCCCGGCCGACCTGCGCGCCGGCCTGGCGCGGAACGCCAGGGCGAAGCGGCACTGGGACGCCTTCCCGCCCAGCGCCAGGCGCGACTACGTGGACTGGATCGTGGAAGCCAAGCTCCCCGCCACCCGGGCCAAGCGGCTCAAGACCACCCTGGTCTGGGTGGCGGCAGGGAAGCGGCGGAACTGGAAGTACGAGTAAGGCGCGGGACCGCCCGACAGCGATGCGCCCCATCACGATCCGCCCTGCCCGCGCCACTGACGCCGAGCCGCTCGCCGCGCTCTCGGCCCACCTTGGCTATGCCGCCGACGCGACGGATCTCCCCGCCCGGCTGGCCACCCTGCGAGGCCAGGGGGACGAGGTCCTCGTCGCCGAAGATGCGGAGGGCCGCGTCGTGGGCTACTCGGCGCTCCACCTGATGCGGGTGTTCCACCTGCCGAGGCCGCTTGGCTACATCACCGCATTCGTGACCGACCCTGCGCTCCGCCGGAGCGGCGTGGGGCGGCGGCTCCTCGAGGCGAGCACCGACTGGGCGCGCGCGCAGGGGTGCCTGCGGCTCGTCCTCACGAGCGCGGAGCATCGCAGCGATGCGCACGCGTTCTACGAGGCGTGCGGCTTCCCGCGTACGGGGCGGAGGTTCGGCAGGGATCTCTGACCACAGGAGACACGGAGGGCGCGGAGGCGCACGGAGAGTTCACGGAGAACATCAACAGCTTGGGGTCTCGAGCGGCGCTTTCCGCCCGAGACCCCAACGCTCTTTCTCCGTGTGATCTCCGTGGGGCTCCGCGCCCTCCGTGTCTCCTCACGAAGCCTGGTGCTGCGCTCCCCGCTTCCGCCCCGCGCGGTACATCAGCAGCCCGGTCACCGGGAAGCTCGCCCCCAGGAGCGTCGCGAGGAACGCCAGCACCTTGCTGGGGAGCCCCCAGATCGCGCCGGTGTGGATCGTCTCGTCGAGCCGGCGCAGGCGCCACCCGGCGCTGAGGTCGTTCCACCGGTCCACGCGGAGCACCGCGCCGGTGTGGCGGTCCACGTAGGCCACGTCGGTCTTCCGGTCGCTGGACTGGTCGGCCGCGACGGCCTGGATGCCGACGCTCCCGTTCCCCCGCCCCGCCGGCCGCACGCTGATGAGCCGCGCGCCGGGGAAGGTGGCGCGCGCCACGCCCACGAGGGAGTCGAGCGGGAGCGTGGCCATCGTGGAGTCGCCTCCCGACATCGGGGGGCGCGGCGGGCGGCGGGCCGCCGTCACCGCCATCATCGTGCTCCCCGCCCACTCGTACGCCTCCGGCAGCCCCGTGAGCGCGAGCACGAGGAGCACCGGCCAGACCCAGATGCCGAGCGCCACGTGGAGGTCGTGGAGCTTGCGGCGGCCGCCGCTGTGCGTGTTGAAGACGGCCAGCGGGTTGATCCGCGCCCGGAGCGCCCCCTTGGTGCGGGGCCACCAGATCACGATCCCCGCGAGCAGCAGCACCACGAACATCACCGTCGCCGCCCCGGTGATCTGCTGCCCCACCTCGTCGGCCAGGAGCCAGCGGTGCAGTTCCATCGTGCGCTGGAAGAACGCCATCCGGAACGGCGCCAGCGCGATCACGTGCCCGGTGTGCGGGTCCACGAAGGCGCGGCGCGGCCCGCCCTCTCCCATCACGGCGAACTCCCAGGGGCGGCCGGGGTCGGTGCCGATCGTCGCGATGCCGATCCGCGCCCCCGGCGCGGCGGCGAGCACCGAGTCCTGCGCCACGGCGTAGGGGACGAAGGGGCCCGTCCCCTCCACCCGGTATCGTTCGGGGTGAAGACCCTGGGTGATCTCCTGCTCGAAGACGAGCAGGGCCCCCGTGAGGCAGAGGATGGCGATGATGAGCCCGGCGGTGAGCCCGAGCCAGAGATGCACCTTGAGCGCGGCGGCGCGGAGGCGGTGGGTCATGGAGGGAGTATACGGGAGGAGGGGCGCGGGTGTTGAGGGGGAGGGGGCCGCCGACCGCCGGAACCATCCCCGGCCGGGGGACGTTACCTGCACGGCTCGGATCCCGGCACCGGGATACCCCACCCTTCCCTACTCAGGAGCGGCACAATGCGAATGTGGTACCTCCCCCTCGCGCTGGCGGTCGTCGTGGCCCCGGCGGCCCGGGCGCAGACCCCGGCGATGGGCGACACGACGCACAAGGCCAGGCCGATGATGGCCGACACCGGGATGATGCATCACCGCGGGATGATGATGAGCGACAGCGCCCGGATGCACTGCCGGCAGGCGATGCACGGCGACTCGATGATGGGGCACGGGGGGCGGATGATGGGCGA
>DASTRQ010000030.1:0-15378 GCA_035761145.1 Gemmatimonadales bacterium
TCGGTTCCTCGAGGATTTCGAGGCGCAGGGGCATCAGACGATCTCCAGCGGAGAACTCGCCGCCCAGGGTGGGACGACGTCGGCGCAGGTCCGGAAGGACCTCTCCTTCTTCGGCTCCTTCGGCAAGCGCGGCCTCGGGTACGACGTCCACGAGCTCGCCCGCGCCCTCCGCGAGATCCTCGGCCTCGGCCGCCGCTACAAGGTGGCCCTCGTCGGCGCGGGGAAGATCGGGAGCGCCCTGGCCCAGTACCGCGGTTTCCGCCAGCGCGGCTTCGACATCGTCTCCATCTTCGACGCCGACCCCGCCAAGGTGGGCAAGCAGTGGAACGGCCTCCCGGTCCAGCCGGTGGCCGACCTCACCACCGCGCTCGCCGCCGAGCCGGTGGACATCGCCGTGCTCGTCACCCCGGCCGAGTCGGCGCAGGAGGTGGCCACGGTGCTGGTGGAGGCGGGGATCAAGGCGATCCTCAACTTCGCGCCGATCCAGCTCAGCGTCCCCGAGGAGGTCTCGGTCAAGAACGTGAACCTCGCGCTCGAGCTCGAGACGCTGAGTTACGCGCTGGCGCATCGGAACGGCGTGGCGTAACGACGCCACGGCCCGCGTCAGCAAACCCTCTCCGCAGGTCGGAGGGGGTTTTTCTTTCCCGCGCGGCGGCCCGATCCCTCGGTCGCATTGCTCCCTCGGGATGACATCGCGGCATGGGAAGGCGCCGTGTTAACTTGAGGCCATGCCCGGCATCCACGTCACCTCCGAAGTCACGGCGCTCGAGAGCGTCCTGGTCCACACCCCCGGTCGTGAGATCGAGGCGGTGACCCCGCGCACGCGCGAGGACTACCTCTACGACGACATCATCGGCGCCGAGATCGCGGCGCGCGAGCACGCCCGGTTCGTGGCGGTGCTCGAGCGCTTTGCGCGGGTGCACCAGATCTCCGACCTGCTGCGCGAGGTGGCGGGGCAGAAGGAGGCGCGCGAGTTCCTGATCCAGAAGACGATGGACGTGGTGCCGAGCGACGCGCTGGGGCAGCGCCTGGCGGAGCTGCCGGCGGAGGACTTCGTGGAGCTCCTCATCGAGGGGGACGAGGGGCAGGCGGGGCCGATCGCGCGGGCGCTGAACGAGGTGGACTACACCCTCCCGCCGCTCCCCAACCTCTTCTTCCCGCGCGACATCGGGATGGTGATCGGCGACCACGGCGTGGTCGGCTCGATGCGCTACGGCATCCGCTGGACGGAGGAGCTGCTCATCAAGGCGCTCTTCCGCTTCCACGAGGCGTGCGGCAACGCCGGCATCCTCTACGACGGGAGCGAGGAGCGCCGCAGCAACCACACCCTCGAGGGGGGCGACGTCCACGTCCTGCGCGAGGACCTGCTGGTGGTGGGCTTCAGCGAGCGCTCGAGCCCGGCCGCGCTCGACCAGCTCTGCGAGGAGGCCTTCGCCAAGACGAAGGTGAAGGACGTGATCGTCGTGGTGATGCCCAAGGTGGACACCGCGATCCATCTCGACATGGTCTTCACCCAGGTGGACCACGAGCTCTGCGTGGTGTACCCGCCGGTGTTCGTGGGGCCGGAGCGCTTCTCGGTGCTCCACCGGCGCAAGGGGAAGGAGGGGGTCAAGGAGATGCCCAACTTCTTCGCCGCGCTGCGCCAGGTGCGCCTCCCGCTCGAGCCGATCTTCGCCGGCGGCGAGCATCGCCACACCCAGGACCGCGAGCAGTGGGCCAGCGCCTGCAACTTCCTCGCGGTGCGCCCCGGCGTGATCCTGAGCTACGCGCGCAACGAGGCCACCCTCCTCGAGCTCTCGCGCACCGGCTTCAAGCTGGTGGACAGCGACGAGTTCCTCACCCGCCCCAAGGGGCGGCTCGGCGGCCGGATCGCCATCACCTTCCCCGGCGGCGAGCTGGTGCGGGGGGGCGGCGGCCCGCGCTGCATGACGATGCCGCTCCGCCGCGCCGACCAGTGACCGGGCTCGCCGCGGTCCCCGACCGCACCCTGGTCGACCGCGCGCTCGAGTACCTGGCCGCCGGCCCGCGGAGCGCCGCCGAGCTGGCGCGCGACGTGCTGGGCCTCCCCGCCGCCAACGCCGTCATCGCCGACCGCCTCGCCGCGGCGCTCCTGGGCGCCGACCCGCGGGTGCGGAAGCTCGACGACGGCCGCTGGGCCGCCGTCGCCGCCGCGAGCGCCTCCCCGCCCCTCGAGGAGGTGGCCTTCGCCGTTCTCGACGTCGAGACCACCGGCACCCGGCCGAGCGACGGGGACCGTGTCACCGACGTGGCGGTGGTGCTGGTGCAGGGGACCCGGTGCGAGCTGGTGTACGAGTCGCTGGTGAACCCCGGGATGCACATCCCCCCGTGGATCACCGCGATGACCGGGATCAGCGACGCGCTGGTGGCCGACGCCCCGCCGTTCGAGCGGATCGCCGACGACCTGCTCCAGGTGCTCGCGGGGCGGGTCTTCACCGCGCACAACGCGCGGTTCGACTGGGGCTTCATCGACGCCGAGGTGAAGCGGACGCGGGGGCTGGCGCTGGTGGGGACGCGGATGTGCACCGTGCGGCTCGCGCGGGCGCTCCTGCCCGAGCTGCCGAGCCGCGGGCTCGACGCCCTGCAGGCGCACTTCGGCATCCCGAACCAGGCGCGGCACCGGGCGCGGGGGGATGCGCTCGCGACGGCCGAGCTGCTGGGCCGGCTGCTCGAGATGGCGAGCGAGCGGAACTGCCGGACGCTGGCGGACGTGGAGGCGATGATCGCGCTGGGGAAGAAGCGCTAGGACCCGGATCCTCGCAGGCCGGCGGATCCCGTGATCCACCGCGGAAACACGGGAACGCGGAGTCCCACGGAAGGTGTATCATCCGGGTGCGGCGTCGCGCCCGGCCGGCATCCCCACACGTCATCCTCCGCGAGCCGCCGTGCGTTCGCGCTTCCGCGAGGAATCACGGCGGTCCGCACCCCTGATCCAAGGCAGGCATCGGCGATGACCCTCGTCTCCACCTTCCAGGTCGGCACCCTGAAGTGCCACGCCCTCGACGCCGGGCTCCAGCGGCTCGACGGCGGGGCGATGTTCGGCGTCGTCCCCCGGCCGCTCTGGGAGAAGCGCATCGCGCCCGACGCGCGCCATCGCATCCCCCTCGCGATGCGCCCCCTCCTCGTGGAACACCCCGACGGCCTCGTCCTCATCGACAACGGCCTGGGGAACAAGGAGGACGCCAAGTTCCACGACATCTACGGCATCGAGAACGCCGGGAGCGTCCCCGGCACCACCCGGCTCGAGGATGCGCTCGCGGCGCTCAAGGTGGCGCCGGGCGACATCCGCTGGATGATCGACACCCACCTGCATTTCGACCACGCGGGGGGGAACACGCGCAGGGACGCAGGGGCAGAGGGGCGCGGGGACGCAGGGGTGCAGCTCGCCTTCCCCAATGCGACGTATGTCGTCCAGAAGGGGGAGCTTGCGTACGCCCGGCACACCAACGAGCGCACCCGCGCGAGCTACCTGCCGCACAACTTCGAGCCGGTGGACGCCGCGGGGAAGTGGAAGCTCATCGAGGGGGACGTCGAGATCCTCCCCGGGATCCGGAGCCTCGTGACCCCCGGGCACGTGCCCTGGCACCAGGCCATCCTGGTGCAGAGCGGGGGGGAGACCGCCTGCTTCGTGGCCGACCTGATCCCGACCACCGCGCACCTCCCGCTCCCCTGGATCATGGGGTACGACGTGGAGCCGCTGCGCACCCTCGAGTCGCGGCGCTCCCTGTACCAGCGCGCGGCGGCGGAGGGGTGGTGGCTCGTCCTGGAACACGACCCGGCCACCGTCCGGGGCCGGATCGCCAGGGAGGAGAAGGGGTATGTCTGGGCGGAGACGGTGGCGGTGGGGGGGTAGGCGGGGATCGGCGATCAGCCATCAGCCATCAGCCATCAGCCAGCAGCCAGCAGCCAATAGCCAATGGCCAACAGCCAATAGCCAACAGCCCGCCAACTTGACCTAACCCGGTCTCCCCGCTACTCTTACCTCCACGAAAGCGAGGGCTGACGGTCGCCCTCCACCCCCGCCGCCCGTGGTCTGAGGGTCGGCACCGGGTCCCAGCGAAGTCCAGTGCGCCCCGTGCGGGGCCGTGGCATCGTCGGGCATCCAGGGTTCGGGGTGCCTTTTTTCGTTCCTTCAGCCGGAGCAGACAGACTGAGCACCTTCGAGCGTGAGCGGCGTACCCGCGTCAACCGACAGATCCGCATCAGCCCCGTGCGCGTGATCGGCGCGGATGGGAGCCAGATGGGCGTCCTCCCCGTGGACGAGGCGCTGGCGGCGGCCGAGGCGGCGGGCCTCGACCTGGTCGAGGTGGCCCCGATGGCCCGGCCCCCCGTGGTCAAGATCATGGACTACGGGAAGTACAAGTTCGAGGAGGCCAAGGCGGCCCGGGCGGCGCGCAAGAAGCAGCACGTGATCAAGCTGAAGGAAGTGAAGTTCCGGCCGGGCGTGGACGACCACGACTACGACTTCAAGGCCCGGCACGCCCGCGAGTTCCTGCTCGAGGGGCACAAGGTGAAGGCGACGATGATGTACCGGGGCCGGCAGATGGCCCACCTCGAGTTCGGCAAGGCGGTGCTCGACCGGCTGGCGCAGGAGCTGGCCGACGTGGGCAAGGTGGAGATGGACGCCAAGCTCGAGGGGCGCAACATGACGATGGTGATCGCGCCGAAGTAGCGGCGTGGCGCGGGACCCCCGCGCCGGAACCCCCGCGCAGCGAGCTGCGCGCGACCGGAGAACGACGATGCCGAAGCAGAAGACGAAGCGCGCGGCGATGAAGCGCTTCAAGAAGACGGGGAGCGGCGCGCTGAAGCGCTGGCACGCGAACCACAGCCACATCCTGACGAAGAAGGCGCGGAAGCGGAAGAACAAGCTCAAGAAGGGCGACCTCGTGAGCTCGGCCGACTTCCCGCGCGTCTCCCGTCTCCTCCAGGCCTAAGGAGCCCGCCCGATGCCTCGCGTCAAGAGCGGCGTCGCGCACCACGCGCGCAAGAAGAAGATCATGAAGGCCGCCAAGGGCGGCTTCCAGTCGCGGTCCAAGCTGTACAAGGCCGCCAAGGAGAACGTCGAGCGCGGCCTGGCCTACGCCTACCGCGACCGGCGCAAGAAGAAGAGCGAGTTCCGCGCGCTCTGGATCACCCGCATCAACGCCGCGGCGCGGATGCACGGCCTGAGCTACAGCCGCTTCATGGCGGGCCTCAAGGCCGCCGGCGTCGAGCTCGACCGCAAGGTGCTCGCCGACCTCGCCGTCCGCGACCAGGACGCCTTCGCGCGCCTGGCCGAGGCGGCCGCCAAGGCCAAGTAACGCCGTTCCCCGGCCGCGCCGCCCGGCGCGGCCGCCCGACGGGGCCGCTCGCCGGTGTGGCGGCCGGCCCCGTCCGTCCTTCCCCGATGGCCCGATGACCGAGCATCCCACGCTCGCGGCCCTCGTCCCGCGGCTCGCGCGCATCCCGCAGCTCGACGCCACCGCCCTCGCGGCGGAGGACAACGCCGTGCTCGGCCGCAAGGCCGGCGTGCTCACGGTCCTCCTCCGGGACCTGCGTGAGCTCCCCCCCGACGACCGCCGGCGCATCGGCGCCGCGGCCAACGAGCTCAAGGCCCGCTTCGAGGCCGCCATCGCCGAGCGCCGGGTGCAGCTGGCCCGCGAGGTCCGCGCCAAGGCCGAGGCCCAGGTGGACCTCACGATGCCGGCCCGCCGCCGCTTCACCGGCGCCCTCCACCCGGTGACGCAGGTGGTCGAGGAGATCACCGGCATCTTCCGCGAGCTCGGCTTCGTCCGCGCGGTGGGCCCCGAGGCCGAGTCGGAGTGGTACAACTTCCGGGCGCTCAACTTCCCGGCCGACCACCCGGCGATGGACCAGCACGACACGCTCTACCTCGACACCGGCGACCGCCGCACCAGCGAGTTCGACCGGCGCCGGGGCCGCTCGTCGGGGCTCTTCCCGGCCCACGAGCGGCGCCAGAGCCCGACCGACCGCCGCCGCCCCCAGGACGGCCGGATGCTCCTGCGCACCCACACCTCGCCGGTGCAGATCCGCCTGATGAAGGAGGCGAAGCCCCCCCTGCGCGCCATCATGCCCGGGGTGGTGTACCGCAAGGACCCGTTCGACCCCTCGCACGCCCCCGCGTTCCTCCAGATCGAGGGGCTCGCGGTGGACGAGGGGATCTCCTTCGTGGACCTCAAGGGGACGCTGGCGCACTTCGCGCGGCGCTTCTTCTCGCCCACCACCAAGGTGCGCTTCCGGCCCTCGTACTTCCCGTTCACCGAGCCCTCGGCCGAGATGGACGTGGAGTGCCAGCTGTGCGGCGGGGCGGGGTGCCCGGCGTGCAAGCAGACGGGGTGGATGGAGATCCTCGGCTGCGGGATGGTGCACGAGCAGGTGCTCAAGGCGTGCGACCTCGACCCCGAGCGCTATACCGGGTTCGCCTTCGGGATGGGGCCGCAGCGCATCGCGCTGCAGCGGCACGGGATCCCCGACATCCGCCTGCTCTACTCGGGCGACATGCGCTTCCTGACCCAGTTCTCCCTCTGAGCCGCTGATGAAGCTCTCGCGCAAGTGGCTGGAGGCCTTCCTCCGCCGGCCCCTCGACGTCGCCGACGTGAGCCAGCGGCTCGCGATGCTCGGCGCCCCCGTCGAGGGGATCGAGCCGCTCCACGCCGGCCTCGACGCCGTGGTGGTGGGGCTGGTGGAGGAGGTGCGGCCGCACCCCAACGCCGACCGGCTCCGGCTCACGCTCGTCAACGACGGCACCGACACCCCCAAGCACGTGGTGTGCGGGGCGCCCAACGTGACGGCCGGCAAGAAGTACCCCTTCGCGCGCGTGGGGGTGTCGCTCCCGGGCGGCATCACGCTCGACGAGCGGAAGATCCGCGGCGAGCTGTCGCAGGGGATGCTCTGCAGCGCCAGGGAGCTCGGCCTGGGCGGCGACGCCGGGGGGCTCCTCGAGCTCGACGTGGACGCCGCCCCGGGGACGCCGCTCCCCCAGGCGCTCCCGGTGCGCGACGACCAGATCACCATCGACGTCACCCCGAACCGTCCCGACCTCCTGGGGCACAAGGGGGTCGCGCGCGAGCTGGCGGCGAGCTACGGCGTCCCCTTCCGCCTCCCCGAGATCCCGGGCACGGCGGCGCTCGACATCCCCCCCGCCCGGCGGCACGACTACGGCCCCACCGAGGTGGGGGGCGTGCGCGTGGCGGTGGACGACCGCCCCGGCTGCCCGCGGCTTCACGTGGCGGTGGTCCGCGGCGTGAAGGTGGGGCCGAGCCCGGCGTGGCTGGCGGAGCGCCTGGTCGCGGCGGGGATGCGGAGCATCAACAACATCGTGGACGCCACCAACTACGTGATGCTCGAGCTCGACCAGCCGATGCACGCGTACGACCTGGCGGCCCTCAAGGGGCCCTTCCTCTGGGTGCGCCGCGCCCGCGCCGACGAGACGCTCCACACCCTCGACGGCCAGGTGCGCCAGCTCGACCCCGACACCACCGTCATCGCCGACGCCGAGGCCCCCGTGGGGATCGCCGGGGTGATGGGAGGCGCCGACTCCGAGGTGAAGCCGCACACCACCGACCTCGTGCTCGAGTGCGCCTACTTCGAGCCGCGCGGCATCCGCCGCACGCGGACGCGGATGGCGCTCAGCACCGAGGCGAGCTACCGCTTCGAGCGCGGCGTGGACCTCTGGAGCGCGGGCGACGCGATGCGCCGCTGCCTCGAGATCATCCTCGCCACGGCGGGGGGCGCGCTGGACGGGCCGCCGGTGGACGTCTGGGCCGCGCCCACCAACCCGACGCGCATCTTCCTCCGCCCCGCGCGGGTGGCGCAGGTGCTCGGCGTGGAGCTCCCCGTGGCGCGGCTGGAGCAGTGCCTCACCGCCATCGGCTGCACGGTGCTCAGCAAGCCCGACGACGCCCGGATGGCGGTGGACGCCCCCGGCTGGCGCCCCGACCTCGTGAGCGAGATCGACCTCATCGAGGAGGTGGCGCGCGTCCACGGCTACGACGCGATGCCCACCGAGCTCCGCCCCTTCCGGGTGGGGACCGTGCGCGACGCCGACATCGAGATCGCCGCGGACCGGGTGCGCCACGGGCTCGCCGCGGTGGGGCTGGTGGAGTGCCACACCCTCCCCTTCGGCCCCGCGGAGGACCAGTGGAGCGTCAAGATCCAGAACCCGCTGGCCGCCGACGCGGCGTACCTGCGCCGCCGGCTCCTCCCCGGGCTGCTGCGCGAGGTCGAGGCCAACTGGGGCGCGCAGACGGCGAGCGTGCGGCTCTTCGAGGTGGGGACGGTGTTCACCAGCGCGGGCCCCGGCCAGCCGCCGCACGAGGAGCGCCACGTGGCCGCGGTGATCACCGGCCCGCGCCGCCCCGCGCACTGGAGCCACGCCGGCGACACCGCCGTGTGGGACCGCTGGGACCTCAAGGCGCTCTTCGAGGCCGCCATCGCTCTGGCGCACCCCGACGCCGCGGTGCAAGTTGAGGGCGCCAGCTGGACCGCGGTGACCCCCGACGGCCAGGTGGTGGGGCGGGCGCGCCAGCTCGACGCCGACGCCCCGCCGTGGGCGGCCCCGGTGTGGGGCTTCGAGCTCGCGCTCGACCACACCCCCCGCTTCCCGGTGCGCTACCAGCCGCTCCCGGTCACCCCGGCCACCACGCGCGACCTCTCGCTCGCCGTGCCCGAGACGGTGCCGGTCATCGCGCTCAACCGCGCGGTGGGGCGCGCCGCCGGGAGCTTCCTCGAGACGCTCGACGTCGTGGACGAGTACCGCGGGCCCAAGGTCGGCACCGGCGTCCGCGGCATCACGCTGCGCCTCACCTTCCGCGCCCCCGACCGCACCCTCCGCGACCAGGAGGTGGACGCGGCGGTGGCGGCGGTGGTGAAGGCGGTGGAGACCGACCTTGGCGTCCAGCTACGAGCGACCTGACTTCGCGGCGCTCGAGGATCTCGAGTCGCTGCTGCGCCACCTGGGCGACGAGCTCGCCGCGTGGCGCCGCCGGTCGCTCCGGGCCGAGCAGGAGCTCGCGGCCTACAAGGAGAAGGGCGGGGTGATGCCCGCGCCCGACAGCGTCCAGGCGCGCCAGCGCCTGGCCGAGCTGGAGCAGGAGAACCTCGCGCTCCGGGCCCGCCTCGAGGGCGCCACCGAGCGGGTGCAGGCGCTCGTGGCGCGGCTCACCTTCCTCGAGCGCGACGTCGAGGAGGGGGCCGCGTGACCCAGGCCAAGCAGGCGGTCAAGGTCTCCATCGGCGGCGAGGAGTACACCGTCCGCTCGGAGCTCCCCCCCGAGTACACCCGCGAGGTGGCGGCCTACCTCGACGGGCAGATCCTCCGGGTCCGCGAGATGCTCCCCACGCTCGACGCGCAGAAGGTGGCGGTGCTCGCCGCGCTCGCCATCACCGATGAGCTCTTCCAGGCCAGGCGCGGGGACCGGGAGATGGCCGCCCGCCTCGCCGCCCTGGCCGACGACCTGGCCCGGCTCCTCCCGCCCCCCAAGCGGGGAGGCCGCGCCACCGGGGGATCGGCGACTATCGCCGACTGACACCGCCCGGCGCCTCCCCCGGCGCCGGTGGAGAATAGATCCATGTCCGAACTCCTCCTCACCCTCCTGGGCGGGCTCACCGCGGGTGCGGTCGTCGCGCTCATCCTGGTCGTCTTCTACGTCAAGCGCGAGCGCGCGAGCGGCGAGGGGATCGTCCGCCGCGCCCGCGCCGAGGCCGAGGCGATGGTCGCCGCCGCGGTGCGGGAAGGCACTGCCTCGCGCGAGAAGCTCGTGCTCGACGGGCGCGAGGAGATGCTCCGCCTGCGCGAGGAGATCGAGCGCGAGGGGCAGAAGCGCCGCGACGAGCAGGCGCGCCTGGAGCGCCGCATCGAGGAGCGCGACCGCGAGCTGGAGGAGCGCGCCCGGAGCCTGCAGCAGAGCGAGCGGGGCGTGGGGGACCGCGAGGCCGCCCTCCGCCGCAAGGAGGAGGAGCTCGGCGCCCGCGTCGCGGAGCTCGAGCGGATGTCGCGCGAGGAGCTGGGGCGGCTCGAGCGCCTGGCCGGCCTCACCGCCGAGGAGGCGCGCGCCGAGCTGATGCACCGCGTGGAGGAGGAGGCCCGCAGCCAGGCCCAGGCCGCCGCGCGCGAGATCCGCGAGGCCGCCCGCAAGGAGGCCCAGAAGGACGCCCGCCGGATCGTGGCGATGGCCATCCAGCGCCTCGCGGCCGAGAGCACCGCCGAGACCACCGTGGCCGCCGTGGCGCTGCCGAGCGACGAGATGAAGGGCCGCATCATCGGCCGCGAGGGCAGGAACATCCGCGCCTTCGAGCAGGCCACCGGGGTGGACGTCATCATCGACGACACCCCGGACACCGTCATCGTCTCCTGCTTCGAGCCGGTGCGGCGCGAGGTGGCCCGCCGCGCCCTCGAGGCGCTCATCGCCGACGGCCGCATCCACCCCGGCCGCATCGAGGAGGTCGTCGCCAAGGCGCGGCGCGAGCTCGACGCGGAGCTGGTCGAGCTGGGCGAGCGCGCCGCCTACGACGTCGGCGTGCACGGGCTCCATCCCGAGCTCATCCGCCACATCGGGCGGATGCGCTACCGCACCTCCTACGGCCAGAACATCCTGGAGCACTCCAAGGAGGTGGCGTGGCTGGCGGGGATGATGGCCGCCGAGCTCAAGCTCGACGTGGCCCTCGCCAAGCGCGGCGCGCTGCTGCACGACATCGGCAAGGTGCTCACCCACGAGCACGAGGGCACCCACGTGGAGCTCGGTGTCGAGCTCGCCCGGAAGTACGGCGAGAAGCCGGACGTGGTGGGGTGCATCCACGCCCACCACGACGACGTGCCCCACGAGACCGCCGAGTCGGTGCTGGTCCAGGCCGCCGACGCGGTGAGCGGCTCCCGCCCCGGCGCCCGCCGCGAGGCGTTCGAGAGCTACGTGAAGCGCCTCACCAAGCTCGAGGAGATCGCCACCGGCTACCCCGGCGTCGAGAAGGCCAACGTCATCCAGGCGGGACGCGAGGTGCGCGTCATCGTCACCCCCGAGCAGGTGGACGACGCCAAGGCCGTGCACCTCTGTGACACCATCGCCCGCCGCATCGAGGGCGAGCTGCAGTACCCGGGCCAGATCCGCGTCGTGGTGGTCCGGGAGACCCGAGCCGTGGACTTCGCCCGATGACCGCCCGTCTCCTGGAAGGCGCCCCCCTCGCCGACGCCATCCGCGCCGAGGTGGCCGCCGAGGTCCGGACCCTCAAGGCCCGCGGCGTCACGCCGGGGCTGTGCGCCGTGCTCGTGGGCGACGACCCCGCGAGCCAGACCTACGTCGCCTCCAAGGGGAAGGCCACCGAGGAGGCGGGGATGTACTCGCGCACGGTGCGCCTCCCCGCCACCACCTCCCAGGCGGAGCTGCTGGCGCTCCTCGACACGCTCAACGCCGACCCGCAGATCCACGGGATCCTCTGCCAGCTCCCGGTCCCCAGGCACATCGACACCGAGACCGTCCTCAACCGCGTGGACCCGCGGAAGGACGTGGACGGCTTCCACCCGATCAACGTCGGCAAGCTCGTCCTCGGCGACCCCACGGCGTTCAAGCCCGCCACCCCGTACGGCGTCCAGCAGATGCTCATCCGGAGCGGGATCGAGACCAAGGGCGCCCACGCCGTGGTGATCGGCCGCTCGACGCTCGTGGGGAAGCCGATGGCCAACCTGCTGATCCAGGGCGGGCCCGGCGGCGACGCGACGGTGACCATCTGCCACTCCCGCTCCCGCGACCTCCCCGCCATCGCCCGCACCGCCGACATCCTCATCGTCGCGATCGGGAAGCCCGAGTTCGTGAAGGGGGACTGGATCAAGCCGGGGGCCACGGTCATCGACGTCGGGATCAACCGCATCCCCGACCCCTCCAAGAAGAGCGGCCACCGCCTCGTGGGGGACGTGGCCTTCGCCGAGGCCAGGGAAGTGGCCGGGGCGATCACGCCGGTCCCCGGCGGCGTCGGCAAGATGACCATCGCGATGCTGCTGGCCAACACGCTGCAGGCGGCGCGCCTGCAGGCGCAAGGCGCGTGAGTCGCGTGAGTCGGGTGCGGGTGAGCGGCCACCGGTCACGCGTTCCCTCACGCGCCTTCCGCGCCTGTCGCGCCTGATGTCCGATCTCTTTGCGCCGACGGAGGCCTCCGGGGCGCTCACCGTCACCGAGGTCAACCGCCTCGCCAAGGGCGCCGTCGAGGGGGCGCTGGGCCCCACCTGGGTCCACGGCGAGGTCTCCGGGCTCAAGGCCTACGCCAGCGGGCACTGGTACTTCGGGATCAAGGACGCCGAGTCGCAGCTGCGCTGCGTGATGTGGCGCACCTACAGCACGCGGGTCGGGACGCCCCCCGCCGAGGGGACGCAGGTCTATTGCCTCGGCACCCCGACCATCTGGGAGGAGCGGGGGGAGTACCGCCTCAACGTCACGCGGATGCTCCTCCTGGACCAGCTGGGGCGGCAGGCGCTCGAGCTGGAGCGGGTGCGGAAGAAGCTCGCCGCCGAGGGGCTCTTCGACCCGGCGCGCAAGCGCCCGCTGCCGGCCTTCGCGCGCACCATCGGGGTGGTCACCTCGCTCAACGGCGCCGCGCTCCGCGACGTGATCACGGTGGCGCGGGCCCGCTGGCCCTCGGTGCGCATCGTCGCCTTCGGGGCGGCGGTGCAGGGGGCCGCCGCCGAGGGGGAGGTCGTCGCCGCGCTGCAGCGGGTGGGCCGGCTGGGGGGCGTGGACGTGCTCATCGTGGGGCGGGGCGGGGGGAGCAAGGAGGACCTGGAGGTGTTCAACAAGGAGTCGGTCTGCCGCGCGCTCGCCGCGGTGCCGGTGCCCACCATCAGCGCCGTGGGGCACGAGACCGACGTGGCGCTCACCGACCTCGTGGCCGACGCGCGCGCCGCCACCCCGAGCGCCGCCGCGGAGCTCGCCGTGCCGGACCGCCGCCGCTGGGCGGCCCGCGCCGACGACCTCGGCGTCCGCCTGGCCCGCGCCCTCGAGCGCCGGGGCCAGGTGGCGCGGGAGCGGCTCTTCCGCGCCGCCGACCGGATGCAGGCGGCGCTGCAGGAGCAGCTGGCCGGCCGCCGCCACGCGCTCGAACGGTGCGCCGTGCAGCTCGACGCCCTGAGCCCCCTCAAGGTGCTCGGCCGCGGCTACGCCGTGGCCCAGGACCCCGCGGGGAAGGTGCTCAAGAGCGTGACGCAGCTGACCCCGGGGACCGCATTCACCCTCCGCGTCGCCGACGGCGGCGTGGGGGCCAAGGTGGTGTAGATGTCCACGCAGAAGCCGACCCTGCAGGATGACCTCAAGCGCCTCGAGGAGATCGTCCGCGCCCTCGAGGCCGAGGACCTCGACCTCGACAAGGCGATCACCCTCTTCGAGGAGGGGGTGAAGCGCCTCCGCACCGCGCGCGAGCAGCTCGGCGCCGTGGAGCAGCGGGTGCAGAAGGTGCTCGAGCAGGCGGGCGGGGAGCTCACCCTTGAAGACCTCGACCCCTGACGTGAGCGCCGAGGCCCTCCTCGCCGACGCCCGCGCGCGGGTGGACGCCCGCCTCGAGGCGTGGGCCGCCCGCCTGGAGGGCGAGGTGCCGGGCCGCCACGGCGAGGCGCTCGCCTACGCGCTCCGGAGCCCCGGCAAGCGGGTGCGCGCGGCGCTGGTGCTGGCCGCGTACACCGCGGCCGGCGGCGCCGACCCGGCCATCGAGGAGATCGCCACCGCGGTCGAGGTGGTGCACGCCTACTCGCTGGTGCACGACGACCTCCCCTGCATGGACGACGACGACCTGCGCCGCGGGCGGCCCACCACGCACAAGGCGTTCGACGTGGCCACCGCCACGCGCGCCGGCTGGGTGATGGTGCCGGTGGCCGCCCGCGTGCTGGCCGAGGGCGCCGGGCGGCTCGGGCTCCCCCCCGCGGTCCTCGGCACGATGGCCGTCGAGCTCTTCCAGGCGAGCGGGCCCGAGGGGATGGTCGGCGGCCAGTGGCTCGACCTCGAGGCGGAGCGCCGCGCGCTCGACCTCGACGGGCTCATCCGCGTCCACCGCGGCAAGACCGGCGCCCTCATCCGCGCCGCCTGCGCCCTGGGCGGCCTCGCCGCGGGCGCCCCGGCCGCGCAGGTGGACGCGCTCCGGCGCTTCGGCGCCGACGTCGGCCTCGCCTTCCAGGTGGCCGACGACGTCCTCGACGTCACCGCCACCAGCGCCGACCTCGGCAAGACCGCGGGGAAGGACCTCGCCACGGCGAAGAGCACCTACGTGCAGCTCCTCGGTGTCCAAGGTGCGCGTACGGAGGCCGACCGCCTCGCGGCACAGGCCGTCGGCCACCTCACCGCCGCCGCCCTCCCCGCGACCGCGCTGGGGGCCCTGGGGCGGTATATTGTGGAGCGTGATCGATGATGGTCGGCTGTTGGCCATTGGCTATTGGCTATTGGCTATTGGCCGATGGCCGATAGCCGATGGCCGATAGCCGAATACCGCACCCCGGACCGTGATGACCCTGCTCGAACAGATCCACACCCCCGCCGACCTCAAGGCGCTCTCCCGTGACCAGCTCCCCCAGCTGGCCCAGGAGATCCGCGACCGGCTCATCGAGTCGTGCTCGGTCACCGGCGGGCACATCGGCGCGAGCCTGGGCGTGGTGGAGCTCGCCATCGCGCTGCTCTACGAGTACGACTCCCCCCGCGACAAGGTGCTCTGGGACGTGGGTCACCAGGCGTACGCCTGGAAGCTCCTCACGGGGCGCGACGGGCGGTTCGAGACGCTGCGGCAGGAGGGGGGCATCTCCGGCTTCCTCAAGCGCACGGAGAGCCCGCACGACCAGTTCGGCGCCGGGCACGCCGGCACCGCGATGTCGGCCGCCTTCGGGATGGCCACCGCCCGCGACCTCAACGGCGAGGACTACCACGTCGTGGCGGTCGTGGGCGACGGGGCGATGACCTGCGGCCTGTCGTACGAGGGGATGAACAACGCGGGGCACTCCGACCGCGACGTGCTGCTCATCCTCAACGACAACGGGATGAGCATCAGCCCCAACGTCGGCGCCATCAGCAAGATGCTCGGCGGCATCGTGGCCGACCCCAAGACCAACCGCGTCCGCGAGGCGGTGAAGACGGTCACCCACAAGCTGGGGGGCGTCTTCGGCCACGGCGTGGTGGATTTCGCGAAGAACGTCGAGGAGAGCATCAAGAACCTCTGGTCGCCGGGGATGCTCTTCGAGGAGCTCGGCTTCCGGTACTTCGGTCCCATCGACGGCCACGACCTCGACAAGCTCACCGAGACGCTCCGGTTCGTGCGCGGGATGCGCGGGCCCCGCGTGCTCCACGTGCTCACCCAGAAGGGGAAGGGCTTCCCCCTGGCCGAGCGCAACCAGGAGAAGTGGCAC
>DASTRQ010000031.1:0-18062 GCA_035761145.1 Gemmatimonadales bacterium
CTTCGCCCAGGTGAGGTCGTACCTGGCCGCCTCGGGCTTGACCGTCGCGTTGCTACTCAACTTTGACCAGACAAGACTGACCATCCGACGAGTGGTCGATCAGGCCCAGAAGGATCGGCTTCGGGGTTTGGGGGTTTCCGCGCCCCTGCCTGCGGTCAACGCAACCGCGCCACGCGCGCCCTGAGCCCGCTGAGCTCCGGCACCCGGAAGAGCGCGGCCAGGGCGAGGTACGCCACCCCGTAGCTTCCGAGCACCACCGCGCCCACGAGCACGGGCCCGTGCCCGCCCACGACCCGCAGCACCCCCCACCCCGCGCCCGCGGCGAGGAGCGACGCCCCCCAGAGCCGCGCCAGCTCGAAGAGCCGGAGCCCTGTGCGGCCGATGCGCGTGTGCATCCGTCGCTGGAGCAGGAGGAACTCCACCCACGCCGCGCACCCCGCGGTGGCGGTGAGGCCGGCGGTGCCCCACCGCGGGTCGAGGCCCAGGGCCCGGGGGCCGTAGAGCGCCGCGAGGGTGCCGAGCACCACGGTGAGGGAGACGCGCACCAGCGCGAAGCGGAGCGGTGTCCGCGGGTCGCCCAGGGCGTAGAAGGCGGAGTTGTAGAGCCGGCCCTGCGTCGCCGCCAGGAGCCCCACCGCCGAGCCGCCCAGCACCGCCCAGACGTGCAACGCGTCATCGGCGCCGAAGCGTCCGGACTGGTAGATGGTCCCCGCGATGACCTGTCCCAGGCAGAGCATCGCCGCCGCGCTCGGCACCACGAAGAAGGCGATCTGCCTTAGCCCGCCGTCGATCCGCGCCCGGAGCGCCTCCGGCGCCGCGCCCCCGGCGTCCCGCGCCATCGCGGGGAGCTCCGCCGCGCTCACCGACATCCCGAAGAGGCTCACCGGCAGGAGGTAGAGCGTCTGGGCGTAGGTGAGGTCGGCCACGGCGCCCGTGCCCAGCAGGGAGGCCAGCAGGGTGTCCACGTACGCGCTCACCTGCCCCACCCCGCGGCTCACGACCGCCGGCACGGCGTTGCGGAAGACCTCGCGCATCTCCGCGCCGACCCCGGCGTGGCGGTGGGTGAGCTCCGGCGCCACCCGCAACACGGTCGGCAGCTGGACGAGGAACTGGAGCAGGCTCCCCGCCACCGAGCCCCACGCCGCCCAGACCGCGATGGCGTCCCCGGTGGTGTGGGTGCCGCCGTACACCAGCGCCGTGATGATGGCGCCGTTCCAGAGCACCGGCGCCACGTAGGAGAGGAAGAACTTCCGGTGGGTGTTGAGGACCCCGAGGCACCAGGCCGAGAGGACGAGGAGCCCGATGCCGGGGAAGAGGATGCGCACGAGCCGCACCACGAGCTCGCGCTTGGCCCCTTCGAAGCCGGGGGCCACGAGGTCCACCAGCCACGGCGTCGTGAAGACGCCGACGAGCACCAGCAGGCTCATCCCCAGCGCAAGCGCCGCGCCGACCGCGCCGGCGAGCTGGTCGGCGCGCCGGGGGTCCTTCTGGTGCAGCGCGGCGTAGGCGGGGATGAACGAGGCGGAGAGCGCCCCTTCGCCGAAGAGGTTCTGCAGGAGATTGGGGATGCGGAACGCCGCGGCGAGGGCGTCCGCGGCGTCGCTGGTCCCGAGGAAATGGGCCGTGGCGCGGGAGCGCACGAGCCCGGCGAGGCGGCTCAGGAAGATGCCGAGGGCGACGAAGACCGCTCCCCGGCGCGGCGACTCGCTCAGTGGGCGGCCCCCGGCGGGAGGGTGGGCCGGCGACCGCCGTCCTCGAGGAGCTTCTGGAGGAACTGGTTCTCCTCCTGCAGCTGCTCCACCGCGCGGTGCAGGTCGTCCACCTCGGCCTCGAGGAGCTCCACCTTCTTGGCCAGCTCCACCATCGGCGGCGGGGGGGCGTCGGGGGCCCCCTCGAGCCGGCGCGCGAGGGCGCGGCCGATGGGGGAGTCCATCAGGATGGCGCTGATCGGGATCAGCAGGACGGCGAGCAGGAGGATGCCCCAGATCATAGCGGCAGTCTATCGGGTGCCGGGCGGGCCAACAAGGGCGTCGCGGTACCAGGCGAGGATGGCCGCGGCCAGTTCGTCGAGGATGCCGGGGCCGTAGCGGGCGATGTAGGGGGCCACCGTCAGGGTGCGCTCCTGGGGGGCGCCCAGGGGGCGCACGGCATCCCTGCCCCGGCGGATCTGCCCCTGCTCCTCCGCGTCCCGGCGGCGCAGGTGCGCCACGAACTTGCGGTCGGCCTCGCCGGTGAGCCACTGGGTGCGGCGCTGGAGCGACTCGAGGGCGCGGGCCAGCTGCGGCGCGATGGCGCCCCCCTCCCGGCGCAGCTCGGCGTAGGCGCGGTCCACGGTGGCGCGCAGCTCCGCGAGCGCCTCACCCGCCGCCGGGGGCATCGTGCCGCGCGCCACCCGGCGCTCCAGCGCGCCGGCGGGGCCAAGGAACTCCTCAAGCGGCACCTCGAACCGGTCGAGCGCGCGCTCCACCCGCGGCTCCACGATGACCCCCGACCAGCGCGGCAGCGCCCCCTGCGGCGCCACCCGCATCCGGTCGTAGACCGGCGGGGTGAGCGCCCAGTACCGCAGCTCCCCCGGGCCCGCGACATACGACACCGTGGGGAGGATCGCCGCCTCGACGACGGGCCGGAGCAGGACGTTGGGGGAGAAGCGCTCCGGCTCGCGCGCGGCGAGGGCCTGCAGCTGCTCGAGGGTGAAGCGCTCGCCGCCGCGGCGGGTGACGAGCTCCCGGCCGTCCACCACGAGCCGGTCGCGGCCCTCCCGCCCTTCGAGCATCACGAGCGAGGCGCCGTCCCCCACCGTCACCCCGCCGTCGCGCCCGTCGGCGCCGAGCTGCGCGGCGCGCTGGGCCAGGTCGCGGTCGAGGTCCTGCGCCAGTCCCAGCGCCTTCATCAGGTGCCGCGCCATCGCGCGCTTGGCGGCGCGGTGCGTGCTGTCGAAGCAGACGATGCCGAGGCGGCCGAGGAGCTCGGCGAGCGCGCCGGCATAGGCGGCGCCGATGGTGCGTCCCGGCGCCCAGTGCCGGCGCACCCACGCCAGGACGTCGGGGCCGCATTCGAACGGCGCCAGGTCGGCCGCGAAGGTCTCGAGGATCCCGCCGAACTCCGGCGGGAGCGGGGTGCGGTACATCGGGAGCTGCGGCGCGCTGGCGGGGCGCGGGGGCAGCTCCGCCTGGGCCACCGAGCCGTCGGGCCGGAGCCAGGCGGCGTGGGCGGCCTCGGCGTGGTCGTGGTCGTCCCCCGCCAGCCAGAACACCGGCACCACCGGCCGCTGCCAGCGTTCGGAGAGGAGCGTGGCCAGGGCCCGGGCCGAGAGCGCCTTATGGATGGTGTAGAGCGGACCGGTGAAGAGCCCGGGCTGCTGCCCGGTGGTCACCACGAGGGCGTCGGGCCGGGCCAGGGCGGAGAGGGCCGCCTCGGCGCCGGCGGCGGGGAGGAAGGCCTCGAGGAGGCCGGCGTCGAGCCCGCCGGGGCGCTCGGAGGGCCAGGCCGGGGCGGGACCGATCGGGGTCGGGACGAAGCGCATCGTCAGGCGGGGCGTTCAGCGAGGAGGATCACGCGCGGGCTCTCGGGGCCGAGCGGCGCACCGTGGTAGTCGCCGTACCGGTGACGCACCACGAGGCCCGCCGCCGCGCAGAGCGTGGCCAGCTCGTCGGGACTGAAGAGCCGCACCCGCTCCTGGAAGCGGCGCCCGTCGGCGAGGTGGATCGTCTTGCAGACATAGCGTCCCTCCTCGAGCAGCTGGCGGGTGACCCGCACCGTGGCCCCGGCGAGGCGCAGGACCTCATCGGCGACCAGCGAGCCGCGCACGACGGCATCGTGCAGGAAATCGATGGCGAACCACCCCCCCGGGCGGACCGTGCCGGCCATCCCGCCGAGCGCCGCGGCGTGCTCGGCGTCGTCGGCGAAATAACCGAAGCTGGTGAAGAGGCTCACGGTGAGGTCCATCGAGCCGGGGCGGATCGGCAGGGCGCGGAGGTCGGCCCGGACGAGCGCGGCGGCGGTGTGCTGCCGGGCGCGGGCGAGGAGGGGGGCAGAGAGGTCGAGCCCCACCACCCGGGCCCCCGCGGCCTCGAAGGCCTGGCTGTGCCGGCCGGCGCCGCAGCAGCAGTCGAGCACCCGGCCGCCGGGGCGCCAGGCGGGGGTGCGGGCCAGCAGCGCCACCACCGCGGCCGCCTCCGCCTCATCCCGGTGGGGATAGAGATGGAGATACTCCTCGCCGAACCACTCCTCGAACCACTCAGTCATGGGTCGAAGGTCGCCGGTCGTGGACCGCGTCGGTGCCGAGGTCGGGAGCCCGCGCGACCCGTGACGCTCGACTCACGACGACCTTCCCTTGTGATACGGCTCCCCGCGCAGGATCGTGAACGCGCGGTAGAGCTGTTCGGCCACCACGACGCGCGCGAGCTCGTGCGGCAGGGTGAGGGGCCCGAGGCTCCAGCGCTGGTGGGCCTCCCGGAGGAAGGCGGCGTCGAGGCCGGTGCTCCCCCCGACGACCACCGCCACCGGGCGGGCCGCCACCTGCCAGCGTTCGAGCTGGGCGGCCAGCGCGGGGCTCGTCCAGGGCTCGCCATCGAGGGCGCAGGCCACGACGTGCGCCCCCGCCGGGAGCTGCGCGCGGAGGCGCCGGGCCTCCTCGGCGCGCCGGGCGGCCCCGTCAGGGATCCGCCCGGCCTCCTTCACTTCGCGCTCCGCCGTCCGGGCGTACCGGCCCAGGCGGCGGAGGTACTCGTCACAGGCCTCCCGGAGTCCGGGGCGGAGCGCCCCGACGGCGAGGAGGGCCAGCTGCATCAGGCGTACATCCCGCGCAGCTTGTGGACGGCGGCGACCCGCTCCATCGCCAGCATGTAGGCGGCGATCCGGTTGTCCACCTGCTGCCGGTCCGCCATCCCCACCACCTCGTCGAAGGCGCGGACCATGATCCGCTCGAGGCGCTGGTTGACGGTGTCCTCGTCCCAGAAGTAGCCGCCCCGGTCCTGCACCCACTCGAAGTAGCTCACCGTGACGCCACCGGCGTTGGCCAGGATGTCGGGGATGACGAAGATCCCCTTCTCGCGCAGGATCTTGTCGGCGGCGGCGGTGGTGGGGCCGTTGGCGCCCTCGCAGATCACCTTGGCCTTGATGCTCCGGGCGTTCTCGCTGGTGATCACGTTCTCGAGCGCGGCGGGCACGAGCACGTCGCAGTCGAGCGTAAGCAACTGCTCGTTGGTGATCGACTCGGCCTTGGGGAACCCCTGCAGGGTCTTCTTGTCGCGCACCCAGGCCAGCGCGGCGTCCACGTCGATCCCCTTGGGGTTGTAGATGCCGCCGTTCTTGTCGCTCACGGCGACGATGGTGGCGCCCTCCGCCTGCATCAGCCTGGCCGAGACGGAGCCGACGTTGCCGAAGCCCTGCACCGCGATCCGGGCCGTCTCCATCGGCAGGCGGAGCCGCTTGAGCGCCTCGCGGGTCACGAAGCTGCAGCCGCGGCCGGTGGCCTCGCGGCGGCCCAGCGAGCCCCCCATCTCGACCGGCTTGCCGGTGACCACGGCGGTGACGGTGTGCCGCTTGTGCATGGAGTAGGTGTCCATCACCCACGCCATGACCCGCTCGTTGGTGTTGACGTCGGGCGCGGGGACGTCGCTGTCGGGCCCCAGCGTCTCGATGATCGAGGCGGTGTAGCGCCGGGTGACGCGCTCCAGCTCGGCGTTGGACATCGTGGAGGGGTCGCAGACCACGCCCCCCTTGGCGCCGCCGAAGGGGACGTTGACCACCGCGCACTTCCAGGTCATCCACGCCGCGAGCGCCTTGACCTCGTCGAGCGTCACCTGCAGGTCGAAGCGGATCCCGCCCTTGGCCGGCCCGCGCGACGTGTTGTGGAGCACGCGGTAGCCGGTGTAGACCTCCACCTCGCCGTTGTCCCGCGTCACGGGCACCGAGACGATCACCTGCTTCTCGGGGTGGGTGAGCACCTTGTACAGGCCGGGGTCGAGGTCGAGCTTCTGCGCCGCCACGTCGAAGCGGGCGATCATCGCCTCGTAGGGGTTGTCCTCGGTCCCGGCAAGGAAGGTGTCCTTCTCCTTCCGGATCACGTTCTGCTGGCTCTGCGGGGTGGGTGTCATACAGGGTTGCGCTGCGATCTCCAGTGCGCGGTCAACGGGTCAACTGCTCGGCGGGCGCCACGACTCGGTCGAGCGCCGCCGCAAGGTCCTCGCCCCCCATCTCCCACCGGAGGTCGAGTTGGGCCACCAGGGGTTCCGGCACGCCCGCGGGCCACCGGTCCCTGAGTTTCACGGCATCCTTCTCGGTGATCACGAGGTGATCCGCCTTGCGGGACGCCTTGGCCAGCCAGGCGAGATCCTCGGGCGTGTACTCGTGATGGTCGTTCCAGGTCGCCACCTGCACGGCGGCGCCGGCCGCCTTGAGCTGGCCGACGAAGCTGTCGGGGTCGCCGATGGCCGCGGCGGCCACCACCCGGCGCGCCCGGAGCGTCTCCGCCGGGTACGGGGTGCCGCTCACCAGCCCCTCCAGCCCCGAGAGCCCCAGGTGCGCCACCGCCACCGGGCGTCCGGTGCGCCGGCGCAGCTCGGCGGCAAGGGTGGCGGCGGCCTCGGCGGGGGCGCGCTTGCGGGTCACGACGATGGCGTCGGCCCGGGCGATGGCCCCCATCCCCTCCCGCCAGGGGCCGGCGGGGAGGCTCCACGGCACCGCGCGGGTGGTCTCGGCGCTCACGACGCAGAGATTGAGGTCGCGCCGCACGTCGAGCCGCTGGAAGGCGTCGTCGAGCACGAGCACCTGCGCCCCAGCCTCGCGCGCGCGCTCGGCCCCGGTGCGGCGGTCGGGATCGGCCACGACGACCGCCTCGGGCACCGCGCGCGCGTGCACGCGCGCCTCGTCGCCGCCGCGGTAGCCGCGGAGCAGGATGCCGGGGCGGCGCCCCTGCGCCGCGAAGTGGCGCGCCACCCAGATCGCGATCGGGGTCTTCCCCGAGCCGCCGACGGTGAGGTTCCCCACCGCCACCGACGGGAGCGGGAGGGGGTGGCTCGCCAGGAGGCCGCGCGCGTACGCCCGCGCGCGCAGGCGCATCACGGCGCCGTACACCGCGGCGGCGGGCAGCAACGCCAGGCGGGCCAACCGGGCGTCCATCCGCCCACTGGTCCACAGCCACCGCACGGCGCGGTGGGCATCCCCCCGGCGTCCCGTCACGCGTCCTCCTCGCTGATCAATCGGTCCAGCGCGGCGCGCATCCGCGCCACCGCCTCGTCCACGTCGCTCCCGGCGGGCACCGCCAGCGCCGGGCCATACCGGACCGCCACCCGGGCGAACGGCTTCGGGATCAGGAACCGGTCCCACGATCCCGCGCGCCACGCCCGATCGGCGCCCGCCCAGAGGGGGAGCAGGAGCGCTCCCGAGCGCTCCGCCGCCACCACCGCCCCCGCCGTGGCCACCCGCCGCGGGCCCACCGGACCGTCGGGGGCGATCGCCACGTGGCGGCCGGCGCGGAGCGTCTCCACCACCTCGCGCAGGGCACGGAGGCCATCCTGTCCCGTGGCGCCCCGCACCGCGCCGTAGCCCAGCGCGCCGGCGAAAGTGGCCAGGTGGTCGCCGTCGCGGCCGGGGCTCACGAGCATCGTGATGTCGCCCCGGGTGCGGTGGTGCCACGTGAGCGGCAGCAGCGTCTCGTGCCAGATCACGTAGATGACCCCTCGCCCCGACCCCCGCGCCGCCCGCTCGTGCTCCTCCCCTTCCACCCGCCAACGCCAGGTCGCCGCCAGCGTCCCGACGACCGGGACGCCGAGCCAGCGGCTCGCCGCCACCGGGACGTTCATCCCCCCACCAGCTCGGCCGCCAACGCCGCCGTGCGTTCGGCCGAGCCCGGCCCGCCCACCCGGGCGCGCACCTCGGCCAGGGCCCCGCGCTGCGCCTGGGACGCCGCCGAGGCGGGATCGAGCAGGGGCTCCGCCTCGGCCACCAGCCGCTCCGCGGTACAGGCGTCCTGGATCAGCTCGGGGAACGCCCCGCGCCCCAGGATCAGGTTGGGCAGCGACGCGTACTGAAGGTCCGAGAGCCGCCGGGCGATCCAGTACGTCGCCGGGTGCGCCTGATAGGCCACCACCATCGGGACATCGGTCATCGCGCATTCGAGGGTCGTCGTCCCCGACTTGGCCAGGGCCACGTCCACCGCCGCGAAGACGTCGAGCGGGTCGCCGCGGTGCAGCTGCAACGGTCCCGCCTGCGGGTAGGTGCCCGCCGGGGTCCCCGCCACCACCCCCCGGTCGATGCGGCCGCGGCCCAGCAGCTCGAGCGCGGCGGTGCGCATGGGCCACCAGAGGCGGCGCACCTCCTGCCGCCGACTGCCGGGAAAGATACCCACGACCCGCTCCCCCGCCCCGATCCCGAGCCGGGCGCGCGCCTCGGCCCGGGCGGGCCACTGCCGATCGGCCAGCGGATTCCCCACGTACGTGGCCCGGACCCCCTGCTCCCGGTAGAACCCTTCCTCGAAGGGGAGGATCACCGCCAGGCGGTCGCAATCGCGCTTGAGCCGCTCGATGCGCGAGCGGTGCCACGCCCAGACCGCCGGGGGGATGAAATAGAGCACCCGGCTCCCCAGCGCACGGGCGCGCGCGGCGAGCCGGAGGTTGAACCCCGGGTAGTCGATGGGGATGACGAGGTCGTACCCCCCGGTGGCGATCTCCGCCGCCATCGCGCGGAGGAGGCGCAGGTGGCGCGGCACGCTCGCCACCACCTCGGCGAAGCCGAAGGCGGAGTACTCCTCCATCCGCCAGCGCACCTCGGCCCCGGCCGCGGCCATCCTGGGGCCGCCGAAGGCCACGAGGCGGGCCTCGGGCCAGCGCCGCCTGAGCGCCGCCACGAGCGGCCCGCCGTGCAGGTCGCCGCTGGGTTCGCCCGCGGAGAGGAGGATCCGCGGCGCGCGCGCCGGGTTCACGTCACCGGCCCGGGAGGAGCGGGTGCTGGTCCACCGCCTCGGCGACCGCGAGGGCCAGCGCGAGGGCGGCGCGCCCTTCGCGCCCGGTGACCCCCTCGTTGGCCTCGCCGCGGAGCGCGGCCACGAAGTGCCGCGTCTCGAGCCCCAGGGCGTCGGCCTCGGGCGCGGTGAGCGGGAGGCGTTCCACCACGTCGTCGAGGCTCTGGCCCGCGGGACGGTCGGGCGCCCAGCCCCCCTTCATCCGCACGAACTCCCCGCTCCCGCTGTGGAGGTCGAGCGTGAGGTAGCCGTTGTGCTGGAAGACCCGCGCGCGGCGCACCCGGGCGGGGCTCAGGCGCGAGGTGGTGAGCGACGCCACCTGCCCCCCGTCGAGCTCCAGGCGGGCGTTGCAGAGGTCCACGTGGGGAGAGAGCAGCCGCGTGCCCACCGCGCGGATCTCGCGCGCGCCGGTGGCGCCGGTGAGGTGGAGCACCAGGTCGAGGTCGTGGACCATCAGGTCCAGGATCACCGAGACGTCGGCGCCGCGCGCGGCGAAGGGGGCCAGGCGCTGGCACTCGATGAAGCGCGGGTCGTCCACGTAAGGGCCGGCGGCGCGCACCGCGCGGTTGAAGCGCTCGATCTGCCCCACGTGGAGCGGCACCCCCGCCCGCTCGGCGGCCGCGAGGAGGTCGTCGGCCTGGGCGAGCGTGGCGGCGATCGGCTTCTCCATCAGCACGCCGAGGCCGCGGCCGATCAGGTGCATGCCGACCTCGTGGTGGGCGGAGGTCGTCACGGCGCACGACACCCCCTTCACCTTGGCGAGGAGGGCGTCGAGGTCGGTGTACGGGGTCGTGCCCACCTCGTCGGCCACAGTCCTGGCGCGGGCCGCGTCGCGGTCGAACACCCCCACCAGCCGGGCGTCGGGGTTCTGCGCCAGGTGCCGCGCGTGGTGGCGCCCCAGGGCGCCGACGCCCACCACCCCGACGGGGATCGGCGCGCTCATCCGGGGATCCCGCGCTGGGAGGTCTCGACGAACTTGATGTACTCCTCGACCTCAGGGAGCGGGGGGAGGTCGGCGCGCACCCGCTCGGTGGCCTGCGAGAAGGTGAGGTCGGAGTTGTGGTACAGGCGGTACACCTTCTTGAGCGCCTGGATGGTCTCGGGCGCGAAGCCGGCGCGCTGGAGACCGATGGAATTGAGCCCGAAGAGCTCCATCGGGTTCCCCACCGCCTTGACGTAGGGGGGGATGTCCTGGTTGACGCGGGTACACCCGCCCACGAAGGCGAAGCTCCCGATCGTCACGAACTGGTGCACCGCGACGAGCCCCGAGAGCCCCGCGCGGTCGTGCACGGTGACGTGCCCGGCGAGCTGGGTGCCGTTGGCGATGGTGACGCCGTTCCCGACGTGGCAGTCGTGCGCCAGGTGCACGTAGCTCATGATGAAGCACTTCTGGCCCACGGTGGTCCGGTAGCTCTGGGCGGTGGCGCGGTTGATCGTGCAGTACTCGCGGATCGTGGTGCCCGCGCCGATCTCCACCCAGGTCTCCTCCCCCTTGAACTTCAGGTCCTGCGGCAACCCGCCCAGGATCGAGCCGTCGCCCACCACCACGTCCTCGGCGATCCGCGTGTAGCGGTGCAGCGTGACCCGCGGGCCCAGCCGGGTGCGGTCGCCCACCACCACGTCGGGCCCGAGGAGGCAGTAGGCGCCGACCTCGACGTCCTGGCCCAGCCGGGCGCCGGGGTCCACGAGGGCGGTGGGATGGATGCGGGTGCTCACCGATCCACCACGCGCGCCATCATGTCGGCCTCGCAGACGAGGTTCCCGTCCACGTACGCCTTGCCGCTCATCCGGCAGGTCTTGCCGCGGAACTGCACCATCTCGAGCTCCTGGCGCAGCTGGTCGCCGGGCACGACGGGGCGGCGGAACTTCACGTTGTCGAGCGACATGAAGTACACCACCGTCTGCTTGCGCTGCTCCTCGGGGACCAGGTCCATCAGCAGCATCCCGCCCACCTGCGCCATCGACTCGATGATGAGCACCCCCGGCATCACCGGATGGCCGGGGAAGTGGCCCATGAAGAACGGCTCGTTGATGGTGACGTTCTTGATGCCGACGATCCGCTTCCCCTCCTCCTTCTCGAGGATCCGGTCCACGAGCAGGAAGGGGTAGCGGTGCGGCAGGTAGTGCATGATGTCGGCGATGTCCATCGCGTTCCTCCCGGTGCGTCGCGCGGTGCGCCAGAGCTGCCGCGCCAGCGCGGCGTTGCCGTGGTGGCTCGGGCGCTCGGCCTCCACGCGCGCCCGGAGCCGGCCGCCGAGGAGGGCGAGGTCGCCCACGAGATCGCCCGCCTTGTGCCGGACGAACTCGTCCGGCCAGCGGAGCGTGGTACCCACCACCCCGGTCCCGTCCAGGGCGATGGCATTGTCGGTCGAGGCCCCGAGCGCGAGCCCCTTGGCGCGGAGCGCCTCCACCTCCGCGACCCGGCCGAAGGTGCGGGCCGGCGCCAGCTCCGCGGCGAACGCCTCGGCGGTGACGGTCCACCGCCCGGCCTGGCGTCCCACCAGCGGGTGGTCGAAGTCGATCGTCACCCCGAGCTCGAGCGCGTCGGCGGGGCTCACCCGGTAGCGGGAGGCGCCCACCTCGAGCGCGAAGGGGCGCTCCACCACGTAGGTGACCGGCTCGCCCGGCAGCTCCGCGCCGCCGGCGCGGGTGAGCGCCTCCACGAACGGGGCGAAGGAGCCGTCGGCGATCGGGGGCTCCGGACCGTCGAGCGTCACGGTGAGGTCGTCGAGCCCCAGCGCCGCCACCGCCGCCAGGACGTGCTCCACGGTGTGGATCGTCGCCGGGGCCGGCCCGATGGCGGTGCGCCGCTCGGTGGCCTCCACGTTGGGGACGGTGGCGGGGATCGGGGCGGCGTCGGGGAGGTCGGTCCGCACGAAGCGCACCCCCGCCCCCGCCGCGGCCGGGCCGAAGCCCACCACCGTCTCCCGGCCCGTGTGCAGCCCCACCCCGCGGACCTCCGCCCGGGCGGCCACCGTGCGCCGCGCCATCACCCCTCCACCAGCTTCTCGAGCCGCGCGGCCACCGCCGCCAGCCGCCGCAGCGAGGCCTCGGTGCGGAGCGCCTCGCGGTGCGGCCGCGCCGGCATCCCGCTCCACGCCTCCCCCGCCGGCACATCGGAGGTGACCCCCGAGGCGCCGCCGATCCGCGCCCGGTCGCCGATCCGGATATGCCCGGTGACGCTCGCTCCCCCGCCCACCATCACCCCCGCCCCCACGACGGCGCTGCCGGCGAAGCCGGCCTGCCCCGCCACGAGGCAGCGGGGACCGAGGCGGACGTTGTGGGCCACCTGCACCAGGTTGTCCACCTTGGTGCCCTGCCCCACGACGGTATCGCCCAGGCTGCCGCGGTCCACGCAGGTGTTGCTCCCGATCTCGACGTCATCCTCGAGGATCACGGCCCCCACGTGAAGGAGGCGGCTGTGCCCCGCATCCCCCTCGGTGTAGCCGAACCCGGGCCCGCCGATCACCGCCCCCGACTTGAGCAGCACGCGCGCGCCGAGGGTGACGCCGCCGTAGACGGTGACGCGTGGATCGAGCACGGCGTCCTCGCCGATCTCGACGTCGTCGCCGACGACGGCGCCGGCGCCGATGATGGCGCGCGCGCCCACGCGCACCCGCTGGCCGAGCACGGCGTAGGGGCCGATGGCCACGCCGGCCCCCAGCGTCACCCCGGCGCCGAGGACGGCGGTGGGGTGCACGCCGGGGGCGTGCTCCTCCTGCGGATAGAGCCGTGCCGCCACCTGGTGGATGGCCCGGTGGGGCTCGGCCACCACGATGCGCACCGCGGGCCCCTGGGCCTCGCCGGCGTGCTCCTCGCGGAGCAGCACCGCGCCGGCGGCGGAGGCGTGGAACGCCTTGAGGTACCGCGCGGAGCCGAGGAACGAGAGCGTCCCGGCGTCCGCGCGGTCCAGCGGGCCCACGGCGGTGAGGACCCGCGCCCCGTCGCCGATGAGGCGGCCGCCGACCAGGTCGGCGACCGCGCGGGCGGTGAGGGTGGCCTCGCTCACGTCAGTGGCCGGCGCTCCCCTGCAGGCGCTGGATGACGAGCGGGGTGATGTCGAGCGAGCGGTCGGCGGCCACCAGGGCGCCGCCCATCGCCGAGACGTCGAAGACCATCGCGAGGTTCTGCTCCGCGCGGATCCCCTCGACCACCGCCTGCACCCGCTGCTGCAGCGGGTCGAGGAGCTCGCGCTCCTTCTGCTGCATCCGGGCCTGGAGCTCCTCCTGGCGCCGCTGCAGGCCGCGCTGCTGCTCCACCAGCTGGCGCTGCTTGTCGGCCTTGGCGGTGGGGGAGAGGAGCACCGACGAGGACTCGAACTCGCTGGCGGCGCTGTCGAAGGCGGCCTGCATCCGGGTGATCTCGTCGCGGCTGGCCTGCATCTCGCGGGCGAACGTGGACTCGGCCGCGGCGTACCCGGGGGTCTGGTTCAGGATCGCCGCCGAGTTGAGGTAGGCCACCCGGGTGGGGGCCGACGCCTGGGCGGGCTGCCCGGCCGGCCGCGCCGCGGGACGCGTGGGCTGCTGCGCCGCCGCGCTCGTGGCCGCGCAGGTGAGGGCAAGGAGGGCCGTCCGGAAGGTCATGGGTCGTGCCTGCGGTTCAGGTGAGGGTCGGGGACCGGCTCAGAAGAAGTTGCCGAGCCGGAAGTGCAGTTTCCACCCCGGGTTGGGGCGGCCGGAGATGTCCACGCGGTCGAAGCCGTACGCCAGGTCGAGGCCGAGCGGCCCGAGCGGGCTGATGAACGACGCGCCGAACCCCGCGCCGCGGTAGAGCCGGGTCGGGTCGTACTGGCGCGGCTCGCGGTACAGGTTGGCGGCGTCGAGGAAGGCGTTGACGTACACCGACTGGCTGACGCGGGCGCCCGCCTCGACGGTGTACGAGGCGTACGCCTTCCCGAAGGCGTCCACGCTGGCGGAGGTGCTCCCCGCCGTGGGGTCGAAGCCGTCGGGGGTGATCGAGAACTCCTCGTAGCCGCGGAGCGGGATCCCGAACTGCACCCCGCCCACCGAGTAGAGGTCGTAGGGGAACTGGGTGGCGTCGCCGAAGACGAAGCCCGAGCGCGCGGTGAGGCCCAGCACGAACTGGATGCCGCCGCCGAACGGGCCGCCGGTGCCCCCGGCGGTGCCGAGGGGGGCGTACCAGCGCCCCTCGAGGTCGAGCTTGCGGTAGTTGCCGCTCCCGCCGAGGACGCCGCCGTTCTGCTCCAGCCCGGTGCTCACGTACGCGCCGCCGGTGGGGAACGGGAGCCCGATGCGGGTGTCGCGCACCAGGTTGACGCCCACGGTGGAACGGGTGCAGTTGCTGCAGTTGAAGCGCGACTGCAGGTCGGCGGAGCCGCCGGTGAAGCTCGACTGCTGCAGCCCGTACGACAGGAAGAGCCGGGTATACCGCGAGCCCGCCAGCGGGAAGCCCACCTGCAGGTTGCCGCCCCGCTGCCGCCGGCGCCCGAGGTCGCCGATGGTGTAGCGGAGCCGCGAGTTGAAGAGCGTGATGGTGGTCGAGACGCGGCTGTCGCGGAACGCCGGGTCGGTGTAGCTCAGCGTGAAGTCGTTGATGTTGTGGCCGAACTGCCACTGGAAGCGGCCCCGCTTGGCGCGCCCGAAGAGGTTGGGCTCCTCGAGGCCCAGGAAGCCCCCCACCCCGGTCCCCTGCCCGATGCTCGCGCCGAAGTTGATGTTCCCGGTGCGCTTCTCGGTGACGCGGAAGGTGAGGTTGACGTCGGGCCCGCCGTCGGCCGGCTCCACCTGGGGCTCGGGCATCGGCTGCTCGAAGAAGCCCAGGTTGGCGATGTTCTGGTACGAGCGGACGAAGGCGTCCTGGTTGAAGAGGTCGCCCGGGAGGAGGAGGATCGCCTCGCGGATCACCCGCTCGTGGGTGACGTCGTTGCCCACGATGTCGATCCGCCGGATGAGCGCCGGCTGGCCCTCCTGGATCTGCCAGGCGAGGTCGATGACCGGGGTGCCGTCGGGGAGGGTGCGGCGCGTCTCGACCGGCTGGATCTGGGCGTAGATGTAGCCGACGTTGGCGTACCGGGTCCGGAGCTTCTGGGTGGCCTCGTCCCACGCCCCGCGGTCGAAGGGGGGCGCGGCGGCGTCGGGGTGGAGCGAGTCGGGGGCGAAGGGATACCCCTGCATCAGCTCCTCGGTCGAGAAGCGGCGGTTGCCGGTGATGTCGAACCGCCCCACCCGGTACTGGGCGCCCTCGTCCACGGTGAGGTGCAGCGCCGCCTTGCCGGTGGCGCTGTCCACCACGAGCGAGTCGTGGGTCACCTGGAAGTCGATGTAGCCGTGGCCCGCGTAGAAGGTGGGGAGCCGCTCGTGGAGGTCGCGCTCCACCTCGTCGTCGTCGATGTCCCCCTTCTGGAACCACCAGAAGCCCTCGGGCCGGGTGCGCATCCGGCCGGCCAGGCGGCCGGCGTCGTAGTGGGCGTTGCCGTCCACCACCACCTGGGCGAGCGCCACCCGGCGGCCTTCCTGGATGTCGAACACGAGCCGCACCGCCCCGTCGGGCTGGGGGAGCTCGATCGTGCGCACGCGGGCGCGGTAGTAGCCCTTCTCGCGGTAGAGCGAGTCGATCGAGGCGACGGCGCGGGCCACCGCCGCGCGGTCGATGGCGCGGCCGCTCGGCAGGTTGATGCGGTCCTTCACCTGGCGGTCGCCCACCTCCTCCACGCCGCGCACCACCCAGTGCTGCAGCACGGGGCGCTCCTGCACGACGATGACCAGCACGAGCTCGCCGTTGGGCCCCTCGCGCTGGTCCACCCGCACGTCGTCGAACTGCCCGGTGCGGAAGAGCTGGGTGATGGCGCGCTGGACGTCGCGGTAGGTCACCGTCTGCCCGACGGCGAGCCCGGCGGTGCCGAGCACCTGGGCGGCGGTGAGCCGGCGGGCCCCCTCGACGGCGAGGCTGTCGATGGGCGGGGGGCGCTGGCCCTCGGGCTGCTGGGCGGCGAGCGCGGCGGGGCCGCCCAGCGCGAGGCAGGCGGCGAGGAACGGACGGAGGAGCGGTCGCGGGATCATGCGGCCGAAGGGACGGGACGGCCCCGCCCGCGCGGGGCGGACGGGGCCGGGCGAGGCCGTCAGGCCTTGCTGCCGGTGAGGGCGCGGAAGACGAGGCGGTCGCCCTCGGGGGCGACGTCCACCTCCACCTCATCCCCGCGGCCGAGGTCGCCCGCGAGGATCCGCTCGGAGAGCGGGTCCTCGACGTAGCGCTGGATGGCCCGCTTGAGCGGCCGGGCGCCGTACTGGGCGTCGAAGCCGTGCTCCACCAGGAAGTCCACGGCGCCGGGGGTGAGGCGCACCTCGTCCCCGAGCCGGCGCTGCACCTCGCGGAGCAGGATCGTGACGATCTGCGCGATGTGCTGCTTCTCCAGCGGGTGGAACACGATGATGTCGTCGAGCCGGTTGAGGAACTCCGGGTTGAAGACCTTCTGGATCTCGTCCTTGACCTTGCGGCTCATCTCCTCGTACGTGGCCGTGGCGCTCCGCTCGTGGAAGCCCAGGCTCTTGCCGCCGCCCATGATGTCCCGGGCGCCGACGTTCGAGGTCATGATGACCACGGTGTTCTTGAAGTCGATCATCCGGCCGTAGTTGTCGGTGAGGTGGCCCTCGTCGAGCACCTGCAGCAGGATGTTGAACACGTCGGGGTGCGCCTTCTCGATCTCGTCGAGGAGGATCACGGAGTAGGGCTTGCGTCGCACCGCCTTGGTGAGCGTGCCCGACTCCTCGTACCCCACGTACCCCGGGGGCGCGCCGATGAGGCGGCTCACCGAGAACTTCTCCATGTACTCCGACATGTCCACGCGCACCAGCGCGGTAGGGTCGGCGAACAGGAACTTGGCGAGCGCCCGGGCCAGCTCGGTCTTCCCCACCCCGGTGGGGCCCGAGAAGACGAACGAGCCGATGGGGCGGTCGGGGTCCTTGAGCCCGGCGCGGGAGCGGCGGATGGCGCGCGCCACGGCGCGGATCGCCTCGTCCTGGCCCACCACGGCGGCGTGGAGCTCCTCCTCCATCCGGAGCAGCCGGGCCGCCTCGGCCTCCTGGATCCGCGTCACCGGGATCCCGGTCCAGCGCGAGACGATGAACGCCACCGCCTCCTCGTCGATCACCGGCCGGCGGGTCTGGCGCTCCTTCTCCCACTCCTCCTGCCGGGCGCGGATCTGCTGCTGCAGCTCCCGCTCCCGGTCGCGCAGCGCGGCCGCCTTCTCGAAGTTCTGGTCGCGGACGGCGTTCTCCTTCTCGACGTTGACCTGCTCCAGCTGCCCCTTGAGCTCGGCCACCTCGGCCGGGGGCACCTGGGCGGCCAGGCGCGCGCGCGCCCCCGCCTCGTCGATCACGTCGATCGCCTTGTCCGGCAGGAACCGGTCGGTGATGTAGCGCTCGGAGAGCTCCGCCGCCGCCCGGAGCGTCTCGTCCGGGATGCTCACGCGGTGGTGCTCCTCGTACTTCTTGCGGAGCCCCTTGAGGATCTCGACGGTCTCGTCGATGCTCGGCGGCTCCACCATCACCGTCTGGAAGCGGCGCTCGAGGGCGCCGTCCTTCTCGATGTACTTGCGGTACTCGTTGAGGGTCGAGGCGCCCACGCACTGCAGCTCGCCGCGCGCCAGCGCGGGCTTGAGCATGTTGCTGGCGTCGATGGCCCCCTCGGCCGCGCCCGCGCCCACCAGGGTGTGCAGCTCGTCGATGAAGAGGATCACCTGCTTGTTGGCCGCGATCTCGTTCATCACCGCCTTGAGCCGCTCCTCGAACTGGCCGCGGTACTTGGTGCCCGCGATCACCGCCGCCATGTCGAGCGCCAGCACCCGGTGGTCGCGCAGCACGTCGGGGCAGAGCGCGTTGGCGATCATCAGCGCCAGCCCCTCGACGATGGCCGTCTTCCCCACCCCGGGCTCGCCGATGAGCACCGGGTTGTTCTTCTTGCGCCGGGCCAGGATCTCCATCACCCGCTCGATCTCCTTGGCCCGCCCGATGGTCGGGTCGAGCTGCCCCTCGGCCGCGAGCTGCGTCAGGTCGCGGCAGAAGTGGTCGAGCGCGGGGGTCTTGGACTTCTTCTCGGCGCGGCCGCCGGGCGCCGCCGCCGGGGGCGGCGTGGCGGGGGCGCC
>DASTRQ010000032.1:0-4126 GCA_035761145.1 Gemmatimonadales bacterium
GCCTCAACGGGAAAGCACGGAGGGACGAAGGCACGGCAAATGACATTGTGGTCTCGGACGGAGGGCTCCATCCGGGATCACGACCAATGCAGTTCTTCGTGCGTTCTCCGTGTGTCTCGGTGAACTCCGTGTCTCCCCTCCCCCCGCCCCTACGCCACGCGCGCCTGGACGTCGAGGTACTCCGCCACGATCACCGTGCCGCCGTCGGTGGCGCTGTTGTGCTCGCTGAAGAGCCGGGTGAGCGAGGCCCGGAGCTCCGCGGCCCCCTCCCGCCCCGCCACCTTGAGCGCCGCCACCGTGGGCCCGTAGCAGGTGGCGAAGAGCTCCGTCACCTGGGCCGGCGGGAGCGCGAAGCGGAGCTCGAGCGTGCGCCGGGTGCAGTCGAGCGCCCGCACCCGCGCCCCGAAGCGCTCCTGCACCACCGACTCCACCCCCCAGAGCAGCGGGCTCGGCACCCCCGGCGGCGGCGCCACCACGGCGGTGTGCGCGCGGAGCATCTCCCCCACGAACCCCTCGGGGGTCCAGGTGGCGAGCGCGATGCGCCCCCCCGGCATCGTGACGCGCAGCAGCTCGTCCGTGGCGCGCTCGGGGCGGTAGCAGAACATCATCCCGAACATCGAGACCGTCGTGTCGAACTCCCCCTCCTCGTACGGCAGGTCCTCCGCGTCCCCCAGGTCGTAGCGGATGGAGAGCCCCGCGCTCAGCGCCTCGGCCCGCGCGTGGGCGATGAGGTTGGGCGCGATGTCGATCCCCGTCACCCGCGCCCCCGCCCGGGCGGCCGGCAGCGCCAGGTTCCCGGTGCCGCACGCCACGTCGAGCACCGGCTCCCCCCGGGCCAGCGCCAGCCGGGCCACGAACGCCTGGGCCCCCGCCGCGAAGCTGCGGGCGATCGGGAGGAAATCCGCCGCGCTCCAGATCGTGCGGGCACGCTGGGTGAGCAGGTCTTCGGAAACGAGTTCGGACGACATCGCGCTCCTTGGTGGGGGTCCGCCGCGCGCCGCGATGGCGCACGGGCACCAAGGTGCCTCAATGCCACGGGACGGCCTATACCCGGCCGTCCCGATCTCCTGCCCTTCCGTTCGGCGCGCCCTACCCCCGTCGGGGCCGGCGCGATTCGCGGTACGCCCCCGGCGCCAGCCCGGTGGCCTTCTTGAACGCCCGGCTGAACGCCGCCTCCGAGGCGTACCCCACCTCCGCCGCCACGGCCGAGACCTTGGCGGTCCCCTGCACCAAGAGGTTGGCCGCCACCTGCATCCGCCACTGGGTGAGGTACTGCATCGGCGGCTGGCCCACGATCGCCGTGAAGCGGGTGGCCAGGTTGGTGCGCGACGAGGCCACCTCGCGCGCGAGCTCCGCCAGGCTCCACGGATGCGCGGGACGCGCGTGCAGCAGCGTGAGCGCCCGGCCCACCACCTCGTCGCGCAGCGCCGCGAGCCAGCCTTCCCCGCCCTCGGGAAGCGCGTCGAGATACCGCCGCAGCACTTCGATGAACATCAGCTCCGCCAGCCGGGTGAGCACCGTCTCGGCCCCCGCCCGCCCCCGGCGCGACTCCTCGGTGACCTGCCGCACGAAGGCGCCGAGCCAGCCGTGCAGCGCCGCGGGGAGGTGCATCTGCCGCGGGAGCGCGCCCAGCATCGGGTTGAACGGGAGCCGGTCGCACCCGAGGTAGCCGCATACGAACCACGCCGCCGGCGCCCCGGGCCCCAGCACCAGGGTGTCGGGGAAGCGCTCGGGGAGGATGCGCTGGACGTACGCCTCGCGCCGGTTGTCGGTGCCGCTCGACATCACGTGCGCGTCGCCGTGGGGGAAGACTGAGCTCCGCCGAATGCACCGACTGCACGCTCCACTGCCCCGCCGCCTCGACGGTGTAGAAGCAGGCGCCGTCGAGGCGGCCGATCCTCATCCCCGCTTCATCACCCCTTCGGGCTTCCCGGGCCTCCTCGTCCTAGCTTGAGGACAGCGACCAGGAGCTCTCATGACGTGGACCAGCGGCTCCCCCCTCTCCCGGGACTTCGCCAACATCGCGCTGGCGGTGGTGGACCACATCCCCGCGATGGTGGCCTACTGGGACGCGGAGCAGCGGTGCCGCTTCGCCAACGCCGCCTACCGCGACTGGTTCGGGCGGACCCGGGAGCAGATGCTCGGGATCACGATGACGGAGCTGCTCGGGCCCATCTACCTCCTCAACCTCCCCTATATCGAGGGGGCGCTCCGCGGGGAGCCGCAGACCTTCGAGCGCGAGATCCCCGACCCCCGCACCGGCCTCCTGCGCCACAGCATCGCCAACTACATCCCCGATGCGCGCGACGGTGTGGTGCACGGGTTCTACGTCCACGTAGCGGACACCACCCCCCTCGTGGAGCGGGAACGCGTGCTGGCGCGCGTGATCCAGGAACGCGACCGCGCCCTGGCCGAGGTGCGCACCCTGCGCGGGATGCTCCCGGTCTGCTCCGTGTGCAAGAGCATCCGGGACGAGAAGGGGGAATGGGTGCGGGTGGAGGAGTACATCGCCAAGCGCACCGAGGCGGAGTTCACCCACTCCCTCTGCCCCGCCTGCGCCGAGCGGCTCTACCCCGGACTTTCGGACGGCTAGTCCCGATCCCCCGCGGGCGTGCTACCTTCCCGGGACACGCCATCCGTGGAGCCGACCGTGACCGACCGTCCCCATCCGGGCACCGAGCGCCCGCTCGAGGCCCCTGTGCTCTCCTTCCGTCTGGCCGACGAGCTCGCGCGCCTCAAGGGCGAGTCCGACTGGACCGCCGGCAGGCGCACCATCACCCTCGCCAAGCAGGGATCGCTGCGCCTGGTGCTCATCGCCCTGCGCGCCGGCGCCGCCCTCGAGGAGCACGTGGCGCCGGGCGTGATCTCCGTCCACGTGCTCGAGGGCGCCATCCGCTTCACCGCCGAGGGGCGCGCCCAGCCGCTCGGCCCGGGCGACCTCCTGACCCTCCTCCCCGGGCGCACCCACCGGGTGGACGCCGAGCGCGACTCGGCCTTCCTTCTCACTATCGCGCACGAGGCCGGCGCCTGAGCGCCGCGCGCTTCTAGCGCGCCTCGGCCGCCGTCGCCTCCGCCCGGGTGTGGTGGATCGTCCCCGCCGGGTGCTGGGGCGGCGCGTAGAGCGTGGAGAGCCTGAGCGGGCGGTCACCCGTGTTCCTGATGTTGTGCCGGCTCCCCGCCGGCACCACGATCGCCACGTCGCCCTCGATCCAGGTGGTATGCCCCTCGATCGAGACCTCTCCCTTCCCCGACTCCACCCGGAAGAACTGGTCGGTGTCGGGATGCACCTCCTCGCCGATGTCCTCCCCCGGCGCCAGCGACATCACCACGAGCTGCAGGTGCGGACCGGTATAGAGCACCTGGCGGAAGTCGCGATTGTCCTCCGCCAGCTCCTCGAGGTCGTCAATGAAGGCTTTCACGGGATCCTCCCTGGCTGGTCCCGTGGCAATGGTATGCGGCGGGACGGGAAGGAAGGGTGATGGGAGGAGTAGATTTCCCCGATGCACTCCTTCTCCCAATGCCCCGGCCGCTGGGCCATCCTGAAGCTCGCCCCCGACGCCGCGGTGCCGGGGTGGGCGCTGGCCGCCGGCGGTTTCGTGACGATCAGCCGCACGCCGACGGAGCTCTCGATCATCTGCCCCGCCGCCGCGGTGCCGGGGGAGGTCGAGGCCACCCGTGACTGGGCGCTGCTGCAGCTGCACGGCCCCTTCCCCTTCAGCGACGTCGGGGTGCTGGTCTCGCTCGCGGCGCCGCTGGCCGCGGCCGGGATCCCGATCATGGCGGTGAGCACGTACGACACCGACTATCTTCTCGTGCGCGAGGCGGCCGTGCGTGCCGCGCGCGAGGCCCTGGTCCGGGCGGGGCATCGCGACGTGACCCCGGAGAGTGACGGGCACCCCTAGCAGGAGCGGTCGTCTGGCCACGCGGCAGCACCTCCCGATCCTCGAACGCGACCCGTTCCTGGCCGAGCTCACCGCCGCGCTCGGGACCGGGTGCGTGGCGCTGGTGGCGGGCGAGGCGGGGATCGGGAAGACCACGCTGCTGCACCTCTTCACCGAGCGGCTTCCCGCCGGCACGCGGGTCTGGTGGGGCGCCTGCGATCCCCTCTCCACCCCCATCCCCCTCG